>DOTV01000167.1:0-9754 GCA_003520925.1 Bacteroidales bacterium | reverse complement strand
CTGATGATCCAAGAAATCAATTTGTAGGCAAATGGACCGGAACAAAATCTTATACTTTTACAGGTTATCCATCATTGAATAAAACTGTTTCTGATATTGTCACAATAGCATTAATCAAAAACAGTTCAACAGATATCTCAGTTGAAAGTTCCGGAAAGTCAGTAACTGCCAAAGTAAATGGCACGACATTTACCTATAATCAATATGATTTAGAAATCATTTTAGGAAGTGTCCCCTATACCCTCACGATTGATGGTTCAGTTACAATCAACGGAAAAAAATTAAGCGGGGCAGGTAATTTTAGCATTAAATCGGGAAAAGGAACATCAAATGGCACCTGGGAGAATTCACTTGACAAAGATTCCACTATTCTAAAGTGAATGCGCCGTTCAGATAAAGCTGGAAAGGCCGGTGACTCAGATACCCTCTCACCAGAACAAATTGACCATTTAAGGCCGGGGTTAATTCCAAGATTTATAGAAAATATAAAAACACCAGTTTTGCCGGTGTAATTTGGTCAGTTCGATCGGTTTTTGCTATAATAGGGTAATGATAACGATTTTGAGACTAGTCCATTTCTTCCATCTCCTTAAATCAGCTGAAAAATAAATATTATCTACAGACCTTTTAAAAAAAATTTGACTTGTATAGGGTTTGTCTTGTAACTTTGATATGGTCAGTGTAACCATGGTTACTTATATTGTTATTAAAGTGAATAGGATTTTATATTGGAATTACAGGGCAATAGGTAATGAATATGCTTTGTGATATAACTTCTTTGTTTGATTTCTTTCACGTTTAAATGATGATTGAAAACCATGCTTTGACTTACTCCGCAAACTAATATTTAATATTTATGAAACAAAAATTCAGGACACGAATTATCTTCTTCGTATTCCTTAACTTATTCTTCACTATCAGGATTGCCGCTCAGGAGTTCACCAGCATAACCGTTGATAATATTGCCGGTGCTGGTCAGTATTCCTCAATTGCTGTTGACCTGGAATCCAAGCCGCACATTAGCTACTACTATGGCGCTAATAGTAATAATCTGAAATACGCCAGATTCGATGATGGAATCTGGAAGATAGAAACAGTTGATATTCCCGGAGATGTCGGAAAAAACACATCAATTGTCACTGATATCATTAACAAGCCAAGTATAAGTTATTTTTATGATGGCAATAATTTTCTGAAGCTGGCTTATAAAGAATCGGTAAACAGTCCATTTGATATGATAACCGGGCCTTCGGCAGATATGGCGAGCTGTAAATCCACTTCAATTGTCCTGGAGCACATGGCATACTGTCCTATAACAGCTTATTTTGACAATAACGATCAGAACCTGAAGCTGGCAATATTCGAGAATAGTTCAGATTATATTCCTATTGATCCTTATGGAAGAGGGTGGATGACTGAAATTGTTTGTTCCTCAGACAGGTGGATGGAAGATATTTCTTTAGCTCTTGATAATGGCAATGAACCTCATATAGCTTATATAGATGTTGCAGGAACAACTGCCATTCTTAAGTACGCAACGAAGAATTGTGTGGGTTCCGGATGTCTGACCCAGGTTTCCATCAATCAACCAACAGGTGATGGAAAATGGAATTTCGAAACTGTCGATGGCTCAGGAAATGCAGGCGAATTCGTTTCATTGTCAGTCGGAACGGACAACATTCCACAGATTTGCTATTACGATAAGAATGGAGGGCATCTTAAATATGCAAAAAGATCATCAACTGGCTGGAGCATCGAAATTGTTGATAATTCAGGTGATGTAGGCAGGTATAATTCACTTGACCTTGATGAGTTTAATAACCCTCATATAAGCTATTATGATGCAGAAAATGGAAATCTGAAGTATGCTTTTAAAACTGAAGGTTTATGGAATATAAGGATTGTTGACGAACCAGGTGATGTTGGCCGGTTCTCCTCTATAGCTGTGGATAAATCAAATAATCCGCACTTCAGCTACTTTGATGCAACAAATCAACATTTGAAGTACGCCTGCAAGAAGTCTTCTGATAGAACCAAAGGATTATTCGGAATAATAATGGATCCCCCCAATTCCGGATATCTTGTCAAAATCAATGGCCAAAATGGAGATGCCAATCTGCTCGGAAATAATACGGGAATAAATTCTCCATGTGTCCTGGAATACATTCTTGAAACGGATAAATTTTTATCCAGTAACGGTTCTGGATATCCATCACTGGGTTATTTCATCGATCCTGACGATGGAACCAGTTCAATGGAATGGAGCCAGTTTAACTACAAAGATGAGCTGGACTATTTTTCCAGAGAAAATGCACTTTACTCCGTAAATAACGGTTCTCCGACATCGCTTTTCTACAGATTGAATGCTGAGACAGGTGAATCCGGGGAATGTATTGGGATTATAAATAAAGGACCTATTCATGGACTTGATACAGATCCCATCAGCAAGATTTTATATGGGGTCGGGAGAAAAAATAATCAGGACGAATGGCTTTTTACAGTCAGCAGGAATGCAAGTTCATCTTACCTGGAGACAGACATTGCAATTGTGAACAGCCAGCTTACAGGGATAGCCTTCGATGATAATGGGAAACTTTATGCAACCGATGGTTTTAATCTGCTGAGTATAAACAAAGTTACAGGTGAGGTTACACAGATTGGACCTTTTGGCTCAGATATTGGATTTATTAATGATATAACCTATGCTTCACCTAATGTGGATTTATTACCGATTTATCCCGGTTATTGGAGACTCGAATTAACCCCAACCTGGGGTCCCCTGGCCGATCTGGTTAAAGATGGTATGCCATGGTGTCCGCTGGGATTTCCGGGTTGCCCCGGAGGTCCGCATTCTCCTGAAAGCGGATCACATGGATTTCCTGAATACATGGGAAGACTAAGCAACATTCTTGAAAGAATAGGGAATTTCGGAACCGGTATCCAATCGCAGGAGAGAGTCATAATGGAATTCCGGGATTTAATAGCCAGTATACCATTAAAGATCAATTTTAATAAAGAGCTCCGGGATCAATTACTAAGCATGATTGAAAAGCAGGGACCAGAGGCCGGGAAAACGAATTTAAATAACTTCCTTACTTCGATCCCACTGATGAAGGTTCTGAATGCAGTTGAACTTGATTTAAGGCTCCCTAAGCTTACCAGACAAAAAATTACAGGGACAAAGTTAAATAACTTCGATCTTGGGGGACTGGTTTGGGGTGGAATGTCGAATGTACTGAAACCGGGAGAAATCAGCCTCAATATTGAAAGTGATTATAAAGTATTTCCTAATTCCTCAAAATTCTCCCCCAGCTGGCCATTTATGACTTATAATTTAAATTTTGACGCTGAGCTTGGAGCAGATGGATTTATAGACTTGACATTCTATATTAAAGAGTTAAAATTTAAAAATCAGGTCTCCTCCATAAGAGTGTTGCAGAAGGTTAAAGATGGTCTTGTTGATGTCACAACAGCGTGGGATAAATCAGCGGGAACAGTAATGGCACGGACTACAAGCCCTGGAATATTTATTATTTTAGGGAAAGATTAGTGTTTATCTCATTCCCAAATTTTTAGTGTAAAGAAATACTAAATCTAGAATATTCCTTTTTACAATTGCATGACACATTGTGTTCAAAGCTACTTTAGAACTTGCAAGGTTTTCGAAACAAACAATCTATTTCACACTATCTTAGTTTAGTACTGATTAAATACTTTATATTTTCCAGAAAAAACGGTATCGTAACTGTCTGATTTTGAAAAATCCGATCTTCTCTGACCACTTCAAAAGGAGGTCTGACAAAGAATATCATACATTTGGAAACAACAAGCAGTCAACTCCAGAAAATGTTATTCACTTTGGGACGGCTATAAATAGTAAAGGTTATTCGTTTCCCAAGATGAAGATTAAAACCTGAATTATGCAGTTGCTTAAAATTTAATTGACACGGGTTGAATTATTTCAGAAATTTGATGTTCAACAAACTAAAGTGGAGGTAAAATGCTATTTTACAATTCTATTATACCCAAAAACATATGAAATCAATAAAAGTAAGCCGGAGAAAATTTCTGGCTAATTCAACAGCTGCACTGGCCGGTGCAGGATTAACAGGAATAATTCCTGCAAACTCATACCCTCAGGATACTGTTAAATCTAAAATTAAAGACTACAGAACTCTCGGCCGGACCGGCTTCCGGGTTTCTGACATTGGCTGCGGTCCGGTTATGATAAACGATGAAAACCTCCTGAAGGCTATTCTTGATACAGGAGTAAATATAATAGATACTGCTGAGTTCTATGGCAATGGGAACAATGAGATACTTGTCGGGAAAAGCATAAGGGGATTCAAAAGGGAATCACTTTTTATAAACAGCAAATTCATTATCGCAAAAAGTGATAAGAAGGATGACATAGTTCTGAGAGTCCGAAAATGCATTGAAAGGCTCAACAGTGATTACCTTGATGGGATGATGTACTGGAATCCATCTTCACAGGAAGAGTTCAAAAACAATGAATTCCATGAAGCTTTCAATCAGCTGAAAAGTGAAGGCAGGGTTAAATATTGCGGAATCTCCTGTCATGGTTCGGAATATCCCTCTGCGGCCCGGGAAAATATGGAGCAGATAATCTGTGGAGCTGTTGAGGATGGAAGGTTTGACCATGTTCTCTTTGTTTACAACTATGTGCAACAGGAGATGGGGAATAAGATACTTAAGGCTTGTGCAGAGAAGAATGTGGGTGCCACCCTTATGAAAACGGATCCATTCAATGGCAGGTACCTTGAGCTTATTAATACTGTGAACAAGCTGAAGGAGAATAATAGTCCGGTTTCCGAAAACATGAAGTACAGGTATGAATCAGCCATGGAACGACAGAAAGCAGGAGAAGAATACCTTGGCAAGGTGGGTTTGTCGGATCCTTCTGCAAGAAGAAAAGCAGCTGTCGGATTCGTATTCGATAATCCTGCAGTAAGCTCGGTATTCATTTCATTGAGATCCTTTGATGAAATAGATCCATATATTTCCTTATCGGGAATCAAACTGAATGCCGGCATCACCCAAGACATGAAGTGGCTGAAAGAGAACTGCAATCACCTTTATTGCCGGCACGCATGCGGGATATGTGAAAGCCAGTGTCCTTATAAGATTCCGGTAAATACGATCATGCGGTATCATCATTATTATCTGGGGCAGGGCAGGGAGAAGTATGCAATGCAGAAATATAATGAGCTTGCAGGAGCTAAGCTGGAGAAATGTGCTGGTTGTGACGGGAAATGTGAATCAGCATGTCCTTATGGTGTATCAATAAGAACACTGCTTCAGGCAGCATATTCAGATCTGGGAATGGTTTGATAGAATGGTGATTACCTTCTGATTGCAAAAACCTATCTTTGGATACGGTTCAAATATTAATTCAATGATCCGAAATAAGCATCCATATGTCTGTCCGGCTGGGTTAGCTGGTAGTCTTGACAATTCAATAAGAAGGCTGTTTCACAAACCAGCGAAGATACTTGAAGCGTATGTCAGAAAAGAGATGACTGTACTTGATCTGGGTTGCGGACCTGGTTATTTTACAATTGAGCTGGCGAAACTGGCAGGCTTAGGAGGGAAAGTCATTGCGGCAGATCTTCAGCAGGGGATGCTTGACAGGGTTGCCGTGAAAATCGGGGGAACAGATCTGGAACAAAGAATTGAATTACATAAATGCAGGGAAGATACGATCGGCATTTCGCAAAAAGTCGATTTTATTCTGGCATTCTGGATGGTTCATGAGGTACCTGATCAGGACAGACTTTTCAGGGAATTGAAATCATCTCTTAAGAATGATGGAACTCTCTTCATAATTGAGCCTAAATTTCATGTTCCTTTAAGAGCGTTTGAATCGATGACAAAGCTGGCGGAACACACAGGATTTAAAATTTCAGAAAGACCAAAGGTAGCTTTCAGTCGCTCAATCCTGTTTAAATCAGATGTCCCTGAATAGATTATAAGGTGAAGCAGATTTATTTGACTTCGGAGTTATAAGGGTGTAACTTACAGCTAAATTCTCAAATAGTAATTTCCGGAGAAGATAAATAAGATTGTTGAGGCAAAAAGAGAAGATTATAGCAATAAAGATGAGTCACTTCTGCGGGTGAACAGAACCGCTATTTTGATTTTATGAAACCCACATGATTGCCAAAATACTCAAACAAGTTTGAATATAATTTCCAATCATGTGCGGTTCAATCAGACCATTGAAATCAAAATTATTACTGATGAAAAATAAACCTGATTTTATGAAAAGATTTAAAAAACTAAAGTTCTTTCTCTTCGCATCAGGACTTTTAGTTTTTCTGGTCATTAGCAGGTCATGTGAAATGCCTGCAACCGGTTTTAAAGAAGTGGAAGAAGGCGGGTATATAGAAAAGGACCAGAAAGCGGAAGCTTTGATTCCTGATTCCTCAATTGTTGTAATGACCTGGAATATCAGGTACGGTTTTGGCAGGGGTCCCTGGTTCGGTGACGCATGTGGCTACAAGGTTATCTATTCGGAAGAAGAGATATTAGCCAATCTTGAATTGATAGCAGCAAGGATCAGGCAGGTCAATCCTGATATCCTGCTGCTTCAGGAGGCTGATATCAATTCCTCCCGTTCTGCATATGTCAATGAGCTAAGATGGCTCCTTGATAAAACTGACTTTAATTATGCTGTTTTCGGTTTACAATGGAAAGCCCAATTCGTGCCAAGTGATGGTCTGGGAAGAATTGAGGAGACAAATGCTATTCTGTCGAGGTGGAAACTGAAAGATGCAAAAAGGTTCCAGCTCGACAGGAGACAGGATCAGATTGCCATTGAGAGATACTTCTATGAGCGTTACTGTATGTTGGAAGCAACTGTAGAAATTCCCGGGTATAAGGATCTGGTTCTTCTAAATATACATGCATCGGCGTTTGCCACCGACGATACAAAGTTTAAAAACCTTAAAGAGTTTAAAGAAGAACTTGACATTATGTCGGAATCAGGTAAATTCTTTGTTGCGGGTGGAGATCTGAACACGCTGCCCCCCGGAAGTGATAAAACTGATTACTGCATCGAAGATATGTGCCCTGGTGAGTCATTCCATCAACAGGGCAATGACCCTATGCATAAGATTGGTTGTGATTACACTCCCGAAAAAGAGTGGATCGTGTCTCTTTATGATTCGTACCAGAGCGTTATAACCCCGGGCCAGTATCTATCCAACCAGGAGGCTTATTTCACTCATACAACGCGTCCGGGACACTTCTGGGACAGAACCCTCGACTATCTTTTCACAAATAATCGCTGGCGGAGTGGAGCATCATTTGTGCGACAGGACTTCACACTGGAATCTGACCATGCACCTGTTGGAGGGGAGTTGATCTTAAAAAGAAATTAGATCATGAAAACAATCAGCCAAATTACAACAAAATCTGAGGTTAGGAACCGATTGATTCTTTTGATGTTTTTCTTTTTCAGCTTCACCGTCATTGTTAATTCACAGGAAAACCTGATCACTGAAAAATGGACTGACAATACTGCGTTTCTTCTTCCTGCAGGAAAATGGGAAAGCGGGATTTTTCAGTCTTTCCGACTGGGACTTAAGAATAAGATTGAGGTCAGGTCTTACGGTTTGCTGATGCCCATTCTCCCCAATGGGGGAATTAAGTTTTCAGTCAGATCAGGGGAAGGAGTTAATGTTGCAACCGAGAGCTCGGTTAGTTATCCGACTTTATTTTTAAATGCAGTAAGTTTCAAAGGCACGGGGGGATTGATTTCGCCACAGTTCAGTTTCCCGTTTATGGTTAATGTGTCAAATACAATTATCGCTTCAAAACAAATCGGGAAATCTTCAATCGCAAATGCATTTGCAGGTTTCTCATTTACCCTGAGAAACGGGAAACCTGATTATCAGTCATCAATTGATATCCCCAATATTTATCAAAGGATGGCTCAATACTATGAAGGTGTGTCAATAAAATCGGGGATTTCATTCAAAGGGACAATTGCGAAGAACCTGTATTTTGAACAATTGGTCCGGATCATTCTGATAACCCGTACAAGTGACAATATTTTTATTGAAAATTCAGGTTCCGTTATGTGGTCGGCAAAGGGCTCCCTCCGGATAAAAGGAGGCTACTTGTTTTCGTGGGGTGATTATCCTTTTGGTTATCATACTCAACTATGGCCGGCATTGGATTTTATATTTGGGAGCAGAACCGGAAAAACAAAAAATTAATTATTTACCCATGGGAGATATTCCTGGAGAATGGTTATTTGGTGTTTGGGTGTGTATTGTTATTGTGATGCTTTTTGTAAACGGGGTACGAGATTATCGGGCAAGAAGATATATGCCAAAGAATCCCGGGGACAGAAGAACAAATCGAAGAATTGCTCTGGAAAATCTTAAATTTTTACTGGGAATTAAGGGGAAAAATAATGGCGACAATCCGATGAACCGTCAAGGAGGTGATGAAGGTACTTTTTCTAAATAAAGTACTCCGTATAACCTGGGATAAACTACATATTTTTAATATTAGCACTCGAAAATCAGCAGCCCGGGGCATTTGCTAAAATAAAATTGACTTCGTCTTTTTAATGGTTTAATTTTGATTACGGTAATGATTTTCATTTTCAAAATCTAGTGTCTTAAAACCAACTTTATGTCTTATGAGAAAACTTCTGTTTCTTTTAATGGCATTTATTTTTGTTGCCACAGGCTGCAAAAATAATAACCCTGCCAGCTACACAAAACTTGGAGATTATACACCTTACGGCAGTTACCCTGAAAAGCTTATCGGTAAAGTCGAAAAGGTGGTCGAAAAAAACTACTGGGCAATTCCTGAGGGCAGTACCTTTAAAAAAGGTAATCCCATTACAATTAAAGACCGGGATTCATTAAACTGGACCAATGACTTTGAAGCTCTCTTTGATAATAACGGAACATTATTAAGCTGCAACTTAATTGATGAAAATGGTAATTCCGTCACCAAATGGGAAATGGGCAAGGAGAATAATGCATTAGCTTCAGCAAAACGCATCAGCAGGGATACTTTAAGAGTATACCATAAACTTAAATGCAATGCAGACGGAGAGATTGTTGAATTATCAGCATATCGTCCTGTTGCAGATACATTGCTTGCCAGATATACTTACTATATTGCTTCAGGTAAAGATACTGTTATCAGTCAATATTATGATTATAAAAATGTTCCCGGAATGAAAGGGATTTATTTGTATAATGATAATGGCCAGTTCATCCGGGGAGAATCAATTATGCCTTCCAGTGGTTTTGATGGTGCCGCTGAAGTAAAATATAATGAAAAAGGAAAAATGTCCGAGCTGAAATTCTATGATAAGGATAAAAAGGTCACGGATTCGAATTATTTTACTTATGAATACGACCAGAAAGGCAACTGGACAAAAGCTGTTGTCAAGGATGACAGAGGAAATGTTGTAATAGAGGAGAGAACCTATACTTATTTTGAATGATCTTTTGTATCGGCATTTGACATATGCCGGTATTCAAATACTCATTTCCGGGTAACAAGATAAATCCTGTTTTTTATACCCTGATTCAGAAATTTGTTGTTTGGATTTATTGGATTTCCCCTTATTGTCAGTGTTATTTTTTATAATTACTGACTTCGGAATGATAATTTACAATTTTAATTCAGATGGTGAAAAGACAGGAGAAGACGATTGATTTAGAATCAAATAGTATTGTCATTGTTTTAATATGAACACACC
>DOTV01000059.1:7247-11564 GCA_003520925.1 Bacteroidales bacterium | reverse complement strand
TCTTCAATGAATTTAACGGCCCTGGCTGTTAAAACATCAGCAATATCCTCATCGGTCCATAAAGCCGATTTGCCGCCTGTCATATAACCGATACGGCTTATTCCGTTTACTATGGTCATATCATGGCCGTGGCTGGGGTGCATCTTCAGAAGTTCGGGATTCTCTTTCCCTGTTGGCCAGTTTCCGGTCTTTTCAATGTAATTTACGGTGATCGGATCAGCGGGATCAAGTCCGGAAACTCTTCTGTTCTCGACAAAAACGCATGGCACTCTGTCGCCCGTAGCAGGTATTATAAAGCTGTAATCAAATCCTATGTCTGTAGGACCAGGTTTGATTTCACCATTCCAGTCTGGTCCTCCGACCAGACCCAGTCCAAGATGCCATTTCCCGACAACGCCGGTTGTATAACCTGTATTTTTTAAAATTGAGGGAAGTGTGATCCGGTCAGGAAGTATTATGGCTGAAGCGTCACCTGGTAAGACACCTGTTCCTTTTCTTCTCCATGCGTACTCTCCGGTAAGCAATGAATACCTCGAAGGAGTGCTGGTTGCAGAAGTACAATGTGCATTCCTGAACCGGAGTCCCTGAATTGCAAGTCTGTCAATATTAGGAGTTTTAAGCCTGGTTGCACCATAACAGCTTACATCCCCATAACCAAGATCATCGGCATAGATGATGATAATATTGGGTTTTTCAGGTGACTGGGAATTGACAGGTTGTGGCAGGGCAACAGATAAGAGTCCGAGAGAACCGGTAACGAGGTTTATATTCATTTTAAATCATTCAAATTTTTAATATTTTGTGCCTTTGTGTCTTGGCGGCATAAAAGAATGGCCACCAAGACGCAAAGACACGAAGCCTTCATTTGTCGTTTTCAAACGAAAATGGGAATACTTTTGAAGATGTATGTGCTTGTTTCATAAGCTCTTCCATCTTCATTACAATCTCCGGGTTCGCGGCAGAAACATCACTGGTTTCACCTTCGTCCTTCGAAAGGTCATACAGTTCCGTTGCACCTTGAGGAACCTTGTTAATATCCGGTTTCACAGCTTTCCAGTTACCCATTCTTAAAGCTGTTTTACCGCCCTGTTCATGGAATTCCCAGTAAAGATATTCATGTTTTTTCTGCTTTTTTCCAAGCAATTCCGCAAGAAATGAAATCCCGTCAATACCTTCCGGAATTGCAGAACCGGTAATTTCGGCCAGCGTTGGCAAAACATCCCAGAAGGCTGATGCATGGTCAGAAACGGAACCTGACCTCACTTTTTCCGGCCATCTGACTATCATTGGAGTTCTAATACCACCTTCATACAGATCACGTTTATACCCTCTGAGCGGTCCGTTGCTGTCGAAATAGTCGGGATCGGCACCTCCTTCAAGGTGAGGTCCATTATCGGATGCAAATATTACAATGGTGTTCTTTTCAAGATCCAGTTCCGTCAGTTTTGATAATATTTCTCCTACGTAATCATCAAGTTGTGTGATCATTGCAGCAAAAGCTGAATGTGCCTCAGGTTGTGATCCATAAGGCCCGAGCCGGAAATCAGGACCCTCATCTGTTCCCTTAAATGACTTTTCAGGAAGAAATTTTCCCCTGTACATTGCCATGTACTGTTCTTTTGCAAAAAGCTCTGCATGAGGAATTGTCGTCGGATAAAACAGAAAAAAAGGTTTATCCTTATTCGTTTCAATAAATTCAAGAGCTTTACCATGTATCAGATCACTACTGTAGGCTCCTCTCCTGCTGCTGTCATTTTCATGTATAAGGATTTTCTCATGATTATGCCATAGATGGTCAGGATAGTAATTATGTGCCAGGCTCTGACAGTTATAGCCATAGAATTCATCAAATCCCTGGGAATTTGGGTCTCCTTCAGTATCAATATAGCCAAGTCCCCATTTACCATAGGCGCCTGTAGTATAGCCTTTAGCTTTCAGCATTTCAGCCACTGTAAGGGATTTTGCCGGCAGGGGCCACTGTCCTTCAGGTTCCCAGCCTTTGTTTCCCCTGATCGGTGTATGTCCGGTATGAAGCCCTGTCATAAGACATGAACGCGACGGGGCACTGACGGTGCAACCGGTATAATGCTGCCTGAAAAGCATTCCCTGCTGAGCCAGGCGGTCAATATTCGGGGTATTGAATTTCTGCTGGCCATAACATCTCAGATCACCATAACCAAGATCGTCTGCAAGGATGTACACTATGTTTGGCAGGGGTTTCTCCTTATTTGCCTGAGAACATGACACCAGCGCAAGGGAAGCACATAAGGTGGCGGGGATCTGCGGCTTCATGGTTGTGATTAGTGATTTGTGATTAGGAATTTAAAATATTTTTACTGATAGCTGATAGGTGATGGCTGATGGTTGATAGCTAACATACTTATAACCTGCGAATTTTAATCTTATAAGCCTCCCGCGGATTTTTAACCAGGATCTGATCAATTTCATCTTCCGTAAACCCTTTAGCTTTGAGAGCAGGAATCAGATAATTAAAAATATCAGTATAACCGTTTATTGTCCCGCCCCCAGGTTTTGCCGGATCAAACCAGCCTGAGTCATGGGAAATCAGTACCCGTGCAAGCAAACCGGATTTCTTTAATTCAGCTATCCTCTCAGCATACCAGCCGATGCTGTACGGAGCCCCCGGATCAATATTATTTCTCTCTGTAATATTATCGAGTGAGATCCAGGCTCCTTCTTTTGCAGACCTGATATTACCTTCCAGGGTTCCGCGCTGCGCATGCACCCAGATGAAAGCTGATGGATCGACCCCTTCTTTTCTCAGTATCTCAATCTGTTCAAAGGCGGGTTTATCAGGACCTGTATGAGAAGCAATTATTAAACCTGTTTCAAGATGGGCTTTGCCAGCAGCGGTGATGATCTTCCTGTGTTCCTCCGACAATGTGTCATCAGGATTGACAGCTATTTTGATGAAGCCGGGTTTTATTCCGGTATCTTCTATCCCAACCTCAAATTCTTTTATCCATATTCCTGCCAGTTCTTCCGCGTTCAAACTGTAAAAGTTTTTTGGAATATACTTATTGTTAACTGCACCATAGTAACCGGTATTTGTTATAAAATTCACACCACTCCTCAGAGAAATGGTTTTAAGCAAGAGGGGATCGCGTCCCAGATATGACGGAGTGCATTCCATAATAGTCTTTACCCCTTTTTCCTTTGCCGCAAGAACAACCGGTAGAACTTTTTTTACAACCGAATCCCTGTTCCACCTGAAATATCCTGTACTGTCTGCCCCGATGAAATCGACAAGGATATGCTCATGTTCGAGGGTAATCCCCATTTTGCCGGGCGATTCCGGACCATTGACAGTCATTACGTATTCGCGTGAATCAGGCTTGCAGGTAATTATCACTATCCCGAAAACCAGGAATAGTATAAGCCAGAGAATAATTTTCAGATCATCAAAATCATCTTTTTCCATTGAAAGGGGAATTATCAGGTTTCAATGGTCATAAAATTAAACAATTTTATGAAAAACAGGTAGAGACAGGTCTCAGACCTGTCTCTACCGTCAAAAAAATTCATTTTTGGTGATTATTTGTATGAATCGACGTGCACATTTTTTACAGCTCTGCCTGAAGGATCGATATTGTTTTTAAACGATGCATCCCATGCAAGCGCTTCAGCAGTGCTGCAAGCCACTGAAGGTACAGAAGGCACACATGATGCTGCAGAATCGGATGGGAAATGCTCTGAAAAAATCGATCTGTAATAATACTCTTCTTTCGACATTGGAGGGTTGATCGGGAAACGGTATTTTGCATTTGCCAGCTGCTCATCTGTAACCTCGTTTGATGTAAGCGCTTTAAGAGAGTCAATCCAGTTATAGCCCACACCATCCGAAAACTGCTCCTTCTGCCGCCAGGCCACGCTTGCAGGAAGGTAATCCTCAAACGCTTTCCTGAGGACCCATTTTTCAATCCGATCCTTTGAGGTCATTTTATCCCGCGGGTTAAGACGCATGGCTACATCCATGAACTCTTTATCAAGAAAAGGAACCCTTCCCTCCACACCCCAGGCGCAAAGAGATTTATTTGCACGCAAACAATCATAAAGATGTAACTTACTTAGTTTTCTGACTGTTTCCTCATGTAATGCTTTAGGATTTGGTGCTTTGTGAAAATAAAGATATCCACCGAAAATTTCATCGGCTCCTTCACCAGAAAGAACCATCTTCACTCCCATCGATTTAATAACCCTGGCAAGCAAATACATTGGTGTCGATGCCCTGACGGTCGTCACATCGTAGGTTTCAATATGATAAATCACATCACGGATTGCGTCAATTCCCTCCCC
>DOTV01000059.1:4315-6988 GCA_003520925.1 Bacteroidales bacterium | reverse complement strand
ACAGTAAAGTTAATTTCATGATGAACGGTACCGATATGACCGGCTACTTTCCGTGCAGCTGCCAGATCAGGAGATCCTGTTAGTCCGACAGCAAATGAGTGCAACTGGGGCCACCAGGCTTCTGAAACATCGTCTGTTTCAATTCTTTTTGGAGCAAATTTCTTTGCTACAGCTGAAACTACAGAAGAATCGAGCCCTCCTGAAAGCAAGACTCCGTAAGGTACATCTGACATAAGCTGCCTGTGGACTGAAGCTTCCAGTGCAGATCTCAGCTCTTCAATTGAAGTAGTATTATTCTCCACTGAACTATAATCCATCCAGTCGCGGGTGTACCATTTCTTCATTACCCCGTCTCTGCTGTAGAGGTAATGCCCAGGAAGAAATTCCTGAATTTTATTACAAACGCCTTCAAGCGCCTTGAGCTCGGATGCAACGTAGAAATTACCATATTGGTCCCAACCCATATATAGAGGAATTATACCTATATGATCACGTGCTATCAGATAGCAGTCCTTTTCACTGTCATACAAAGCAAATGCGAATATTCCGTTCAGTTCCTCAAGAAATAAGGGACCCTTATCACGATATAACGGAAGGATAACCTCGCAGTCAGAATGAGTCTGAAATTCATAGGTGTCCTCATAGCGTTTTCTTAAATCCTTGTGATTATAGATTTCACCATTCACGGCAAGTATCAGGTTCCTGTCGCTGCTATAGAGAGGTTGCCGGCCTGATTGCGGATCAACTATCGATAGTCTTTCGTGAGCAAGTATTGCTTTTTCACAGTCAAAGATCCCTGACCAGTCGGGACCGCGATGCCTCACCTTTTTAGACATTTTAAGGACTTTTGTCCTCAGTTCCATATGATTTGATTTCAAATCAAAAACTCCTACTATTCCGCACATAATCTTTCATTAAAATCATTATTCCTTTTATTTTATTGCCCCTATATCCCCTAAAGGGGACTTTAAAACTGTCATTTAGTTCTTACCTCCTTTAGGGGGAAGGGGGCGAATCTTTAAATCAAACTGCAAAACTAATAATTATATTTATATATTGAATAATAAAATTAAAACAAAACACTATATTATATATTAAATGATAGTAAAAAGATACAAAATATATAAAACATTAAGTATTACTGGACATTTAATTTATGATATTAAAAAATGATTTGCTGGTGGATGAAACAGTCAGTGACCGAAAAATTATTAAAGTAATGTTTAATGCTTCTTTTTTCGTGATCAGGAAGCCTTTTTACTTTTTTAACAATATTCTGTTTCTGTTAGCGCATGATTTTATGATATTTGCATGTCGAAAAATTGATTTAATCTTTGACTGAATTTACAATCTACAAAATTAAGAACATCTAATCATGGATATTACAATTCAAAAACGCAAACTGGGAAGAAGCAATTTGGAGGTTTCAGCCATCGGACTGGGATGTATGGGAATGAGCTTTGGCTATGGTACTGTTGCCGATAAGAACGAAATGATAACGCTTATCCGTAAAGCAGTAGAAAGCGGTGTCACTTTCTTTGATACTGCGGAAGTTTACGGACCTTTTATTAATGAAGAACTTGTTGGCGAAGCGCTGACTCCCTTTCGCGGGAAAGTGGTGATTGCCACAAAATTTGGATTCGACACAACTGGTACGTCAGCACTCGACAGTCGTCCGGAACACATAAAAAAGGTTGCAGAGGCTTCTTTGAAAAGGCTGAGAGCAGAAGTTATTGATCTGTTCTACCAGCACAGGGTTGATCCCAATGTACCGATAGAAGACGTTGCTGGGGCAGTAAAGGACCTTATTAAAGAAGGTAAGGTGAAACATTTCGGTCTTTCCGAAGCAGGAGTACAGATTATCCGTCGGGCCCATTCTGTTCAGCCTGTCACAGCACTTCAAAGCGAGTACTCATTGTGGTGGAGGGAACCGGAAGAAGCAATTATCCCTGTTCTCGAAGAACTGGGCATTGGATTTGTAGCTTTTAGTCCGCTTGGGAAGGGTTTCCTGACAGGGAAAATGGACCGGAACACAAAATTCGACAGTAAGGACTTCCGGAGCACTGTTCCCCGCCTCTCACCCGAAAACCTTAAGGCAAATCTGGCCTTTGTGGATATGCTGAACCTTGTTGCACTGCGGAAAAATGCCACACCTGCTCAGGTTGCACTTGCATGGCTGCTTACACAAAAACCATGGATCGTTCCGATTCCCGGTACTACAAAGCTTCATAGGCTATCAGAGAACCTGGGAGCTTTAAATGTACATCTATCATCAGATGAACTTCAGGAAATAAATACAACGTCATCAAATATCAAGGTACATGGTGAAAGATATTCGGGTGGCAGCGCAAAATTGATCAATCGGTAAGATTTGTTTCGTGATCAGGTAAGAATTTTTCTTGATGGCGCCATATCAGCAGCTTCCAATGCCCATTTAGTGTAAATTTTGCAGGATTTTTGTAACTAAACGAAAAAAATAAACTACAAAATGGAAAGAATAATGAAAATTAATAAGATTAAGATTTATGTTACCCTTGCTGTTTTAATGGCAGGTTTTTTGAATGTCCTTGCGCAGGACTGGCCTCAGTATCTTGGTCCCAAAAGGAATGGCACATCGGACCAGAAAGGTATTTTGCGCACCTGGCCTGAAAAAGGACCTGATGTTCTTTGGAC
>DOTV01000059.1:0-3923 GCA_003520925.1 Bacteroidales bacterium | reverse complement strand
CCCGGATCTGTAATGTTCCCCGGTTCACGAAGTGTACCAGCTATTGACGGCAACCGGATTTATTCGGTCGGACCTTACGGAAACCTTTATTGCATTGATATAAATACACATAAGCCGGTATGGAATAAGAATGTCTGGACTGATTTCGGAGGGGGTGAAATTCCAAGATGGGCAATCACACAATGTCCTCTGGTTTACAATAACCTGCTTATATTAGCTTCACAGGCACCTCAGGCAGGTGTTGTGGCTTATGACAAACTTACCGGTAACATTAAGTGGACTACGAAGTCACTTGGTCCGGTCGGATATGTCAGTCCGGAACTTGTTAAAATTGGTAAGGAGGACCATCTGGTAATGATTACTGCTTCTGCTGGTCGCGGATCAGAAGCCAGCGGCGGGAAAGTAGCAGGAATTGATCCTTTAACAGGGAAGATCTATTGGGAATATACAAACTGGCAATGCGGAATACCAGTACCTGGTGCAGTTGATGCCGGTGATGGAAGGATACTAATAACCGGTGGTTATAATGCCGGTGCTGCAATGATAAAAATTGAAAAGAAAGCCGATGGCGGTTACAGCGTCAAAGAATTGTATAAGAATCCTGATTTTGGCGCCCATACACAGCCTCCGGTTCTTGTTAATGGCAATTTTTATGCCCAGTATACGACAAACGAGCGTAAAGATGGCCTGGTTTGTATGAGTATTGACGGTCAGGTCAAATGGAAAACAATGAGAGCTCCATTATTTGATAAAGGCGGCATTATTCTGGCTGAAGGATTGCTGCTCATAACAGATGGTGCAAGCAAGCTGTATCTTGTTGAACCAGATCCTTCAGCTTTTAAACCGGTGGCTTCATCCGAACTGCTGAAAGGAGACTCGGGCGATCAAAGATTTCCTTCTCAGAACTGGGCGCCTCTTGCTCTTTCAAGCGGTAAGCTGCTGATCCGTGATCAGAACCGGTTATTATGTGTCAGAGTCGCCATGTGATCTAATAAAGTATAACTTTGAGATATGAAGGATAAGACCGGAGAGGTTATTAAATTTGATTTTTTCGATAAGTATTCACCATACAGACTACTGGTGGTAAGCCTCGTTGTTGCGGTTTTTATAATCTATCCCAACATATCCATCTTTTCACTCGAGCGAAATTACCTGGGTGAGACCAGGCAAACTGCTCATTTATTGTTTTTTATATTCAGGTATCTGTATTTTACCGGTTTTATCTGGATATTAATTAGATATAATCTACGGAAAATTAAAACACCCGCTATTTCAAAACGGTTACTCCAGGCTTTCCTGATAACCGGAATTGCTTATCTGATATATGTTTGTTTTTCATTACTACTGAGCCCTAAAAAAGAATGGTACTCCGGATTACTTGTTTTTCAGTTCTTTGTAATGTTTATTTTCAGCTCTCTCATCGGACATGTTGCCAATCTGTATTCCGAACAGAGGCGAAAAGAACAGGAGATCGAACAACTCAGGATCGAGAATCTGGAAAGCCGCTATAATGCTCTTACCAATCAGATCAATCCTCATTTTTTCTTTAACTCGCTGAACGGGCTTACATCGGTTATCCGTAAAAAACCCGGAGACTTTGCACTGGAGTATGTCAATAAACTGTCGGATGTCTTCAGATATATACTCCAGAGTGACAGAAAAGGTCTGGTAACACTGGGTGAAGAACTTGAGTTTGTAAAAGCCTTCCTTTATATGATGGAGGTAAGGTTTGCAAATAAGCTTGGTTTCAAGATCAATGTCCCGGATGAAAAAAGAGATCTGAAAATTCCTGTGCTTTCGCTTCTTCCGCTTATCGAAAATGTGGCAATGCACAATACAATCGATAGTGAACATCATATGGAGGTAAATATCTGTCTGAACGAAAATCTGGAACTATCGGTTTCAAACCCGCTTTTCCCTAAACTGGCACCGCATGAATCAAACGGGACCGGGCTGAAGAATCTTGAAAACCGGTTTATGTTGTTGATGAACAGTCAGATCCGGATTAAAAATGATGGAGAACGATTTACAGTTTATCTTCCCTTGAAAAAGGCTTAAAAATGAGAATCCTGATTGTCGAAGACGAAACAGCTGCATATGAGAATCTCAGGGCTATCCTGTCTGAAATAGATCCTGAGTTACAGATTGCTGGGAATACTGAAAGTATCAGGCAGACTATCCGTTGGCTGAAAGACAACCAGGCCCCGGATCTGGTCTTAATGGATATTCATTTGTCCGATGGGTCCGCTTTTTCCATTTTCGAAAGCATTGATCTTGAAACTCCTGTTATTTTCACCACAGCCTATGATGAATATGCTATCGAGGCTTTTAAAGTCAACAGCATTGATTATCTGCTTAAACCAATCAAGGTCGAGGATATGAATCGTGCCCTGGATAAGTTCAGGAAGCTTAACCGGCAGGATATTATGAAGTATCTGGCTCAGATGACGCACCTGACGCAGCTGAAACCATCACCCAGATTTAAGGATAAGCTGCTGATACCGGTAAAAGATACTTTGCAGCCCGTTGATCTTAATGAGATCTCATGCTTTTATACAACGGATAAGAACACCGTGATATACCTTAATAATGGCAAGTCATTTCCTTATTCAAGGACATTGGAACAGATTGAAGCCTCATTAAATCCGAAGGATTTTATCAGGGCAAATAAGCAATTCATAGTTGCCAGAGTAAGTGTTAAAAATATAACAATCTGGTTCGACAGCCGGCTGCTTGTCAAACTCGATATTGAGCTCCCAGAAAGGATCTATGTAAGTAAGAATAAGGCAGCAGAATTCAAAGCATGGATGGTTCGCGAGAGTTAAGGAATTATACATTTCTTAGTTTAAATTCAATCTGGTTAACATTGTTAAAAATATATAAATCGGATATTTTAGAAATGCTAAATGACACATTATTTTATTATTGCAGGTTGTTTTTGTAAATTGCACTCCTGCAAAAAAACTAATAATGTCACAAATCTAAAGTCTTGCATTTATTACTTTAATTATGAAAAGAATTTTAATTATCGCTCTGACTCTTATTATTATCGGTGCAATCGGGTATGGAGTATTTTACATATTTTCATCCGATCCGAAGATTGCGTCAGGATCTGGTAATCAGGACTCTGGTCAGCCAGTAATTATATCTGACAATCAGGTCATTAGTGAATGGAGGGAAGAAAACAGGACCGGTGTCTCCGCTGAGACGGGATTGTTAAAATCATGGCCGGCTGAGGGCCCACAGCTGATCTGGTCAAATATTACATTACCTAAAGGGAATTCATCTGTTACATTTGGCAACAATTCAATATATCTTACCGGCAATGATGATAAGAACGATATTCTGATAGCGCTCGATGCCTATGGAAAAATAAAATGGCAGACACCTTACGGACGTATCTGGAATGAATCAAATCCTGAAAGCAGGTGTACGCCGACTGTCGAGGGCGATAAAGTATATGTCTCGAGCGGATTCGGTGATATTGCATGTATTGATGGAATTTCCGGAAAAATTATATGGTCCGTGAAAGCCAGTGAAACCTATAAGGGTAAATACGGACCCTGGGGAATAGCTGAATCACTTATAATTGACGGTGATAAATTATATTTTACACCGGGCGGAAATGAAACAACAACTATCGCACTTAATAAAAACACAGGCGAACTGGTATGGAAAACTGTCAGTCTGGGTGATCCCGCTTCATATTCTTCTCCGGTTCTTGTTGAATATCCCGGTTTGAATCTTCTGGTTAATGTTTCCCCAAGGTATGTTTTTGGTATTGATGCATCCGACGGCTCTGTACTTTGGAAGATAAACCACAGGGCAGCACTTGGGAAAAAAGATACGACCGACAATGGACAGATTATGTGTGTTACTCCTGTTTACTCCGGTGATAAAATTTATGTTACCGGAGGATATGA
>DOTV01000008.1:57489-67744 GCA_003520925.1 Bacteroidales bacterium | reverse complement strand
ATCTTACGGAACATTTCAACACCGGTACATACTGTTTTGCGTTTTTCAGCGCCAAGTCCAATCATTTCAAGTTCATCACTAGTAAGAACAACACCTGTTTCGATACGTCCGGTTGCTACAGTGCCGCGTCCTGTTATTGAGAAAACATCTTCAACAGGCATAAGGAATGGTTTCTGGTTTTCGCGAACAGGTATGGGGATATATCTGTCAACTGCATCCATCAGTTCAATTACTTTTTCTTCCCACTTGGGTTCTCCGTTCATTGCACCGAGAGCTGATCCACGGATAACAGGAGCATTGTCACCGTCATATTTGTAGAAATTGAGCAGGTCACGGACTTCCATCTCAACAAGGTCGAGAAGTTCCTCATCATCAACCATATCAACTTTGTTCATGAAAACAAGAACCTGAGGAACGTTTACCTGACGCGCAAGAAGGATATGTTCACGTGTTTGTGGCATTGGTCCGTCAGTTGCAGCAACGACAAGGATTGCTCCGTCCATCTGGGCAGCACCTGTAACCATGTTTTTAATATAGTCAGCGTGACCGGGGCAGTCCACGTGCGCATAGTGACGTAATGCTGTCTGGTATTCAACGTGAGCTGTATTAATAGTAATACCCCTTTCCTTTTCCTCGGGAGCATTATCAATTGAGTCAAAATCCCTGATGTCAGAGAGACCCTTTTTGTGAAGCACCATTGTGATGGCTGCTGTGAGGGTGGTCTTACCATGGTCGATATGACCGATAGTACCAATATTCACATGTGGTTTCGACCTGTCAAATTTTTCTTTTGCCATAACTCCAAGCTTATTAAATTTAGGTTTATTATATCAGTTTAAAATTCATTTGTCTCGTTGAGCCGGAGGGGGGAATTGAACCCCCGACCCCTTCCTTACCAAGGAAGTGCTCTACCCCTGAGCTACTCTGGCCTCAAAAAGTGAGCGGGAGACGGTACTCGAAACCGCGACCCTTAGCTTGGAAGGCTAATGCTCTACCAACTGAGCTACTCCCGCTTATATCATCCGTTAGAGGTCCGTAACTTAGTCTGCAATTCTGAAGGAAACGGACGGCCCTGATTTAAGTGGGGAGAGCAGGATTCGAACCTACGAAGGCATTCGCCAGCAGATTTACAGTCTGCCCCAGTTGGCCGCTTTGGTATCTCCCCCTTGAAACAGAGTCTGTCTCTTAAGTCACACATTTATAACTCTTTCAAGAGCCGATGAAGGGATTCGAACCCCCGACCTGCAGATTACAAATCAGCTGCTCTGACCAACTGAGCTACATCGGCAATTTAAAGAACGCACCGACAGGGCTTTAAATACCCTCAAAAATCGGTCTGCAAATGTATGAAATTAATATTCATTTATCAAAATAATCGATTTTTTTTTTGAACAGGTTCTGGTCATGCACCCCGTTTCTTCTGGTTATGCTTGGTTATCTGTTTCTTAAGAGCATTTATGGCCTGGTCTGTAGCCTCTTCAAAAGTCTTGCTTTGCTTCCTTGCAAACAAGGGTGCCCCTCTCAAATCAAGCTTGATTTCGCTGATTTTATTCTTACGCTCCTGATCGTTATCAAGTCTCAGGTACACTTCAGCATTAACAATTCCATCCCCGATCTGGGTAAGTTTTTCAAGTTTCTGATGTACAAAATCAATAAGCTTTTTGTCGGCATCAAACCTCACTGAGTGAATCTGAACGTTCATAGTAGTACCTCCTGTTTAATTAATTAATAATTAAGCCCTTGGATGAGCCTGTTTATATATTCTTCTAAGCTTTTCAAATGAATTGTGTGTATATATCTGTGTGGCTGAAAGATTGGCATGACCGAGGAATTCCTTAATAGAATTCAGATCTGCCCCATTATTGAGCATATGGGTGGCAAAAGTATGCCTTAGTATATGAGGACTCCTTTTCTCGATTGTTGTCACAATTGAAAGATATTTCTTAACTATATTATAAACATATTTATCATACAACTTGTTCCCTTTATTTCCCAGAAAAAACCAATCAGCCTTAAGATCAGGAAATTGAATATCCCTGGCTCTAACATATTCTTCCAGCCTTAATGTAAAGGGTTTGAGAAGCGGTATTATCCTTTGCTTGTTCCTTTTCCCGGTTACTTTAACAGTTGCTTCCGGAATATCCACATCACTATCGCGCAGACCTGTAAGTTCTGACCTTCTCATTCCAGTCAGGTAAAGCATTTCAATTATTGTTCTGTTTCTGACCCCGTTAAAGTCGGTTCCAAAATCATAATCGTCAAGCAATCTGTCAAGTAAACCCTCTTTTACAAAAACAGGCAGCCGTTTTTTCATTTTTGGAAGGACAACCTTTTCAAGTGGATCATTATTTGTAAAACCTTCTTTGCGCAGATACCTGTAAAATACTCTCAGGGAAGATATCTTACGGTGAATGCTTACTGGCGAATAACCATATTCAATAAGAGAGACTATCCATGCTCTTATATCATGATATACAACATCTTCAGCCCTGCCTGACAGGTCATGCAATATGAGATGATTACCGAACTGATCGAGATCGTTAATGTAAGACCTTACAGTGTGTGGGGAATACCGTTTTTCGATTTTCAGATACTGTAAGAATGATTCCTTATGATCCATGAAGGAACCTCCTTATATGTTAGTATTAAATAAAGAAACAGGACAGAGGATTACTCCTCATTTTCCTGCAGCTTCTGAACATAAACAGCCTTCTTGATCTCTTCTCTCCGGCGTACAGAAGGTTTAACGAAAGCCTGACGTGAGCGCAGTTCACGGATTACACCAGTCTTTTCAAATTTCCTTTTGAACTTTTTCAAAGCTCTTTCAATATTCTCGCCTTCTTTTAATGGTACAATGATCATGATAAATAATTCAGTTTTTAAACGAGGCGCAAAGTTAGAAATAGAAAAAATCTTTTCAAAACATTTAAGGCAATAATTTTATCATTTAATCTTAATTTAAAGGATTTAACATTTTATGGATGCAGAATTTCATCATAATGAGATTTATTAAAGTTAGGTCTTTTATTGATGGATTCAAAATAATGAGATGTTAAATATTGGTTAAAATTTCCAAGGCCACATTTTCAATTATTAGCCCTTTTCATATTCCCCTCAAGGGGGAAATGATTTTAATCTCCCTCCCCTATGGGTTACTCTTTATACACATCCTTCTTCTTGCATAATCGGATTATTGGTTGGAGATTCCTCATTAATAAATCATTATACAAACAGGTGTTCCCAACGGGACTTCTCGCCACGAAAGTGGCGGTATATGAATAACCTCCGGTAAAACCGGAGGTAGTCAACCCCCAACACTTTCCAGCTCTGAAAGAGCTGAATAAATGTATAGCGGAAAATATCAATCACGAAACCTGATACCGTAATCTAAAAACGGTTTTTGCTCTTCTTAAGAGCAAACCATATTACGCCCCTTCGGGGCTTGAAATCTGTTTTTGTCATCTGCCCCCGGTTTTACCGGGGGTTATTCATATCGCACCACTAATGTGGTGCCTTTGTTAAGCACTTTCAGGGTTCCGGATCATGCTGGCAATTCATGTAATCATATGTTAATAAGGAGATTATAGAGATTCTATTTAATAAAAGTTACAAGATAAATATTGTAACACAACAATTATTATATGTAAGGCAGTAATTATAATTACTAAAATAATTTATGATTTATACGTCCAGTACACAAGCGTTTATTATGAAACATGTGCACAAAAGGTAGCCCTTTGGGAAGGTTGGGAAGGGTGTATGTTTTCTTTTTTATTATTGCCCAAAATCAAGGTACGCACCTATTTTCTTTGCTGTTTCAGTTGAGATAAGCTTGTTTTCTGTCATATCTTTTATGCTTGTAATCTTCCCTTTCAGTTCATGGTACTTCAGGATAGCTGATACTTCGGTTCTCTGAAAATAGGGATGCCTTATCAAAGTTTTGAAATCTGCCTCGTTGATCCGGATCTTCTTTACCGTAAGCGAATCTGCAAAAACCCGGGCCGAAATCAGCTTAAATGTTTCTTCAGAAAGTCCGTAAACTTCCTTTAACTGGTCAGCACTCATGTAACCACCAAGGAGATTCCGGTATTTTACAATTCGTGCCGACAGAACAGGCCCTATCCCTGGAAGGGTTACCAGAGCGGCAGAATCAGAGCCGTTGAGTTCCAGACGGCTTCTTTTAGCATAAAATGTTTTTACCTGTTTTTGTTTAACAGAAGTTTCACTGACGACCAGGTTCCAGGTGCTGTCGCCTTTGCGACCAGGTAAATCCAGCGGAATCTCTTTCAAAGTGACTTCATGAAAAGGGAAAACATACCTGAAACCTATTATTACTACAATGATATTGAGCAGAATAAGAGTCGATCTTCTTTCCCTTCTGGAATACCCGAACCAGTTCCTGAAGAAATCCTTAAATGAATCCATTTAAATGTAAAGCGCAGTGAGACTGAATGCAATATATGAATTTCCGGGATAAAACTGAAATTAAACTGAAAAATATTTAAGGAATAAAGAACCTTCCGGTCAGAAAGGATATCCGATACCCAGAACAAATGTCAGATCATTCCTGAAATCATACCTCCTGCTCATTAAAATCCATCTTGATCCGTTTGCAATTGAAGGATCACGGAGTTTTAGCCCCATATCGAGCCGGGCAGTAACGAAACTAAAGTCGAACCGGAATCCGGTCCCGGTACCTACTGCAATATCATTAAGAAATTTATTGAATCTGAACATGGCTCCCGGACGAGATGAATCCTCGTTAAAGGTCCAGATATTCCCAGCATCTAAGAACAGGGCTCCTTCGAGTATCCAGAATAGTTTAAACCTGTACTCAGCATTGGCTTCCAGTTTAATGTCCGCTGTCTGGTTAATGAAAACAGTCTCTTTAGGCACATCAAATGAGCCCGGTCCAAGAGATCTTACCTGCCATGCTCTTATTCCGTTGGCACCTCCCCCGAAATACTGCTTTTCAAACGGAATTACCTTTGAGTTTCCATATGGTATGCCTATTCCGGCAAAACCTCTGTAGACGATGGAGCTTGCATCATTCAATATGATATTATACCTTATATCGATATCGGTACGTATATACTGCGCAAAAGGCTGTCCGAAAAAATTCAGGTACCCCTCCTTCTTCCCTGCACCTGCAAGATTGCTTGCCAGCGCCAGCATATTTCCGGCAGCTTCAGCATTAACCCTGAGAAATAAATAATCTCTCGAATTCTGAATTTTCTGGTTGTTATAAATATATGAATAGTTGCCTCCAAGAATCAGAACATCCTTAAAACTGTTTGCCAGGTATGAAGAGGCGTCGATCAACTTCTGATACCCGGTGTCGATTTTAATCATATTTACCAGGTTGAGCTGAACCGGATTTACAATATGAGTCTTATAGTTCCGTGCTGCCCAGTTATATCCGAAAGTTGCGTTTGCCATCGTCCTGGTAAAGAAAGTCAGGTCCTGGTAATTATAAGCCGCCAGTATTGTTGTTGTGGGGTTAAATGTCTTAATGAACCCCTCTTTCCTGAAAAACGGGACAATAAATCTTGGCAGCCGCAAGGTAGTTTCAATTCCATATTCCCTGGTGCTGCGGAGTTTTGTATTTTGCTGTGTCATCGCCTCGAATGCTCCTTTAAGCTTCATATTGAACTGCTCAGCACCATGAAAAAGGTTCTTGTGCTGATAAATAAGATTAAGCGCTCCTCCTAAATTTCCAGCGGTATTTGTACCCTCAAGCTCCACATTGAATGACTGGTTGCTCAGTAAAGTAAGCTGAATATGGCAATTCAGAAATGACTGGGATTCCTGGCTGCCATCAGGGACACCCGTTTCGTTGAAAAATATGTTCACCAGACGGTAAGTCTTAAGAGACATCAGGTGACTCTGCGTCTGCTCAGTATTTGAAATACTGTAGCCTGAACCTGGTTTCAGGTATAGTGAACGAAGGATCAGATCGTATTTAATAGGAGATTTCTTTTGTTGTGAAATGAAATAGTAACCATTGTAATTCACTGTGTCAAGGCTGTTTATATACGATTCTCCTCCCTCAAGAACATCTTTCTGTACGTAATCGGTATATATGTAAACATTTTTAATCTGGTAGACTGGATGCGGAACATTGGTAATCCTGTTATAAATGTCTGTTTTCTGGAAATTATGAATTTCATAAAAGAGATTTACCTGCCTGTTTCCAATTGTACTGTCTACCCTGAAAGCTATATGATCGGTTGAAAAAGAGTAGAATCCATGATTTTTAACATATCGTTCAAAGCGTGTTCTTTCAGCCTGTAAAATGGTTGCATCGTAGGGTTTTCCCCTTTGAATAAGGCAATTGGTTGAATCAAAGTCAAACAGTTTTTTTATGGTTGTATCGGCAATCTCATAATATAAGTTCCGGATAGTATATGGTGTTTTCAGATTAACATTATAATATACATCCGACTTCCTTTTTACAGTCCTTACTGAATCT
The DNA here is from genome assembly GCA_003520925.1 of Bacteroidales bacterium. GTDB lineage: Bacteria > Bacteroidota > Bacteroidia > Bacteroidales > VadinHA17 > LD21. The sequence goes on along the minus strand of DOTV01000008.1, from coordinate 61,272 downwards.
GTCACGCGGCTGTCAAAGAAGCCTTTTGATCTTATAAGATTCTCTAACTGCTCCCTGCTTTTTTCAGTAGCATACTGGTCAAAGATCACTGGCTCTTCACCAATGTTCCTGAGCCATGCATGGGGCCATTTCTTCTTTTCGAGGTTAGAAAAATTATAAAGTCCGAGATGAAACCTTGCACCAAAGATCTGTTTGTTGGGTTTTTGCTTTATGTAGGGAACCAGATCTGATTTATTGATCCCCTCCCTGTCAATCTGGATGTGATTACTGTTCAGAAGCGATTCACCCTGGGGAACATATTTGGTCGGATTACATGAATATATGGCAGGAACAAGCAGAAACAAGAGATTTAATCTCCTCAAGAAAAATTTTCTTTTATTTGAACTGCTTTTTTCCAAAATTTGTACACAAAGGCTGAAACAAATATATCAATAATAAAAATTAACTTTCAGCAGGCAACCCCTATATTAATTAAATCAACCAATCAAAAGAGATGCCAGTTTAAAAACAAATTATTCAATGATAAGTAAAAACAGGATTAAATACATTCAATCGTTGCAGGATAAAAAAGCCAGGGAGAAAGAAAAGCTTTACATAATTGAAGGCGAAAAGCTGGTGAAAGGCTACCTGAATTCAGGGATCAGGCTTAATTTCCTTGCAGCCTTACCAGAATTTATTAATTTGCTTTCGCCAATAGAAAAGGCAACAATTGATGAAATTGAACCTGCCTCCATGAAAGATCTGGAAAGAATGTCAGCTCTTAAAACACCCCACAATGCAATTGCAGCTGTTTCATTTCCTGCTGGTTTGCCTGATCCGTTGAAAATTACCGACAATTTACTTATAGCTCTTGAATCTGTCCAGGACCCGGGTAATCTGGGAACAATAATAAGGGCAGCGGCCTGGTTTGGTTTCAGATATATTATTTGTTCCTTAAACTGTGCTGATGTCTACAATCCGAAAGTCATTCAAGCATCGATGGGTGCACTTCTGAATGTTACAGTATTATATTATGATCTTAAACAACTCCTTGAGGAGGCCAGGAAGAGAGAATTGCCTGTTTACGGGACATATCTTGAAGGAGAATCTGTATACAATTTAAAACTGGGAAACAGAGGTATAATCCTCTTTGGAAATGAGTCGATGGGTATTTCTGATGATCTGTTTCCATTAATAACGACCCGGCTCATGATTCCAAAGATCACCACCTCGATCCATGGGGTGGAGTCTCTTAATGTAGGAATGGCAGCCTCAGTTGTTTTTTCGGAATTTGCCAGAAGGATGAGCTGATTTTCTGTCTAAGATTATTCAAAGTGTTAATTTTCTTCCATTTTTTTTACAATCGCTTCTGCCGCCTTCATCCCATCGACTGCCGATGAAACAATTCCTCCTGCATAACCTGATCCTTCCCCGCAGGGATATAATCCTGCTATTCCAATATGCTCAAATGTTTCGGGATCACGCGGGATTCTGACAGGTGATGAAGTTCGCGATTCAACACCTAAAATAACAGCTTCTCCGGTTATAAAACCTTTCACCATTGAATCGAAAAGCCTGAATCCATCTCTCAGCCTATTACCTATGGCTTGTGGCAGCCATTCGTGCAGAGGTGATGAAGTTACTCCCGGGAAATAGGAGACTTTTGGCAATGACCCTGAATTTTTCCTTCCGATATAATCACTTATTCTCTGGGCAGGTGCTTTCTGGGTACATCCCCCGTTCTTCCAGGCTTCAATTTCGAGTTCTTTCTGAAACTCAAGTCCGGCAAGCACTCCAGATTTACTGTATTTAATAAGATCTTCAGGCCTGATCTCCACTACAATTCCGGAATTTGCATAAGGAGCGTTTCTTCCGGAAGGCGACATCCCGTTTACCACAATTTCTTCCTGACAGGTGGCAGATGGTACAATAAAACCTCCAGGACACATGCAAAAAGAATAGACTCCTCTTCCATCAATTTGCTTAACCAGGCTGTAAGATGCGGCGGGAAGATATTTTCCTCTGGCATTTCCATGGTATTGTGCCCTGTCAATAAGTTCCTGCGGATGCTCAACCCTGACTCCCATCGCAAATGATTTCTGTTCAAGACCGATTCCATTTGCCTTACAAATCCCATAGATATCTCTGGCTGAATGTCCGGTTGCAAGGATTAAAAACGGTGAAAAATGTTTTTCGTTCCCTGAAACTACAACCCCTTTGATTTTATTTCCGTCGAGAATAAATTCACTGATTCTCTTTTCAAGTAAAAAAAGACCACCTGAACCGGTAATAGATTTTCTGACATTTGAAATAATTCCGGGAAGCTTATCTGTTCCCAGATGGGGATGGGCTTCATATAAAATATTCTCGTTTGCACCATGAAGGCAGAGAAGCTCAAGTACTCTGCGGTTGTCTCCTCTTTTCTTTGATCTTGTGTAGAGCTTGCCATCTGAAAAGGTTCCTGCACCTCCCTCGCCAAAGCAATAGTTGCTGTCGGGATTAATGATCTGCTCCCGGCTAATCCTTGCAATATCCTTTTTCCTGGCTGACACATCTTTCCCCCTTTCAATTATAACCGGCCGTCTTCCAAGTTCAATGAGCCTTAATGCCGCAAAAAGGCCAGCCGGACCCGCTCCTGCTATAATAACCTCAGGTTTGTCTGTCACATTCTGCTGATTGAAAGGCATTATTGCCGGTGCCGGAATATCACTGCCTGAAAAGACTTCAATTTCAAGATTGACAACTATATCCCGTTTTCGTGCATCAATTGATTTCCGTATTATCCTGAGGAGGGAGATTCCGGAAGGAGGTATCCCTGAAACCGATCCTGAAAGTTTGCGGATCAGCGTTTCATCAGCGGCAGTTTCGGGACTGACATTCAGCCGAATCAGTTTTGACATTTCTATTCAAAATGAAATGCAATGACCCATATCCTCGATTGCATTTTTTCGATTGCATTCACATATTGCGGATATTGAGCCGGCTCATGAACAATTATATCTCTTATCCCCCGTGAGGTCTTAAGTTCAACTGAAAGCTTGAAGTAAGGCAGGTAAAAATCTAGTCCGGCTCCGAATTCATAATAAAGATCAGATCTTTTGAGCCTTATGTAAACCTGTTTGTCTTCATCATATTCTTTTTTGCCAGCAAGGTCGTACCTTAAATTTATGCCGCCAATAATATAAGGTCTTACATTATTCAGCCTGGCACCCTTGTACTTCAGCAGAAAAGGAAATTCGAGAAAGGATGATTCAATCCTCTGGCTTTCATTTATTATAGCCTGAGTGCTGTAATCGTAATACCGAACATTTCTTTGTCCGAAGGAGACACCCGGGAGGAATCGCAGATCAAAATATTTGGCAGGTCTGTAATTGGTGACAACCTGGATATTAATACCCGGATTAAGTATGCTTACCTCCGGATAGTAGCCATCCTGATTCAGATAAGCCTGGTTTGGCGTTATGTCAAAATCCATCAGATTCAGGCCAAGACTAAATCCGAAATGCAGCTTTTTATCATCGTACCATGAATCGTTTTTCGGCTTCTCTTTCTGGCTGAATGAATCAAGGTGAAACAGGAGGAATATTCCTGCAACCGTTATATATAAAAGTCTTTTTCTCAATAATCTTCTTGCGGTGATTTGACTAAATTAAACATATTCTGATGGCTGGGGTTGCTGAACAAACATGTTATAGCTGGATTTTCACTTTGTGAGCCTTTGTGATTTACTTAGTGACCCTTTGTGGTTCATGGATTTATTTTACCACAAAGGAACTCAAAGGTACCACGAAGTCACACAAAGGA
>DOTV01000008.1:51267-57083 GCA_003520925.1 Bacteroidales bacterium | reverse complement strand
TCATCATCTGAATGAATTTTTCCTTGTCTGCAAAATTCATAACTGACTCATTAAGGTATTTGTATGCCTTCCTGTCCTTTGAAAAAACAGAACCGGTGAAAGGAAGAACAACTCCGAAGTAAAAGTTATAAAGATGTTTAAAAATAAATCCGTCGGGCTTCGAAAATTCAAGTATCACAACAATTCCATTTTTCCGGATCACTCTTCTCATCTCAGAAAGTCCTTTTACAGGATCCCGGAAATTTCTGACACCGAAAGCAGCCATAGAGGCATCGAAGGTATTATCCTGAAAACAAATATCTTCCGAATCACATTTTATAAGATCAATAATATCTTCAAGATTCCTGGCTTTGATCTTTTGTCGCCCAATTGTCAGCATTTTCTCAGAGATATCAATCCCGGTTATCTTCACAGGATTAAGCTTAACCGCTTCGATTGCCAGATCGCCGGTTCCTGTTGCAACATCAAGTATCATGGGATTCAGACAGTGTTCCCTTATCTTATTAACAGCTTTTCTTCTCCAGTATCTGTCGGTGCCGAATGAAAGCAGGTGATTCAGAAAATCGTACCGCCATGCAATAGAATCAAACATGGGGCCTGTGTCACTTTTAGTCTTTGGGTTTAAATCTGCCATTCTTCAGAAATAAAGGTCAAATATAAGTACAAATATTATTTTTACTTTTACATGAAATATTTCCAGAAGCATGACAAAAACAATAATGATTACAGGCGCAACAGCCGGATTTGGCAGGGCTATTGCAGTAAAATTTGCGCAGAACGGTTATAAGCTGATTATCACGGGCAGGAGAAAGGAACGCCTCGATGAGCTTGAGAAAGAATTAATTCAGAATGAAGTAAAAGTGCTGTCGCTCAGTTTCGATGTCAGGAAAAGAGCTGAGGTCGGGTCAGTAATACAAAAACTGCCGCCGGAATGGAAAGAAATCGATATTCTCGTTAATAACGCCGGACTTGCGGCAGGCCTTTCCCATATTGATGAAGGTGATATTGACGACTGGGAAAGGATGGTCGATACAAACGTTAAAGGACTGCTATATGTTACCAGAGCGGTTGCGCCATTAATGGCAGCCAGGAACCTGGGTCATATTTTCAATATCTCTTCGATCGCAGGAAAAGACATCTATGAAAACGGTAATGTTTATTGTGCGTCAAAGGCGGCAGTTGATGCCCTTTCGAAAGCAATGCGGATAGACCTCTTAAAGCACAGCATAAGGGTCACAAATATTGCACCGGGAATGGCTGAAACGGAGTTCTCTCTTGTCCGGTTCAAGGGCGACAAAGAGAAGGCAGATGCAGTTTATAAGGGAGTGAAGGTACTTTCTGCGGATGATATTGCCGGGATTATCTTTTTTTGTGCCTCTCTTCCGGAACATATTTGTATAAACGACCTGTCAGTTACCCCTACACAACAGGCAGCAGTAGGTCATCTGTTTAGAAAAGGGACTTAACCACCTGATTACTGGTTCATAAAGCCCTGATCCTTCAGAACCTGTAAAAGAGTTTTCGAGAAGTAGATATTGTCGTCCTTTTTATACCTTACATCAGTAAATACCTGGGCCAGAGTAGTTTTATTATTCTCTTGTATAAATTGCAGGGAATCATCCCGACTCTCCTTTTGGGAGTAGTATTTGACAATATCTGAATCTGAATAATCAGAATATACTTCCTTATGGACAATTGCATCCGCAGGCAGCCTGTCGGGCTGTTCGGGCCGCTCTGCCGGCCAGCCTAAAGTTATCGTGGTAACCGGGACAACTCCCTTTGGCAGTTTAAGCACCTCAATTATCTTTTGCGCCATATATGTTGTAGTACCAAGATAACATATGCCAAGCCCTTTGGCTTCCGCTGCCATACATATTGTCTGGGCCGCAATAATGGCATCAATGGAGGCGGTCATGAATGACAGAAAATTATCATACCCCGGAAGGGCATTGTTAAGAATACACCACTTATTGAACCTGTTAAAATCCGCACAGAAAGTTAGTATCACTGGTGCCTCAGTAATCATTTTCTGATTAAAATGATGGGGTAATAGTTCCTTTTTCATGCCTGCGTCCCTGGTCACTATAATACTGTATACCTGCATATTACCAGTCGTAGAGGCACGACAGCCAGCTTTAATGAGATCATTCAGGAGATCATTGTCGACCTCTTCCTGTGTGTATTTTCTTATAGTCCTCCTGTTGAGAAGAAAGTCAGTATTGTATTCCATAAAATTATGTTATTGAATATGTACAAAGTAAACAAATTCTGCCAATACAGGTTGATTTGATGAAAACCTTTTTCCTATCTTAGCATGACTTAATCTTAAAAATATGAGCAGACCAGTAACGTTATTCACAGGCCAGTGGGCAGATTTACCATTTGAAACTATATGTAAAAAAGCCAGATCGTTCGGGTATGATGGTTTGGAGCTTGCATGCTGGGGCGACCATTTCGAGGTCAGCAAGGCAACAGATACATATTGCAGGGCAAAAAGAAAATTATTGGATAAATATGGACTAAAGGTATTTTCGATCTCAAATCATCTTGTCGGACAAGCTGTTGCTGACCGGATTGATGAAAGACATAAAGGTATTCTTCCTGACTATGTCTGGGGTGACGGTGATCCTGAAGGAGTAAGGAGACGTGCCGCCACCGAGATGATTAAAACGGGTGAAGCAGCAAAAAAACTTGGTGTATCAATTGTTAACGGATTCACAGGCAGTCCGATATGGCATCTTGTATATTCCTTTCCCCCCAACCTGCCAAAAATGATCGACGATGGATATAAGGAGTTTGGTGAAAGATGGAAACCGATTCTTGATGCTTACAAAAAGCTTGGAATCAGGTTTGCACTTGAGGTCCACCCTACCGAAATAGCATTTGATATAGCTTCAGCCAGGAGGGCATTATCGGCTGTAAAAAACCATCCGTCTTTCGGATTCAATTATGATCCGTCGCATTTTGGGTACCAGGGAGTGGATTACATAAAATTCATCCATGAATTCGGTGAAAGGATCTTCCATGTTCACATGAAAGATGTCGGCTGGTCTGATATACCGGCTGAAGCAGGCGTATTCGGTGGACACACTGATTTCGGTACAAAAGGACGCTACTGGGACTTCCGGAGTCTGGGAAGAGGAAATATTAATTTTGAAGAGATAATAAGGGCTCTGAACCGCATTGGGTATAAAGGTCCCCTTTCGGTAGAATGGGAAGATGGTGGAATGGATCGCCAACATGGGGCTCAGGAGGCATGCCAGTATGTGAAATCAGTTGATTTTCCTCCTTCGGATATTGCTTTTGATTCAGCTTTTGAAAAATAATATATTGAAATCAACCGGAATTATTTAATATCCCCTAAATCTTAAACCTGACTTTTATGGATACAATTAAGAAAACCCAATTATTCAATGCCAGTTGTGTAGCGCTGGTAGTAACTGCCCTGGCTTTTGCCACAAGAGGTTCTTTTGTTGAAGCCTGGGCCGCTGAGTTCAATCTGACCCACGCACAGGTAGGATGGATCGTAGGCACGGCTTTCTGGGGCTTTACTCTTGCGATGGTATTTGGCGGACCTCTTGTTGACATCATCGGTCTTGGACGCATAATCTCAATTGCCTTTTTCTGCCATGTCGCCGGAATTATTCTTACCATAGTAGCAACAGGATTCTGGACATTGTTTATTTCAACACTTTTTATCGGAATTGCTAACGGAAGTGTTGAAGCAGCTTGTAATCCCTTAATTACCAGTATGTATACTGAAGAGAAAACCCGCCGGCTGAACAGATTTCATGCCTGGTTCCCGACAGGTATTGTAATAGGCGGACTTGTAGTCTACCTCTTTAATAACATAGGACTCACAAACTGGAGATACGCTATGGCAATGATGCTGATTCCTACATTTATTTACGGGTATATGTTCCTTAACAAGAAATTCCCTCAGACAGAGCGCGTTGTTGCGGGATTTTCATATAAGGATATGTTAAAAGCATGTGTAAGCCCGTTGTTCCTGTTTATGGCTTTTTGTATGCTGCTGACCGCAGCCACAGAGCTTGGAACAAATCAGTGGATAGCTGCTTTACTCGCAAATGTTTCAAGTAATCCAATACTTTTATTGGTTTGGATCTCGGGGATAATGGCGCTTGCACGTCAGTTCGGGGGTACATTTGTTCATAATACCAAATCAACTGTAATTCTGCTTTGCTCCTCAATACTCGCTTTTGCGGGCGCATTATTAATGGGCTATGTCAACGGGGCATTTATGGTTTTCGCAGCTGCCGGGATTTTTGCACTCGGGATAGCATTTTTCTGGCCTACAATGCTTGGATTTGTTTCGGAAAATATTCCTGAAAGCGGTGCTCTTGGATTGGCTATAATGGGAGGAATCGGATTCCTTGGCGGTGCAATTGCACAACCGGTTCTCGGTGCCATTTTTGACGCACAGACTGCTGCTGCCATACCGGCAGGTCAGGCAATTGAAGCTTTGAAATCGGCAATTGAAGGGACAGGAGAGGCTGCTGCCTGGGCCGCTGCACAGCTTAGCGGAGGTGCCCATACATTAAGATTTGTTTCTGTTGTACCTGCATTTTTAATAATTTGTTTTACATTCCTCCATTTGAGGAAAAGAAAAAGTAATTAATTAAGAGCTAAAATAAACATGATGAATAAATTAAGATTAGGAATGATCGGTGGCGGTATCGGCGCATTTATCGGAGACGCGCACCGGAGAGCATCACGTATCTGCAACGATTTCGAACTTGTCGGCGGTGTTTTTGATGCTGATTATGCAAGGAGCAAAGAGTTTGCTATAAAAGAAGGGATTAACATCAGCCGCTGCTATGAAAGCGTTGATGCTATGATAAAAGCAGAACTCGGCCTTGCTTCAGATAAACGAATGGAGGTTGTTGCGATTGTCACACCCAATGCACTTCATTATCCATTCGCCAAAAAACTGCTCGAAAACGGATTCCATATCGTCTGTGAGAAACCGATGACGATGACTGTGGAAGAGGCTCTTGATCTTGAAAAAACAGTTGCAGAAACCAGGCTAACTTTTGCACTTACACATACCTATACGGGATATCCTATGGTCAGACAGATGAGGGATCTGATTTCACAAGGATTACTTGGCACGATACAACGAATTGATGCACAATATTATCAGGGGTGGATCAATTCAATAATTCATGGAACCGAAAGCAGAATTACCGGTGTATGGAGGCTCGATCCGAAACATGCCGGAGTAAGCAGCTGCATGGGCGATATTGGTGTTCATGCCTTTAATCTGATAGAATATACAACCGGACTCGAAATAAAAGAGATCCTGTCAGACCTTAGTTCTGTAAAGGATGATGTAAAGCTTGATCTTGATGGAACTGTTCTTCTGCGATTCGGGAAGAATCTTAAAGGGGTTATCAGAGCCAGTCAGGTGTGCGGAGGAGAAGAGAACTGCATAACGATAGCTGTATACGGTTCAAGGGCCAGTCTCAAATGGGCCCAGGAAAATCCGAATTATCTTTATATGCTGAGCGATACTGAACCAACCAGGATTTTCAAACCGGCCCATGGATATAATGAAAAGCTTGCTGAGAGTAGTCATACGATGCCATCGGGTCACCCGGAAGGCATCTACGAGGCTCTTGCAAATATTTACAAAGGGACAGCCAAATCAATCAGAGGAGAGAAATTCACTCCCGGTGAATTCCCGACAGTTCATGATGGTGTAAGAGGGATGAAGTTCATTCATTCGGTTGTGGAATCGAATAAAAAGGGGAATATCTGGATAAAGATTTAAATTCTCTTTTTACTTCTCTGTG
>DOTV01000008.1:47213-51005 GCA_003520925.1 Bacteroidales bacterium | reverse complement strand
GTGGAACTCTGTGTAAAAATATTCTCAAAGAACTTACACAGAGAGACGCAGAGGATGCACAGAGGACAGAGAGGAAATGCTATTTTTTCTTATTACGGAGAAGGAAGTACCCTGCTGTAACCACAACAACAACTGCTATCAAAATATAGATAATTGTTGATCCGGAAACTGTTCCTGATTCAGCAAGAGTTAGAAATGCTTTTCCCATTTAGTATAAGTAATTATAATGTGTTATCAGAATCTTTTTGTGTATGCATGGCAGTAGGGGACTTTACCATTCCTGAAGTAGTAATCCTGGTGGTAATCCTCTGCTTCGTAAAATTCTGAAGCTTTTGTCACTGCTGTTGCAACCTTCAGTCCTTTACTTTTTAGAATTCCGATATTTGTATCAGCAATCTTTTTCTGTTCATCATTCAGGTAGAATATTTCTGACCTGTACTGGTCACCCAGATCGGGCCCCTGCCCTCCTACCTGAGTCGGATCATGAATTTCCATAAATAGCCTCAGCAGTTTTTCGTAAGACGTTTTTTCGGGATCATACACAATCTTGACAGCTTCCGCATGGCCTGTTCTGCCTGTACATACCTCCTTATATGAGGGATTTTTGACATGCCCTCCTATGAACCCCGAGGTAACTGAAATCACTCCCGGACTTTTCTGAAGGAAGTATTCCACTCCCCAGAAGCAGCCACCCGCAAAAATGGCAGTGCCATATCTTCCCGGATCAACCTGAGCGGGAACAAAATCTATGGATACTGAATTTACACAATGCCTTATATTTTTAGCCGTCAGCCTTTCACCTGTGAAAACATGTCCCAGGTGAGCATCACAGTTTGCACACACAATCTCTGTTCGCATTCCGTCAGGATCAGGATACCTTTTTACTGCTCCTTTTATTTCATCGTCGAAGCTTGGCCAGCCGCAGTCGGACTTAAACTTCGAAGATGAATAATAGAGGGCTGAACCGCATTTCCTGCAGACATAAGTTCCTTTCCCCGTGTAGTCTGTAAATTTTCCTGTAAAAGGGGCTTCGGTTCCTTTGTTTTCAATAACATAGGATTCCTGTTTGGAAAGGGAATTATAAGGTAGCTTTTCCTGTGAAAAAGATTGTGTAGTCATGGTTAAGATAAACAAGGTTGTTATTATTTCTGTTTTCATCGTATAAAATGAATGTTACGATCAAACAACAAAAATGCGAAAAATATGTTTAGTATATATCTCAAAACCACGACATAAATTTTCCGGAAATTTTTCCGGGGAAACAATAAATTGGCACAGAGATTGTTTTTAAACTGATTGTTTTATTTTTGTGTTTTATTAAAAGCAAGGTTTTATGAAAAAGATTGCTGTAATCCTGGTTATTTGTTTTATCACTGCTATCTTTGTAAGCGCCTGCAACGAAAAATCATGTCCGGCATACTCACAGGCTGAGACTTCGCAGGCTGAGAATAACGGTTGACATTCCCGGGGTTCCGTGGGCTTTTTTTATAAGTTAGCAAAATAAAATGAAGAAGCTGCTTATAATTTCTGTATTGATTGGTTATTGTGCATTTCCGGTACTTGGACAAGGTGAGCTCAATGAACAGCAGAAGATATTCTTTAAAAATGAAAGATCATTTGCAGTTCTCCTTAATTCGGACGGTTATGGGCTTAGCTATCGTGAAGCCAAAAGAATCAGCTTCTTAAATAAACGCTATTTCGAAATCGAGGCTGGTTCTCTTAAGCACCCGCGCGAATACAGAATGTCGAATCCTTTGTTTCAGACACCCGGAATGTTTGTTTACGGGAAACTAAATTCGGCTTTTTACCTTAGGGGGAGTTATGGCTTTCAGCATGAGATATTCAAGAAAGGTGACCTTGGAGGAGTGGCTGTAAGATATTTTGTTTCAGCCGGCCCTTCATTCGCAGTATATAAACCTATTTATTACAAGATCCTCTATCCGCTTTCAGACTATGAATTTGACATTAAGGAAGAGAAGCTGGATGTCAATGTTCATCCCCCGTATGATATCTACAGCAGGTCATCTTTCACTAAAGGACTAGGGGAATTAAAGCTCCTGCCTGGTCTGTTTGCCAAAGGCGGATTTAATTTTGAATACAGCAAAGAGGAAAAAATCATTCATGCAGTAGAAGCCGGAATTTCATTCACTGCTTTTTCAAAGAAAATACCAATAATGGCCACAACCGACAATAAAGCTCTGTTTTTCTCGCTGTTTATAAGTTACCGGTTTGGTGTTATTATCGATCCGCTTAACCCCGAATCAAATAAATTCTCCTATATCTTCAGAAGAAAAAGAGCTCCTGCAATTTATTAACAATCGCCGTTTTCTGGAAAAAAATAGTATCTTTGGCATTCAAATTTATTAACCAATTAATGATATAATTATGTCAAAGATTAAAGTCGGAATTAATGGCTTTGGCAGGATCGGCCGACTGGCCTTCAGGGCTGCCTTCAAGAGAAACGATATGGAAATAGTCGGGATTAACGACCTTCTCGAAGTGAATTATATTGCTTACATGCTTAAGTACGACACCATTCATGGAAAGTTTGACGGAACAGTGGACGTAAAAGACGGTAAGCTTGTTGTAAACGGACAGAGTATCCGTGTAACGGCCGAGAAGGATCCTGCAAACCTGAAATGGAATGAAGTTGGTGCTGAATACATTCTTGAATGCACAGGGTTTTTCCTTGCCAAGGATACTGCAATGGGTCATATAAAGGCCGGCGCAAAGCATGTTGTAATGTCAGGTCCATCAAAGGATGATACCCCAATGTTTGTAATGGGAGTTAACCAGGATAAATACAAGGCTGACATGCAGTTTGTATCAAATGCTTCATGTACAACCAACTGCCTTGCTCCTCTTGCCAAGGTGCTTCACGACAATTTCGGAATTGCCGAAGGTCTGATGACAACAGTTCATTCAACGACAGCAACCCAGAAAACTGTCGACAGTCCGTCAAATAAGGACTGGAGAGGGGGACGTGCTGCTTCAGGAAACATTATTCCCTCTTCAACAGGTGCTGCAAAGGCTGTTACCAAAGTAATCCCTGAGCTGAAGGGAAAACTCACCGGCATGTCGTTCAGGGTACCGACACTCAATGTTTCAGTTGTTGATCTTACATGCCGTCTTGAGAAACCTGCTTCATACGAGGATATAAAGAAAGCCATGAAGAGTGCTTCTGAAGGTCCGCTGAAAGGAATCCTGGGATATACTGAAGAAGATGTTGTGTCGAGTGATTTTATCGGTGATCCCCGCACCTCTATTTTTGATGCCAAAGCAGGTATTGCACTCAACGACAATTTCGTGAAGGTGGTTTCCTGGTATGACAATGAATGGGGCTATTCATGCAAGCTTCTTGATCTTGTAGCTTATATGAACACAGTGAAATAATTGCTGGTGTAATGAAATTGTAAAAAGGCTGTCTGTCATGGACGGCCTTTTTTATTCGTACCTCAATGCTTCTATAGGATCAACATTTGCTGCTTTGACAGCCGGTGCATAACCCGATGCTACACCAACGATAAAACAGACTATGATCCCGGTAAGGACCCAGAACCATGGCACAACAAAACTCGACCTCAGCATTGAAGAGACTCCGTTGCCAATAAGTATTCCAAGAATAATCCCGAATATACCGCCAAGCTGACCAATCATTATTGATTCGAAAAGAAACTGGTATTTGATTGTAACAGGTTTAGCTCCAACTGCCTTTCTTACACCGATTTCGCGGGTCCTTTCAGTGACCGAAACCAGCATTATGTTCATCAGTCCCACTGCTGCACCGAATAA
>DOTV01000008.1:45279-46883 GCA_003520925.1 Bacteroidales bacterium | reverse complement strand
GTATCACTCTTTACAATATTGAAATCAGATTCATCAGTCGGATCTAGGTTCCGGACCACTCTGAACACCCCTTCTGCCTGACCCGCCAGAACATCAAGATTTACCGGATTTATCGGCATGATTGTTATATTGAAATTCATGTTCGGGCGTGAGAAATATTGCCTTGCAGCCGTTACCGGCATCAGGCATATCTTATCGCCCGACATCTGACTTGCCCCCTTGCTTTTCAGTACTCCCGCCACCTGAAGCTTAAGCCCGGCTACAGTAATTTCCTTTCCGATCGGATCGACTCCTGAAGGAAAAAGATCAGTAACTATTTCTGACCCGAGCAAGACAAGCCGACGGTTCATCTGAATCTCGTCAGCGCTGAAATTTCTTCCTTTCTCAATTTCATAACCCGATACTGCAAGATAGTTTTCATCAATCCCTATCAGATTTACATTTGGATTTGTTTCCTCAGTTCCATACTTCACAGTCGACATACCTGTTGCATTATAGGAGACCGAAACCCAGGCCGGTTCTGTGAACATTCCCTTGAACTGAATGGCTTCGTGATATGAAATAAGGGTATGGTTCCTGATCCTTTGCTTTTCATTCCCAACCTGAATATTCATTCCTCTAGATGAGATTGTGAATGAGTTGGCTCCCATCATTGTGAATTGTGATGTGAGCGAAGATTTAATTGCATCAATTGCAGTAAGTATCCCGACAAGAGCCATGATCCCAAAGGCAATAATGCAGATTGTGAGGACTGCTCTTACCTTGTTTGACTGTATTGCCCGTAATGCAATCTTCAGATTATCCTTGAATATAGCGATCCGCTTTACAAAATTCATTTAGTTTCTTTTTGGGGCGTCCTTTAAAAAAGAAATAAAAGTACACTATTTTTCTATTATCATGAGAAGAAAGTCGACAAATTAGTTGCATAACTAAATATTTCGTTCTACATTTGATGTGGAAGAGATTCTGTGAATCACTTCTATTGATGAATTTGATACAAAAAATGCCATCATGAGAGAATTGACCCGTGCCGAGGAACAGGTAATGCAGGTGCTCTGGAAATTAAAAAAAGGATTTGTCAAAGATATCCTTGAACACTTTGATGACCCAAAACCAGCCTACAATACTGTCAGTACAATTGTAAGGATCCTTCAGGACAAGGGATTTGTTGATCACAAAGCCTATGGAAGGACTCATGAGTATTTTCCCATTGTTTCAAAAAGCGATTACTCGAAAATGCATCTCAGCACTTTCGTAAAAGACTACTTTTCAAATTCGTTCGAGAAAATGGTAAGTTTCTTTGCAAAAGAGAAGAGCATTTCGGTAAAAGAAATGGGAGATATCATGAAGATAATGGAAGGTGAAATGAAAAAACAGAACGGAAAGAAATGAATCCGCTTATTATTTATATCTTTAAATCAGCAGTTTACCTTTCAGGATTCTATTTAGTTTACCGGTTGTTTCTCAGCAGTGATACGATGTACGGGAGAAACAGGGCTTTCATAATTCTTTCTGTTATCTCAGCCCTGATACTTCCCCTGATCACGATCGAGACAAACAAACCATTGATTTTTCCTGTGTTCGGAAAGGTCCTGTCAGAGATA
>DOTV01000008.1:42720-44890 GCA_003520925.1 Bacteroidales bacterium | reverse complement strand
TTGAACTTGCTTACCTTATTAACCGACAGAAGAAAAAAGGATCCAACCTTATCAGGTTTCATGGCTTAAATACATCAGGCTTTTCGGCTTTCGGATATATTTTCATAAATGAAAAATTATCCGAACCGGAAGCAGCGGAGATAATAAGGCATGAACAGAATCATCTTGATCATAATCACTCAGCCGATATTATTTTTATTGAGATCGTCAGGGCAGTGCAGTGGTTTAATCCTGCAATCCACCTGTTCGGCAGGTCGTTGCGTGCCGTTCATGAATATCAGGCCGACAAGGAATGCTTAAGCCTCGGAATCAATATAAACAGGTACCAAAAGCTTTTATTGAACCAGGTATTCAAATCAAAAGTATTTACTATCACAAATAGTTTTTCAAATCCTTCGCTTATCAAAAGAAGGATGATAATGATGACAAAGAAACAGTCAAAATCTCTGTCAAATATTAAGCTGATATTAATCCTACCGGTAATAGGGACTGTAATGATGGCCTTTTCATCCTATAATGATCATGGTACTTCTTCACAGAGTCTGCCTGAAGTGATGGCTCCTCCTCCACCCCCTCCCCCTCCACCGGAGGGAAAAACCGCAAACGGCTATTTACAGGTAAAGGATGAAACAACCATTGAAACTTACGGGACCGATACTGAACCTTTCGTTGTCGTGGAGGAAATGCCGTATTTCCCAGGTGGGGAGACTGAGCTGTTGAAATATTTGGGCGAAAATACTCACTACCCTCCGAACGCAATGGAGAAGAACATACAGGGAAAGGTAATAATAAGGTTCTGTGTAAATGCTTCAGGAGGTGTAGAAAGGGCATCTGTCCTTAAGGGAATAGATCCTGAACTTGACATGGAGGCACTGAGGGTAGTCAATACCCTGCCAAAATTCAAACCGGGAAAACAGGGCGGAAAAGAGGTCTCTGTATGGTACATGGTCCCTATTAATTTCACTCTGAGATAGCTTCTTTTTAACTATTTTCAAATTATTCCTGTTTACTGATCCATCTGACCTGGGATCAGTTTTTTTATTAAAATAAATTAATAATTTAGTTGCATAACTAATTATTTCGTTGTATATTTGTTTTATTGATTAAATCAATTTATTTGTTAACCGGCGTATAAATTCAAATTTCTAAATGAATTTCCCTAACTAATAAAAACTATAAAAAATGATGACTAAAAACTATTACAGGTTTACTGAACCATTAAAACTCTTGCTGGTAATCACGGCAATAATTTTTCTGGTCTTTATCTTATCATCCTGTGCAGCCAGGAAAAAAACTTTCACTGAATCAAACAAAGTTCAGGCTGCCGAAGATGAACCCTATGTCGTTGTCGAAGAGATGCCAGAGTTCCCTGGTGGCGATTCTGCTCTTTTGCAATATATTGGAGACAACACCAAATACCCTGAATCTGCAAAAATCAAAGGGGTTGCCGGTAAGGTAATTGTCAGATTCTGCGTAAACAGGACCGGAGCTGTCGACAGGGTAAGCGTAATTAAAGGAGTTGATTCTGAACTCGACAAAGAAGCGATAAGAGTTGTTTCAGTACTTCCTTCATTCAAGCCCGGAAAACAGGGGGGAAAGAATGTCAGTGTCTGGTATATGGTCCCGATAAGTTTTGCTTTGAATGACAAAGCTACTATGACACCACCACCACCTCCACCACCTCCTCCTCCACTACCAGATATAAGTACATCAGCTGTTTCAGTTGTTGAGGAGACACCCGGTGCATCATCTGAACCGTTTGTAGTTGTCGAAGAAATGCCAGTTTTCCCTGGCGGTGATGAAGGATTGATAAATTACATTGCAGCAAATACAAAATATCCAGAATCAGCTAAAATAAACCAGCTGGAAGGTAAGGTAATTATCAGATTTTGCGTAGAAGAAACCGGAACAGTTGACAGAGTAACAGTCTTAAGGTCAGTTGAACCCTCGCTCGACGCAGAAGCCGCCAGAGTAGTATCTTCTATTCCTGCATTCAAGCCCGGTAAACAGGGAGGCAAACCAGTACCTGTCTGGTATATGATTCCAGTTGATTTCAAACTTCACTGACAATTCAATAATTAATTAACAAAGAAGGAACATGAAAACATTTAAAAAAACGTCGTTAAAACCAGTCATCGGATGGATGATTGCATTCTCACTGATCTCTCTG
>DOTV01000008.1:38042-42388 GCA_003520925.1 Bacteroidales bacterium | reverse complement strand
CCGCCGCCACCACCGCCGCCACCGGTTGCCAAATCTGATCAGGATACTCCTTATGAGGTGGTCGATCAGATGCCTGTATTCAAGGGTGGGGATTTAGCTATTATAGATTTCGTCAGGAACAATATAAAATATCCTGAGCCTGCCATGTTAAAAGGTATTCAGGGAAAGGTGATTGTTCGATTTGCAATTGAAACTGATGGTAGTATTGATAAAGTCAGCGTTTTGCAAGGCGTCGACCCGGATCTTGACAAGGAAGCCTTAAGGGTTGTTGGGACTCTTCCATCATTTGAAAAGCCGGGAATTAAAGACGGGAAAGCTGTTCCGGTATGGTACAATATACCAATTAACTTTGCTTTAAAATAGTCGCTGATTGTGTAGTTGGCATTTGTTTGAAACAGATCCCGGATTCAGGGATCTGTTTTTTTCTATTATTTCGATAAATTTGCAGGACTTAAAATTCTTTGATGACATTAAAGAACAGGATCGATTCTTTCTCCGAACTGGGCCAGGTGCTGAGAGATTCACTGGATGGTAAAAACATAAAATATTCTTCCGATCTGGATGCGCTAATCCGGAATCAGCAATTCATGAATCCCTGGTTCACCCCGGAAAACGTCAAAATGGCAATCAAGGCAATTGCCGATGAACTTACGGCTGATAATCTCATAAATTGGACAAGCAGGTATCCGGCTCTGAACTCAGAAGGCAGTAAAATGACCGTGGGAATAGTAATGGCAGGCAATATTCCGCTTGCAGGCTTCCACGATTTTCTTTCAGTTCTGATATCAGGACATAATCTGAAAGCGAAAACAAGCTCAAAAGATCCGGAGTTAATCGTCTATATCAGCAATCTCTTATTTGATATAAATCCTGAATTCAAAAACAGAATAACTCTTACCGACGGATTGATTATAGATTTTGACATGGTAATAGCAACAGGCAGCAACAACACATCTCGTTACTTTGAATACTATTTCGGTAAATACCCGCATATAATCAGGAAAAACAGGAACAGCATAGCAATAATCGAAGGAAGAGAAACTGAGTCAGAATTAATCCATCTGGGCCATGATGTCTTTTCGTATTTCGGACTTGGGTGCAGGAGCGTTTCAAAGATTTATTTACCGGACGGATATGATTTAAGCAGACTGATAACCCTCTGGGCAGGATTCAATAACGTGATCAATCATAATAAATATGCAAATAATTATGATTTCAGTAAGGCAGTTTTTTTGGTGAACAGGGATCCATTCACTGATGCCGGGTTTCTGCTTTTCAAAGAGAGTTCCGGCATATCCTCGCCCGTGGCAGTGTTGTATTATGAGTATTATGAATCCATTCAAAGTGTCTATACTGAAATTGAAAAAATCAGGGAAAAGATACAATGCATTGTCGGAAGAAAAGAAGTCCCGTTTGGTAGGGCTCAGTGGCCTCAATTATGGGATTATGCTGACGGAAAGGACACTGTAGATTTTCTTCTAAAAAAAAATTGAGCCGGCATATTGTAAAATAAAAAATATTATATTGCACCCGTCGAATTACTAATGATATGGTCTATAAATTCGTTGTGTTATCAGATGAGGATGAGTCGTTTGTGAGGGAATTCGAATTTCTTGAATCACAGACATTATTAGATTTCCATAACATAATTCAGGATGAGCTGGAGTATGATAAATCCCAGATGGCCTCTTTTTTCCTTGCCACGGACAACTGGGAAAAAGAGGAGGAGTTTACTCTGTTCGATATGGGTACAGGTTCATCCACTATGGATACTGCAATACTCGAGGAGATTATCTTCCGGAAAAATCAGAAACTGCTTTATGTATTCGACTTCTTTAATGACAGGTCCCTTTTTGTTGAATATACCGGTGAAACAAAAGAGATAGAGGACCGGGAATACCCTGTCTGCACAAATTCAAAAGGTATTCCGCCAAAACAAGTTGTGTTTGGCACAAGCTCCCGTAAATTATATAACAACATCGTTGTATCGGATGATGAGGATGACGATGATGAGGTTGATGATGTAGAACCCGAAGTTGATGATCTTTTCCTGGGCGGAGAGGATGAAGAGACATTACCTGATTTTGAAAATCCCGAAACTCTGAGCGAGGAAGATGAATAGTCTTCACTTTTCTGCACTCAATGAAAAATTTTCTGATAGTCATACTTGGCCCGACAGGCGTCGGGAAAAGTGAACTTTCAGTAGAGGTTGCCAGCCATTTTAATACTGAAATAATATCTGCCGATTCACGCCAGTTCTACAGGGAAATGACAATTGGGACGGCAGTACCTAATGAAAATCAATTACATGCTGTAAAGCATCATTTCATACAATTCTTATCGGTAAAAGACTATTTCAGCTCAAGCTTGTTCGAAAGAGCGGTCCTCGAACTGCTGCCGTCATTATTCAGTAAAAACAGAATCGTAGTCATGTCCGGTGGTTCGGGTATGTATATTGATGCAGTTTGCAAGGGTATAGACGAAATCCCGGATATCGATCATGCTGTGAGGAATAAATATAATGAAAAGTTCATAAGTGAAGGTATTGAAATTCTAAGGAGAGAGCTAAGAATAGTTGACCCTGAGTATTATGCAAAGGTTGACCTTAGAAACCATAAAAGGATAATAAGAGCCCTCGAAATATTTGAAAGTACCGGCAGGAAATACTCGGAATTTCTTACTAAAAAAGATGCTATCAGGGATTTTTCAATAATCAAAATAGGGCTTGAGAGGGAACGGGATAATCTGTATACAAGGATCAATTTGAGGGTTGATGCAATGATTGAAAATGGCCTTGAAGGTGAGGCCAGGGGCTTGTTCCAATTCAGGGAACTCAATCCTCTGAAGAGCGTGGGATACAGGGAATTCTATGATTTTTTTGAAGGAAAGACATCAAGGGAGAAAGCTGTTGAGCTGATTAAAAGGAATAGCCGGCGGTATGCTAAAAGGCAGATTACCTGGTGGAGCCGCGATAAAGAAATTGTGTGGTTCAGTCCGGAGAGAAAAGGGGAAATAATAAGGTATATTACGGAAAGGACCGGTTAGGGTGTTATGCAGTTATGCGGTTATGCGGTTATGCGGTTATGCAATTTAAAGATCCCATGCGGGGAGAGCCTGCCCTGCTTAGGCGGGGGGCCTGGGGTGGGTAAGAATGCTTCAATCTAACTTTTTAAGCCTTCTAATTGTCTCTTGAGGATCTTTCGAACTGAACACCGAATTTCCAGCAACCAGAACATTCACTCCGGCTCCAACAAGTTCAGCAGCATTTGCCGTATCGATACCGCCATCCACTTCAATCAGGATATTAAATCCTTTCTTTTCGATCATTTTCCTGAGTTCCCTGATCTTCTTATAGCTTTCATTTATAAATGACTGGCCTCCGAAACCTGGATTTACTGTCATAATAAGAACCATATCAATAAAGGGAAGGGTGTCTTCAAGGAGGGAAACTGGAGTATGAGGATTAATGGCAACGCCTGCTTTCATTCCTAGTCTCCGTATTTCGGATACAGTTCTCTGAAGATGAATACAGGCTTCATACTGGACCGTCAGGATATTAGCACCGGCATCGTGGAACCGTGATAAGTACCTGTCGGGGTCAGTGATCATCAGATGCACATCCAGCGGCTTTTCCGCAACTCTTTTAACATATTCGATAACCGGAAATCCAAATGAAATATTCGGAACAAAAACTCCGTCCATTATGTCACAATGAATCCAGTCGGCAAGGCTATTGTTAACCATTGCCACTTCTTTTCCAAGATTCAGAAAATCAGCAGCTAACAGAGAGGGTGAAACGAGATGTTCCATATTATTGGATTTTTAGTAAATATAGGAACAAATATTTAACCCAGATAAGATTTCAGGATTTTGCACCTTGTAGTAAACTGGATTCTTTTGATCGCTTTCTCTTTGATCTGGCGGACTCTTTCACGGGTCAGGCTAAGCTCCTCTCCTATTTCCTCGAGGGTAAAGGGATGTTTCATTCCGAGGCCGAAATAGAGCTTAAGAACCTTGGCTTCCCTCGGTGAAAGGGAGCTTAATGCCCGTTCAATTTCCCATGCAAGCGATTCATTGATAAGGTTTTTATCGGGGCTGGGGGTATCGGGATTCTGCAAAACATCGTACATAGTGTTTTCTTCTTCCGAACTTATAGGTGCATCCATGCTTAAAGTCCGGCCATTTGTCTTGAGCGATTCCTTTACATCATCAGGAATCATGTCGAGCATGTCAGCAACCTCCTGTGATGACGGTTCCCGCTCAAACTCCTGCTCGAGCCTTGCGAAGGCCCTGTTTATCCTGTTAATCGATCCGATCTTGTTAACAGGGAGCCTTACAATCCTTGC
>DOTV01000008.1:30904-37727 GCA_003520925.1 Bacteroidales bacterium | reverse complement strand
ATGAATTTGAATCCCCTTGTTTCATCAAAGCGCTGAGCAGCTTTCATAAGTCCCAGGTTGCCTTCATTGATTAGATCAGGAAGCCCCATTCCCTGGTTCTGGTACTGTTTTGCAACAGATACAACAAAACGGAGATTTGCATTTACAAGCTTTCCAAGAGCTTCTGGATCACCTGTTTTTATCTTTCTGGCAAGAATAACTTCTTCCTCAGGTGTAATAAGACCGACCCGCCCTATCTCCTGAAGGTATTTATCCAGGGAAGGGGTATCACGGTTTGTAACCTGTTTGGTGATTTTTAGCTGACGCATTACTACAGGTTAGGACAGATTAGTTAGTCAAACAGAAGGCTTAAGGTACAATTTTAATAAAAAATCTTACTCGAAAATCATATTGTCATAAAATATTTTTGCAAAGTCAGAGTTTTCGCATACATTGCAGTTGATATTTACTGCTGTTGAATATCAGATTGTTTTTTATTCAGGTAATTCCCAAAGCTTTTTTTCAATATTAATACAACTTATTATTTATTTTGCTATTATTGTGCCGGTTTTCCCACCGGCTCAGAATCATTTACTAGTCTGGTTATCCAATAACAAATTTTAAAATCTCTTTTATTTCACATCTTTCATTATTATGTACGACATTCTTGAGTTAAGCAACAAGCTGCTTCCCGAGTTGCGGGATATAGCCAGAGAACTTAAAATCAAAAGGTCAGAATCTTTGAAAAAACAGGATCTGATCTATAAAATCCTTGATCAGCAGGCTATTGAAGCAACTGAAAAAAGGAAAAACAGTTTAGACGCCAAAAATTTTAACCCTCTGAACGATCAGATGCGTGATCAGAGCCAGAGGAGGGGTAAAAGGCCCAGAATGGTGAAACCTGTTATAAACCGTCCGGTCGAACCTGTAATACTTGTTTCGCCCGACGATCTGAAAAAACCAGAAACAGCCATACCGGATAACAGGGATCATGAAACAAGGTATGATAAAACCGAAGATAAGCCTGATCTCTTTAAGAATGCAGAACCGGTAAAGGAAGAAACAAGGATTCCCCGCTGGCAGCGCGATCCGAAATTCTCCGACAGAAGAGAGCGGGATCCGAGATTCAGAGATGACCGGTTTATTACAAGAGAAGAAAAAAAACCAGAAATAGTAGTTGAAACTTCTCTTCCCCTTAATGGTGATGAGCCTATTTATGAGGAGTCAAAACCTGTTGAAAATGTAATTTCAGGAGGAGATATAATTATTGATCCTCCGGTTAAAGAGATAATCCCTGAGATACAGCCATTAAGAGAAGAAAAGAAGGAAAAACCCTATGAATTTGAAGGAATTATCTATAATACCGGTGTCCTTGAAATAATGCCTGACGGTTATGGTTTTCTGAGATCTCCCGATTATAATTATCTCAACTCCCCGGATGATATTTATGTTTCACAGTCTCAGATAAAGCTGTTTGGACTAAAAACCGGTGATACGATAAAAGGTTCAATACGTCCACCAAAAGAGGGTGAAAAATATTTCCCGCTTATCAAGGTTGATGAGATAAACGGAAGAAGTCCTGATTTTATTCGCGACAGGGTTCCGTTTGATTTCCTCACACCGCTTTTCCCGAACGAAAAATTTACCTTATGCACACCGGGAGAGGGTTCTCTTTCAGTAAGGGTAATAGATATGTTCTCTCCCATCGGAAAAGGACAGCGCGGGCTTATTGTTGCCCAGCCGAAGACAGGAAAGACAATCCTCCTTCAGGAAATTGCCAATGCCATCGCAAAACATCACCCGGAAGTGTATCTGATGATCCTGCTGATTGATGAAAGGCCTGAAGAGGTTACCGATATGGCAAGAAATGTCAAGGCTGAAGTTATAGCTTCAACTTTTGATGAGCCTGCCGAAAGGCATTGCAGAATAGCCAACATAGTACTTGAAAAAGCTAAGCGCCTTGTCGAGTGCGGACATGATGTGGTAATCCTTCTCGACTCCATTACTCGTCTGGCCAGGGCGTTCAATACAACTGCCCCCGCCTCGGGAAAGGTATTATCGGGAGGTGTCGATTCAAACGCCCTTCACAAGCCTAAACGTTTCTTCGGTGCCGCCCGTAATATTGAGAACGGAGGCTCCCTTACTATAATTGCCACGGCCCTTACCGAAACAGGATCAAAAATGGATGATGTTATTTTCGAAGAATTCAAGGGAACCGGCAATATGGAACTTCAGCTCGACAGGAAGCTTTCGAACAGAAGGATATTCCCTTCAATTGATATACCGGCCTCAAGTACACGCCGTGAAGATCTCCTGATTAATAAGAACATACTTCAGAAAATATGGGTTCTCCGGAACTATCTTACTGATATGAATGGAGTGGAGGCTATGGAATTCCTCCGCGACAGGTTAATGCAGTCAAAATCAAATGAAGAGTTCCTGATTTCGATGAACGGAGGATAACGGTCAGGATATTTTTGTAAATTTGCACTTTCTTTTTAAAAAATAATTATCAACTATATATTCTATATAAAATGGGAACAAAAAAATTTATGACATGCGATGGTAATCAGGCTGCATCGCATGTTGCATATATGTTTAGCGAGGTTGCCTGCATATATCCTATTACGCCTTCATCAACAATGGCAGAATATGTCGATGAATGGGCTGCCAACGGGTTAAAGAACATCTTCGGTGAAACAGTTAAAGTCGTTGAAATGCAGTCGGAAGGCGGAGCTGCCGGTGCAGTTCACGGTACTTTACAGACAGGCGCACTTTGCTCAACCTTTACTGCATCGCAGGGATTGCTACTTATGATCCCGAACATGTATAAAATTGCGGCAGAGCTTCTTCCCGGCGTTTTCCATGTAAGCGCAAGGACACTTGCAGCTCATGCCCTTTCAATTTTTGGTGATCACAGCGACATTTATGCTACAAGACAAACCGGCTTTGCCATGCTCGCAAGCGGAAGTGTCCAGGAAATAATGGACCTTGCAGGCGTTGCTCATCTTACTGCTATCAAATCAAGGATTCCGTTCCTTCACTTTTTTGATGGATTCAGATCCTCAGCAGAAGTTCAGAAAATAGAAGTTCTTGAAATGGATGACCTTAAGAAACTTCTTGATCTGAAAGCTCTTGCCCGGTTCCGCGAGAATGCCCTGAACCCTGAGCACCCGGTTACAAGAGGAACAGCCCAGAACCCTGATATATTCTTCCAGGCCAAAGAGGCAATAAATCCTTTCTATGAGCCTATTCCTGATATAGTCAACTCATATATGGGTGAAATATCTAAGCTGACAGGCAGGGAATATAAACCATTTACTTACTATGGTGCCCCTGATGCTGAAAATATTATAATCGCAATGGGTTCAGTAACCGACACAACAAAGGAAGTTATTGACTATCTAAGGGCTAAAGGTGAAAAGATTGGCCTCATAACAGTTCATCTTTACCGTCCCTTCTCCTCAAAATATTTCTTCAATGTGTTACCGAAATCTGTTAAGAGAATAACAGTACTTGACAGGACTAAAGAACCAGGGGCACCAGGCGAGCCGCTCTATCTTGATATAAAAGAAATATTCTACGACAGATCCGAGCGACCTGTGATCCTGGGAGGCCGTTACGGATTAAGTTCGAAGGATACCACTCCGGGCCAGGTCCTTTCGGTTTTCGAAAATATGAAGCTCAATGAACCGAAAAACCAGTTCACCGTCGGTATTGTCGATGACGTCACCTTCACTTCCCTGCCGGTTGTTCCGGAGATTAATGTCGCGCTGCCGGGTACATATTCAGCTAAATTTTACGGACTTGGTTCAGACGGAACAGTTGGGGCGAATAAGAACTCAATCAAGATTATTGGTGAAACAACCGATAAATATTGCCAGGCATACTTTGCTTACGACTCAAAGAAATCAGGTGGAATAACAACTTCGCACCTCCGTTTTGGAGATAAGCCGATCCGCTCACCTTATCTTGTGAATACTCCCGATTTTGTAGCATGTCATGTTCCATCATATCTCGATAAATATGATATGCTTAAAGGCCTCAAACAGGGAGGAACTTTCCTTCTGAACTCAATCTGGGATTCAGAAGAGACAAAGAAGCGTCTGCCCGACCATATGAAGAAGTATCTGGCCGAAAATAAAATAAGTTTTTACATAATTAATGCAACAGCTATAGCAGAGGAGCTTGGTCTGGGTTCAAGGACCAATACAATAATGCAGGCAGCTTTTTTCAAAGTGGCTAATGTGATACCTTATGAGAAAGCCGAATCGGAAATGAAGAAATTCATTTACAAGAGTTATGGCAGAAAAGGAGAGGATGTTGTTAACATGAATTATGCAGCAGTTGATAAAGGCAGTAATGTCACTAAAGTTGAGATACCTGCAGAGTGGACGAAAATTGTTGTTAAAATAGAAAAAGACACACGCAATATTCCTGATTTTATCCGTGATGTTATGGAGCCGATGAATGCCATGAAAGGCGATGATCTTCCTGTCAGTGCATTTAAAGGAAGGGAAGACGGAACCTTCCCGTCGGGTACGTCAGCTTATGAAAAAAGAGGGATCGCAGTAAATGTACCTGAGTGGCAGCCTGAAAATTGCATCCAGTGCAACCAGTGCTCATATGTGTGCCCTCATGCTGCTATCCGTCCATTTCTTCTGACTGAGGAGGAGCTTGCAAATGCACCTGAAGGGACAAAAACCATCCAGGGGATCCCGGGAGAACTTAAGAAATACAAATTCAAAATTCAGGTTAGCGTATATGATTGCACAGGATGCAGCAACTGCGCCGATGTCTGTCCGTCAAAAATCAAGTCTCTTGTAATGAAGCCGCTTGAAACGCAGCTTCATGAAGCAGACCGATGGACCTACATGCACGAAAAGGTTGGATATAAAGACACCGTGGTCGACAAGTTCGTTAATGTTAAGAACAGCCAGTTTGCTCAGCCCCTTTTTGAATTCTCAGGAGCCTGCGCAGGTTGCGGGGAGACACCCTATATTAAGGCAATCACTCAACTTTATGGCGACCGGATAATTGCATCAAATGCTACAGGATGTTCTTCAATTTACGGAGGATCAGCACCATCAACACCCTATACTCACAATAAACTCGGGCATGGACCAGCATGGGCTAACTCACTTTTTGAGGATAATGCAGAATTCGGTTATGGACTTTCACTCGGTACTGCCAAGATGAGAGAAAGAATAGAACGTCTGATGACCGGATCCCTGGCAAACGGCATCAACCCTGACACAAAGACCGCTTTTGAAGAGTGGCTGAGAGACAAGGACCTTGCTGAACCATCAAGGAAAGCTTCTGCCAAAGTAGTTGAAGCCTGTGAAAAAGATAAATCGGAAAACTCAAAGGAGATATTAAGCCTCAAACAGTATCTTGTCAAGAAATCCCATTGGATATTTGGCGGCGATGGATGGGCATATGACATTGGCTACGGAGGTCTCGACCATGTTCTTGCATCAGGTGAGGATATTAATGTTCTTGTTCTAGATACTGAAGTATATTCAAATACAGGAGGACAGGCTTCAAAATCAACACCTGCAGGAGCGGTAGCCAAGTTTGCTGCATCCGGCAAGAAGATCCGAAAGAAGGATCTTGGTCAGATGGCGATGAGCTACGGCTATGTTTATGTTGCTCAGGTTGCAATGGGTTCAAGCAATGCCCAATTCCTTAAAGCTATCAAGGAGGCTGAAGCATATCCCGGCCCGTCACTTATAATAGCCTATTCACCGTGTATCAATCATGGACTGAGGGATGGAATGGGCAAGACCCAGGCTCAGGAAAAATTAGCCGTAGAATCAGGGTACTGGCATCTATACAGGCATAATCCGCTTCTTGAGAAAGAGGGAAAGAATCCGTTCATCCTCGATTCAAAAGAGCCTGACTGGTCAAAATTCCAGGCTTTCCTGATGTCGGAAGTACGCTATACGTCTCTTATAAAATCATTCCCTGATCAGGCAGATGTGCTCTTCAAAGCTGCCGAGGAGAATGCAAAATGGAGATATAAATCATACCAGCGCCTTGCCGGAATGGTTTACGAACCGGAAACGAAATAATGATTCAGAATAGTAGAGCCACCTCTCAGAGGTGGCTCTACTAATAATATTTAATATCTGTTGGGAAGGATACTCGGCATCGACTTCGGAACAAAAAGAATCGGAATTGCAGTTACGGATCCGCTTCAGATCTTTGCATCACCATTGAAGAGCGTTAAAAATCATGAATTTGAAAGCTTTCTCCTGGAGTATGTAAAAGCAGAACCGGTTGAAGAGTTTGTTGTAGGGTATCCCATGACATTGAACAATCAACCAAGTGAATCTGTTAAATATATAGATCCGTTCATTAAGAAACTAAGGAAGATGTTCCCCGGGGTACCTGTTAATAAGGTTGATGAAAGGTTCACCTCGGGCATGGCGCAAAGAACAATGATCGACGGTGGAGTCAGTAAGAAAGGGAGGCAGGATAAGACGATGGTGGATAAGATAAGTGCTTCAATTATTCTTCAGTCATTTCTTGACAGAAGGCGACTGGCGTCGGACGTCAGGCATCAGGTGTGAAATTTTTAATTTTGATATGGTATATCCTATAGTTATATATGGCCATCAGGTTTTAAGGAAAGTAGCGGAAGATATTGACAGGAATTATCCCGGACTGGAACAGATTATTGCTGATCTTTTTGAAACATTATACAGGTCGGAAGGATTGGGTCTTGCGGCACCGCAGATTGGAAAATCAATAAGGATATTTGTTATTGACGGTAAGCCGATCGGAGATGACGAGCCAGACCTTGCCGATTTCAAAAAAGTATTCATAAATGCACATATTA
>DOTV01000008.1:0-30532 GCA_003520925.1 Bacteroidales bacterium | reverse complement strand
TGGCAATTCCATGATGAAGAACACTCCGGCTATAAGGCAAGGATAATACAGCATGAATACGATCACCTCGATGGAATCCTCTTTACTGATAAGGTTAGTCCTCTGAGGAAAAGGCTCCTGAAAAGCAAGCTCAACGCAATCAGCAAAGGGAAGTTTGAAGCCGATTACAAAACAGTGCTGGCAGGACAGAAGATAAAAAGTATCTAGAGTGCCTAAAGTGCCTAGAGTACTTAAAGTAAATTTTAACTTTAGTTCACTCAAAACTCTGGTCACTCCAAACTTTTTCATATCTTTATAAGGTCTCATCGCTGCGACCGTGCTGAATAAGGAAATACCCTTTCTAAGGATTGTTTTCCCCCTTTGCCTTGGAATCATATCGGGTCTTTATTATAAACCCGGCATAACATTTCTTGCAATTTCTGCATTCATAATAATCACAGGGTTCTTAATAAGTCTTCTGTATAACGTAGGACTTGTAAACCGAATGTTCGGCATTCCGCTCACCTGTTCATTTTTCCTGTGTGGTTTAATGCTTTACACCCAGGAGAAAAAACAATTATCTAACCTTGAACCGGAACCTGGCGAATATCTATGCTCTGTTTCAGAGTATCCTGAAGAAAAAGACAGAAGTTACGAAGTAATAGTCAGGATCCACTCTCAACTTACAGTTAACAGCACGAAACCGGTAAATGGTGCAATGATGATCTATTTCAGAAAGGATTCACTTATAACATACCTCCTGCCGGGAGATTTTCTGAGAATAAGATGTAACCCAAAACCTGTTTTAAGCAGGGGAAATCCTTATGAGTTTGATTACCGTTTTTACATGGAAAACCATGGGATAAAATACTATACAATGTCAGGTGCAGAGGATGTAATTTCCCATGCACAGCCCCCTCACAGAAAAATTAAGCACAAAGCATTGATGACAAGGGAGAAGATAATAGACATGTACAAAAAAAGGGGAATCACAGGCGACCGGCTTGCACTTGTTGCAGCAATAACTCTCGGACAAAAAAACATGCTGGACCCTGAACAGAAGCAGGTCTTCATTAAGGCAGGAGTCATGCATATAATGGCAGTTTCCGGTTTACATGCCGTAATTCTCAGCCTCTTTATTTTTAACCTGCTTTTCTTTTTGAAAGGAAGATTTAATATCCTCAGGATTATAATTACAGTCGCATTGCTCTGGGCTTTTGCCTTTGTGACAGGCCTTACTCCTTCGGTCTTAAGAGCAACAATAATGTTTTCGTTCCTGCAGGCCGGGATGCTGATGAAGAGAAACGTCAATAGCATAAATTCAGTGCTCGCATCTGCAGTGATCCTGATGATTATCCGTCCCTCAGTCCTGTTTGATGCCGGCTTTCTCCTTTCCTATTCTGCTGTGATCTTTATAATTTGTTTTTATCGCGATTTTTACCTTAAGATGTCCTTCAGAAGCCGTGCAGGTGATAAGATATGGCAGTCGGCAGGCGTGACCATCATTGCACAGGCAGGAACCCTGCCTTTGACAATTTCGCTATTCAACAGGTTCCCTACGTGGTTTATTCTGACAAATATTATTATTGTCCCCCTGTCATCGTTACTTATCATAATCGGATGTCTTGTCCCGCTGACCTTCCCTGTAAAATTCATTTCCCAGCCCCTGGCCACACTTCTGAACTTTCTTACCGGAATGACTGAGACACTCACCGAAAGAGCTGCCTCACTCCCATTGTCGACAATAGAGAATATTGGGCTGGGAACAATTGAATCTGTACTTTTCTTCTCCTTCATTTTTCTGTTCATGGTTTTTAATCTGAACAGAAAAACATTTCCGGTGCGGTTCCCACTGCTCGCATTAATTCTCTTCCTTCTGGCAGGGTCTGTAAGATCTGTTTCCGACAGAACCACCGGTGAGATTATTGTTTACAACGGAACAGGGTTTTCTGCGATAGGGATGCGGACCGGGAGAATACTGAATGTTTACACTGAGAGTGATACGCTCCCGCCTGAGGTTGCAAGACACATTAACATGCGCAGGCTTATTGCAAATATAATTAAAGCAGATTCCGAGCCACATCTTTTCAGAATTGAGAAAAAAAACATTCTGATCTGCAATAAGCTATCAAACAGTGCCTTGCAGGAATCAAAGCCCGGTATTATAATTTTAAAAGGGAAACATCCGGCGGTAGAAAAGAATATTGAGTTCACCGGTCCGGTTGATGCGGTTATATTGCCATCAGAGGTGTCATCAGGCTTCAGGTTGAAGCTTAATAGTGACAGGAAACCAGATACGATCCACTATGTCAGGAATTCGGGAGCCTTCAGGAGAAGGCTAAATAATCGTCAAAAAACTTGAGTATTATGCTATTTATGTCTTATTTTGTTCTGTTTTTTATCAGTCTTTTATGAGAATAATTATTGCCGGGGCTGGCGAAGTAGGTACTCATCTTGCTAAAATGCTTTCAAATGAGAACCATGAGATAATACTTATCGACACTGAGGAAGAGAGGCTCAAACCAGTGGATTCGTCCATGGATGTTCTCACATATGTCGGATCAGCAACCTCCATAAATATACTGCAGGAGATTCTTCAGAAAAAAACCGATCTATTTATAGCAGTGACTCACTGGGAAGATACAAATATAACCTCCTCGATACTCGCCAAAAGGCTCGGGGCGGTAAAAACGATTGCCAGGATAGATAACCTTGATTACCTTGAACATTCCACCCTCGAGTTTTTCAAATCGCTTGGAATTGATTCACTTATATACCCTGAGCTGATTGCTGCGCGCGAAGTGCTGAGCCTTCTTCATGAGACAGGTACAACGGAATTCATGGAATTCTGCGGTGGAAAGCTCGCCATGTATGTTCAGAAACTTGATGAGAATGCCCCCATTCTGAATAAAAGCCTCGAAGAAATATCCCTTACACACAGCACAGATAAATACAGGGCTGTTGCAATTAAGCGAAATGATAAAACTATTATACCAAGAGGTAACGAATATTTCCGGCTGGGTGACATGGTATTCGTCATTTCAACAATAGAAGGTATTGATGAGATGATGATCACCTCCGGTAAAGAGAATTTTGAAGCAAAGAGTATCATGATACTTGGTGGAAGCAGGATCGGTAAACATGTGGCGCTTTACATGCAGCAAAACTGTCAGGTAAAACTTATCGATTCTGATCCTGAAAGATGTGAAGCGTTATCGGATATCCTTGAAAATACACTTATAATTAACGGGGATTGCCGAAATGTTGATCTTCTGGAACAGGAGGGGATAAGTAAGATGGATGCTTTTGTCGCGGTGACCGGTAACTCGGAAACCAATGTCCTTTCATGTCTTCTTGCAAAAAAGATGGGAGTCAAAAAGACTGTCGCTGAGGTTGAAAACATGGAATACATAAACCTGGCTGAAAACATAGGGATTGACACTATCATCAATAAAAAGATTTCGGCAGCGAGCAGGATCTTCCGACATACAACAAACCCTAATGTGACGCAGGTAAAGTATATGACCGGCACTGAAGCTGAAGTAGTTGAATTCAATGTACCCGATAATGCCAGGATATCGAAAGGCACCCTGAGGAGCCTCGACTTTCCAAAGGATGCAATTGTTGGCGGGGGTACAAGGGATGGAGTACCTTTCATTGCAACAGGTGATACAATTATTAAGCCTAACGATAAAGTTGTAGTTTTTACTTTACCCTCTGCTTACGAAAAAATATCGAAATTCTTCACCTGACCTGTTATGATCAATTTCAGGATTATCGCAAGGGTTTTCAGTCAGGTACTTATAATCGAGGGAATTTTTTTGCTCATTTCGGCAGGAGTATCTCTTTTATACAAAGAATCTGCAGCAGGTCCTTTGCTTTATTCAAGCATAATAACATTAGTTTCGGGCATTCTTGTTTTTACACCTCTTCGCAACGAGGAAAAGCTATATGGCTCAAGGGAGGGTTATGTGATACTTACATCTGTCTGGATCCTTTTCAGTCTCTTTGGATCCCTGCCATATTTATTCACCTCAGCTGCCGGCAACTTTACGGATGCATTTTTTGAATCAATTTCAGGCTTTACCACAACCGGAGCCACAATATTCAGAGATATTGAATCACTTCCACATGGCATACTTTTCTGGAGAAGCCTTACACAATGGCTTGGCGGAATTGCAATCCTGACTTTATCATTTTACGTTCTTCCGGTTATTAAAAGCATTAACATACAGCTCTCCACCACTGAATTTTCAGGTCAGATGACTGACAAAATCCATCCTAAAGCAATTGAAACAACAAAAAGGCTGGTTTCAATCTATATCGCACTGACCTTTGGTGAGGCGCTGCTTCTGATAATTTTTAAAATGCCGGTTTTTGATGCAATCTGTCATTCTTTTTCAACACTTTCCACAGGAGGATTTTCGACACGGAACCATGGAATCGCAGCTTTTGGTTCTCCGTTTATCCGGGCAATCATAACACTTTTTATGTTTCTCGCAGGAACCAATCTTGCACTGGTTTACTTTGCTCTCAAGGGTCAGTTCAAAAAGATCATCCGGAATAATGAATTTGTCATATATGCAATCCTTGCAGCAGGGATTTCACTATTTATCACTTTCCTGCTCTTTCATGAATCGGGAAAAACCTTTTCAAAGGCTTTGTCAGACGGTTTTTTCAATTCAATTTCGATTTTAACCACAACAGGATTTTATACAGTAAACTTCAGTCAATGGTCAAACCTGGGAATCCTAATCATCTTTATTCTCATGTTTACCGGTGGTATGGCCGGCTCAGCAAGCGGAGGTATTAAGATTATCAGACTCATGATAATAGTAAAGAACGCCCGCAATGATTTAAGACGACTGGTCCATCCAGATGCCTTCCTGCCTGTCAGGGTCGAAAAGAAAAAAATTCCTCAGGATACGGTTTACAACCTTTTGATATTCATCATCTTGTATTTCATTACTCTTTGTGCAGGTTCGCTGATAATATCATTACTCGATTATGATATCATCACATCATTGAGCACAGCAGCATCGATGCTTGGTAATATAGGACCCGGTTTAGGTGACTTTGGTCCTTTTGCGACTTATGCTGATCTTCCTTCAACCGGCAAATGGATTCTATGCATGCTGATGCTCCTGGGACGACTGGAATTGCTTACAGTAATAGTTATATTCACCAGGAGTTTCTATAACAGGTAAAGTTATAGTTCCAGAATGCCCAGCCCCTGCCTTACGATACTTATCTCATCAGATGTACAATCGACAATTGTTGAAGCTTCGTTCCTGCCATATCCGCCATTAATTACAATATCGGCAATTTCACGGTACTTTTCATAGATCAGTTCCGGATCGGTAGTATACTCGATAACCTCATCAGGATCATGTATTGAAGTGGTGATAACCGGACGCCCAAGCTCTTTAACAAGCTCACGTACAATATTGTTATCAGGAATTCTTATACCAACTGTCTTCTTTTTATTTTTGAATAATTTCGGGATCTGATTATTCGCCTGTACTATGAATGTGAATGGTCCCGGCAGGTTTCTTTTCAGGAGTTTAAATATCGAATTATCCCTGATTACAGTGTATTCCGATAGCTGACTCATATCATGAAAAATCAGCGACATATCGGGATTCTGAGGATTAAGTCCTTTCATCCGTGCAATTTTCTCGATTGATTTGTTTGCCCTGATATCGCAGCCGATCGCATAAACAGTATCGGTAGGGTAAATAATGATGCCTCCTCCTTCGAGGACCTCAACCACTTTTCTTATGCGGTCGGCGCTTGGATTTTCCGGATAAATTCGAAGTAGCATTATAAACCAAAAAAAGGGTAAGCTCCTTACATCGCACCGCTACAACTGCCTACCCTTGCTACCTTCCNNCCGAAAGCTGGCTCATATCGTGAAATATCAGGGAGAGATCCGGATTCTCTGGATTCAGGCCTTTGAACCTGGCTATCCGCTCTATCGATTTATTTGCCTTAAGATCACATCCAATTGCATATACAGTATCAGTAGGATAGATTACTATACCTCCTGCTTCAAGCAGGTCGACAACCTGCCTGATATGCTTTGAATTTGGATTTTCAGGATAAATGCGGATCAGCATAGAAAGTAGTTTGGGTAAAGATATTAAAAAGTGAATATAGTGATGGAAGCACTTAGGGTCGGGAGATCTTAAACACCAGTATACTTCAATAAAAAAGGGTAAGCTACTTATATCGCACCGCTACAACTGCCTACCCTTGCTACCTTCCGATCCTGGGGGAGTTCAGCAGGAGCTGGTCGTATAAGACTTACCCCGCGCAAAAATACGAATTTTTGCCAAGCCGGCAAAATAAATATTCCAAAACAGCGAAGACTCTTTATTATGTTTTTACACTATATTTGTTGTCAGCCGATAAATTCAACCTAACTTATATTTAAACCTATGGAACAAAAATCGAATGTCTGGAAAGCAAATCTTACCAATGGTCTTATCCTGTCCATGATAGGAATCGTTTATACGCTTGTAATGTATTTCCTTGATCTGACAATAAATAAAACCCAGGGATATGTATTTCTTCTGATTCTTGTTGTGGCTCTCTTCTTCCTGATTAAATCGTACCGCGACAATTATCTGCATGGTAGTATTACATACGGGCAGGCTGTTGGTGCAGGAGTTGTAATATTTCTTTATTATGCAATTATAACCGCAGTATTCACCTATATTCTTTTTTCAATAATCGATCCCGGATTAATTGACAAACAGCTTGCTGCAGCTGAAGAACTTATGGCAAAAAGGGGAATTCCGCAGGAAGCTGTGGATGCAGGGCTAAAAATTCAGAAGAAAATGATGAAGCCTGAAATAATGGCACCCTTAAGCATATTTGGTAATATGCTTTATGGAGTCATCATGTCGCTGATAGTTGCGATTTTTGTCAAAAAAGAGGGTAATCCGTTAATCGACTCTCCTGAAGTAAAATAAGGTGACCTTATGGATCTTTCTGTTGTAGTCCCGGTTTACAATGAAGAAGAATCACTCAGGGAATTAGCTGGATGGATTGAGAGAACATGCAATGCCAGCAGGCTTGATTTCGAGGTAATTTTTATTGATGATGGGAGTTCTGACGAAACATGGCAGGTCATTACAGAACTTTCCCGTGAAAACAGTTTTGTAAAAGGATTAAGGTTCAGAAGGAATTATGGCAAGGCAGCAGCGCTTCATTCAGGTTTTACTGAGGCAAAGGGAGATGTTGTAATAACAATGGACTCAGATCTGCAGGATAGCCCCGATGAAATACCCGGTCTTATAAGGATGATAAATGAGGAAGGCTATGATCTTGTATCGGGATGGAAAAAGAAAAGGTATGATCCTTTTATTAAGCGATTTACGAGCAGGATCTATAACGGAACCGCACGTCTGTCATCAGGTATAAAGCTTCATGATTTTAATTGTGGACTGAAAGCTTACCGGAATGAAGTGGTTAAGGGAATCGAGGTCTATGGTGAAATGCACAGGTACATACCAATGCTGGCAAAAAAAGCAGGTTTCGGCCGAATAGGTGAAAAAATTGTTGAGCATAAACCCAGGAGATATGGCGTTTCCAAATACGGACTTGACAGGTTTATGAAGGGTTATCTTGATCTGCTTACAATTGGATTCATTACAAGGTTCGGAAAAAGCCCCATGCATCTTTTTGGTTCCCTCGGGACATTAATGTTTTTAATAGGTTTCATAATGGCCGGATATCTCGGCATCAAAAAGCTTGTTTACATTAACAATAATATGAGGGCACCGCTGATAACCGATAGTCCATACTTCTATATTGCCCTTACAGTAATGATTATTGGAACTGTTTTGTTTCTGACCGGATTCCTTGGTGAACTGATCAACCGGAATTCTTCAGAAAGGAACAATTATCTGATCAAGGACAAGGTAAATATTTAGTTGACATCCTGTGGATCAGGGTACAAAGCCGGAACAATACGTAATTACATTGTAATTACAGTGCTTTGATCAGCTGTTTGAGCAGGCACTTATAGAATATTTCAGTAACCGCATCGGTCATTTTGTTCCAGGAAAATTTCTCTTTTTCTTTTCTGACGCATTCGGAAAATGCGTTTTTCCTGTCGTTCTCAAAAAAGTCAATTATCGCGTCCGTAATTGCTCCGGGCTGAGGTTGAACAACATAACCGCATTTCTCATGAGGAACGATTTCTTTCAATCCTCCCACATCAGTTACAAGCATTGGTTTGTCAAAATGAAAAGCGATCTGGGTAACCCCGCTTTGCGTTGCGGATTTGTAAGGCTGAACAACAAGGTCAGCAGCACTGAAAAAAGTCCTGACATCCGAATCACTTATAAAATGATCATAAAAAATAATATCCTTTTCACGACCCGATTCTTTTGCCAGGTTCCTGTAGTGATCCTCATTCTCATAAAATTCGCCCGCAACAATAAGCTTAAGGTTTCTGCCCCTTAGCCTTTCATCCGAAAAAGCTTCTATAAGGATATCAAGACCTTTATAGTTTCTGATTATTCCAAAGAAAAGTAGATAGGAGGAGTCCGGATCTAGTTTCAGCGCTGACAGTGCTTCATTCCGTGTGAGCTTTTTGCCATAGGTATCAAATAGCGGGTGAGGGGTGACGCAAACAGGTATATCATTCCTGAAGCCGGCAACGTCATTCTGAACAACATCAGAAAGCACTGCTGCCCCGTCAATGCTTTTCATGAAAAACTTCGTAAGGAAATAATCTCCGAAATGTTTTTCATGAGGATAAACATTGTCGACTACTGAAATGATGACTGTATATTTATTTGATTTAACAATTCTGGCAACAGTTCCAAGACAAGGGGCCATGAAAGGAAGCCAGTATCTTACAAGAAGGATGTCAGCCTTTTCCTTCCTGAGCCTGAAACCTGTTATTAACCAGTTGAAGGGATTTATTGAATTCAGCTCGCGTTTTATTTTTATCCCTTCAGGGGCAGGACCATCAGTAAATTGTGTTTTCCCCGGAAAGAGAAATCCGGGGTATTGCAGCGTGAAGGTCCGGATGTCAACATCCTTGCATTCGAGGGTAAACTGCCTGGCAAGCCTTTCATTGAAAGTTGCCAGTCCTCCTCTGTAAGGATATGCGGGTCCGAGAAACGTTATCTTCATCTGACAGGAATAATCGGTAAAAATATAAAATCAGTTTTATTTACCCTGTTTTACTGCCTTATATTTTTCCTGAAACCGTCTGTAAAGTTGTTTATGTTTATTATCAAGACTGATATTCCTGCCGGAAACAAATGCATATTCTATATTGTTTGTCAGCATATCAAGGGCATCTCCCGAAGACACGATTATATTAGCATCTTTGCCTGTTTCGAGAGTCCCCGTAATATTGTCAATCCCAAGAATCCTGGCATTATTTATTGTTATTGTCTGAAGGGCCTCCTCCCTTGTCAGACCATAAGCAACAGTCTGTCCTGCAACAAAAGGCAGATTATAACCATAAGCCTGATTCTGGTATGTCAACCCGACAAGGATCCCCTCTTTTTTAAACATGGCGGCTAGCTTAAAAGGCAGCCGGGTGTCGCTGTCCTCATATTTCGGCAGTGAATGAACATGTGCAATTATGACCGGAATATTATTTTCCTTAAGAAAGTCCTTAACAGCCCAGGCCGACTCATCAGCATTGGTCAGGACAATCTTTTTTACACCGTAACGCTTTGCAAATGAGATTGCAGCAATGATGCCCCTTGGTTCGGAAGCGTTTACAAACAGAGTCTTTGTACCGTTGAAAAGTCCCTTTAAAGCTTCCAGTCGTAGATTGGCGTCGACTGGTTTTTCGACCTGACTATATGCAAGGCCGTCAGTGAATATTTTCTCGAGCAGTTCGACATTTCTTCCATAAGTATCTTCTGCTGTTCCCTGAGTAGTACCGGTAGGATTGAATCCTCCTCTCCTTGAAGCAGCTGCTTTTCGCGGCCAGCCGAGTATTACCCCGTCATCGGCTTTATAAATCGCGTCCTTCCAGTTCCAGGCATCAAGCTGAACAATGCTTGAAGTACCCGGGAGAAGAGTCCCTGACGGCACAATCTGTGCAATAAGAACACCGTTTGACCTGACCACCGGGATAACATGGGAATCCGTATTGTATGCAACTATCGTGCGGACATCCGGATTAAGGTCTCCCATTTCCCTGTTATCGACAGTAACATCGACGCCGCTTATTTCTATTAATCCCAGGCTGGTATTCGGATAGATGAAAGCCGGATAAACCTGTTTACCGGTAACATCTATAACTTCATATCCTGATCTTTCACCAGTAAAAGCGGAGGCTTTGCCTGCCCAGGCAATTTTACCGGCTGTAAAAGCTACCAGTCCGTTTTCAATAATATCCCCCGTTCCGGTGTGAATAGTCCCTCCGGTAAGGATTACCGGTCGGGTCTGGGGAGGTGCAACGACAGGATTCTGAGCTTCAGAATTCAGAATGCATGACGCAATCAGTAATAATGTATAAATGAGTTTCTTTTTCATCGTCTTGGGAAATTTGGCATGTTGGGAGATGCTGGCTGTTGTGATTCCTTCAGGATATTTGAGATGATCCTGTTTCGCTCACTATCGATCTGTTTCTTCATCGCGGCATCAAGTTCCTCATCAAAATAAATCGTACCATCGACCATCGTTTTGCTTGCACGGGCATAAACGGAAAGAGGGTTATCGGTCCAGAGCACAAGGTCGGCGTCCTTGCCCGCTTTTATGCTGCCCATCCTGTCTTCGAGATGGAGCAGCTTTGCCGGATTCAGTGTTACCAGCTTAAGGGCTTCAGTTTCGGGTATTCCACCGTATTTTACAATTTTACCTGCTTCCTGGTTGAGTCTTCTTCCCATCTCGGCATCATCTGAATGCAGGCAGGTAAGCACTCCCTGGCTCAGCAATACCGAGGCATTGTAGGTAATTCCCTCATACACCTCATATTTATAATCCCACCAGTCAGAAAACACTGAAGCACCTGCGCCGTAATCCCTGATCTGGTCAGCTATCTTGTAACCTTCATTAAAATGGATCAGCGAGTTTACTTTCAGTCCGTAGTCCTTTGCCAGGTTCATTATCATGGTTCCCTCAGACTGGACGTATGTATGACATTCGATAAAGCTTCTTTTCTCCAGCACATCAACAATTGGATCAAGTTCGAGATCGCGCCTGGGCGGGATTTTCCCAATCCGCTCCGTCGGTTTTAAGGCATTCCATGCTTTCCATTTGTTATTATAATCGATTGCCCTGTTATAGGCATCCCTGATGATCTGGTCCACTCCCATCCTGGTGGTCGGGTAACGACTCGTGCTTCGTTTCACATTTTCTCCGAGGGCATGCTTAAGAAACCCGGCCTGGTTCTCAATTTTCAGCTCTTCAGCGGAATGGCCCCACCGATGTTTTATGAGAATCGATTGTCCTCCGATGGGATTTGCTGACCCATGCAGGATGTGAGCAGCAGTAACACCTCCTGAAAGCTGTCTGTAAATACTCGGGTCTCCAGGGTCAATAACATCCCCTACCCTGACTTCGGAAGTGATGGCCTGGCTTGATTCATTCGTCCCATCCATGGCAATATGTGAATGCTCATCGATGATCCCTGAGGTCAGGTGCATTCCGGTCGCATCTACTACCCTGGCATTACCTGCATCGAGATTCCGCCCTACTTTACTGATCTTCCCGCCTTTAACCAGAACATCCGTGTTCAGAAGCTTCCCTTCCTTTTCGTTTGTCCACACAGTGGCATTTCTGAAAAGGATATCTTCCTGTTTTGGTAACTCGGTATTTCCATAGGCAGTGAAAGGATATATCAGCTTTCCGATCTCAGGTATAATTGAAGGCTTTGAGGGTCTGGTATTGTTCTCTGAAGAAGGTCCTGTCAGAACTGCATTCCAGCTAACCCATTTCCCGTTGTCAAGCTGGCCTTTTCCCTCAAGATTTTTATCAGCGATATATCCCGAAAGCCTGTACCTGATCCCTGATCTTTCGAAGGAGATGCTCACAAGATCTTTTTCCTGTGTAAAGGCAGCGCCTCTTATTTCAACTGTATCACATGTAAGCCTGACCGATGGCTTATCGGAAGTTCCTGACAGGACAAGCCTGTAACCGGTTGTATCGACCTTAAGGTCGTATGTTCCCCGAAGGTCCCTGATCCTCAGATCGACTATCCGGTAAGGTTTTCCCTGAACCCAGTTTTCATATATTATGCAATTATCCCTGAAAATATCTCCGGAGGTTATAAGGAAGTTTGCAATCATTTTCTTCCTGATTGCACCAACCAGGTCGGCAGCGCCTATCATTGAGGCCGGAGTATATGTAAGAGCTTTCAGGGCTTCATTTTCCGGAAGGCCATACTTCACCGCCTTTCGAAGGTTTGTCAGAAAATCCGACCTGCGCTCAAGTCCCGATGAGGTGATTGCAAATACAATCCCGGCTTTTGACAGGAATGAGAGGTTGGCAGGAGCCATTTCCCAGTTCCTGAGCGTTGTATATGAAACGGAGGCAGCATCAAAAGGATCCTTTACATCGGGAGTTTCAGGAAACCTGACCGGGATGATAAGCCTGTTTCCGCATTTTTTGATATCATTCAGTGCCTGGTACTCATCGCCGGAACCCTTGATTATATAGTTTATATTGAATTCCTTTCCCAGATTGTCTGCCCTCATTATCTCTATCTTGTTTGAAACCTCGAATACCTGAGGGAGGAACGTATTTGAAATATATGCTTCTATTCCGTCATCATGGAAGTACCCTGGCGGCAGCTGTCTGTACCATTGGGCATCATAGTTCAGCTGCCTCAGAAGTGCTATTATGCCGAACTGAGCCATCGGATACATATCTGATGACCTTCCGCGGACAAATGAGTAATTTGATGTTGTCTTGTTTTTCAGCAAAAGATTGTTTGCCTTTCCGTCTCCCGTGGTTACAAGGGCAGATGTGCCCCGGGCCAGTCCGTCGGCTTTAAATGTAACGACCGATCCGAATCCGGCCTGCCGGAACTCGCCTGCAATCCTGGTGTCAGGGATGAATTCTGCCGATACATTATATGATGCATTTATGCCATCGTTCCAGTAGTCGGCAATTCGTGGCTCTGCAGTTGCAAGGGCAGCAGAAGCAAACTGTCTGTACTCCTGAGGTATGTTCTGCAAAACACCTGCCGGAAGGCCCCCGGCAGCTGCGGTCCCGGTTTTTATCCCATAATTGCCTGCATAGATATCAATAAAGGAAGGATAAATTGTTTTACCCTGAAGATCGAAGATAACAGTGCCTTTGGGAAAGATCAGTCCCTGGCCTATTTCTTCAATCCTTCCATCAGAAACAAGAATATCGGTATTTTCAAGCGTTGTCTGATAATCGACCACAACACGGGCATTTTTAAATCCATAGATCTCGATCCTTTTGTCACTGACGCCGGTAACAGGGGCATTGTCCTGCTGAGCACACAGATTCACTGAAAGGAAAACCATGAGAATAAAGAGGCTTTTTTGCATATTAAAAGGTTTGATGATAATAAGAAGCAGGATAAGAAATAACTGTATTCTGAGTTCAGGGTTCAAATTTAAGATAATCTTCAAGGTAAGCAAACACAGGCGTTAGTTTCCCGTCTTTAAGTATCGTGGCACGGTCAATCATCGGGCTTCCCGATCCTGAGAGCAGGTCGTGCATAACATTCTGCATCAGCAGCCTGCCAAAATCATGGGAGGCTTCCCGCGGAAGCTCTCCCGGAAGATTGTCAACGGACATTACTGTAATATTCGAAGGCCGCGAAAAAGCAGGTTCTTCAATTTCGAGATGAGGATTATAGCTGTAGAAGGGATCAGAAATAGTAGTAACCCGTAACGTGGATGGTACGGATCCGTTTATATCGCAGGTGATATCTGCAATGACGGAGATCCTGAAGTCAGGCCGCTTCATTTCGTCCTTTGTAAAAAGCACCGGAGATCTGGGATCCCAGAAGTGTCCGGTAATAAGTATATCAGTCACCCTCGTAAAGGGAATGAAAGCAGCCTCATATTCTCCGGGATGTTTCATAAAGTGCCTGAACTTGAATTGCTGTCCGCGCTTATGCCTGGTATAGTATTCCGGACCGATCTGGCAAAATACCGGGACATTGAATTCACGGTTCAGGTAATCCTCAGGGCTGACCTGTACAATATTGCATACAGCAAGGGTTTCCATCGCACCGTGCGAGACCCGTCCTCCTCCGGTAACCAGTATCTTCAAACCAGGTTTAAGCTCAATAAGTCTGAGTCCTGCCCACATTTCATCAAGATCCCGGCACTGGTATGCAGGCTTGAGCCTGAACCTGTTTGTATTGATGCCTCTTGCCCGAAGCCCGTTGTATGCACCAACGATACCGGCATATTTTCCGAATGCGACTACCCTGTCGCCCTCATCAGTGGCAAGAAGTTCATAATCGATAAGCGACAGACCTTTTTCAACCATTTCACGGAACATTACCTGGTTATGATGCTGTTTCTTGGCGACATGGGCAAAGAACATATATGTTTTCCCAGGGATGAAGGTTCTTTTGTCAATCTCCTTAACTCCCATCAGGATATCGCAATCGCGCAGATCCTCTTTCAAAGGGATATCGAGGTACTCATATTCATCATTTGAGTAACAGCGGAAATCACTTGGCTGTACAAAGAACTCTACACCGGGGTACAACTCTTCGAGGGCAATTATCTGCGGAGGTGTAAGGGGGACTCTTCTGTCGGGAGGGTTTTTAGTCTCACGAAGAATGCCAACTTTTATAGTCTTTTCCATATCTATCAAAAAGAGGTACTGACCAAATGTACATATTATGGCAGTATTTTTGAGTGACATCGATCAGAAGCCCTCAAAATTTTGTATTTTTGGGCTGTAATCCCGGGGCTGATCTGGTTTTGACAGCATGAGGGGTGGTATGTAAGCATGCAGGATGTGGTGACGCGTTCCTTGAACTGTGTTACAAAACAATAACTGGCGAATCTAATTACGCTCTCGCTGCTTAAGCGAATCAAGTAACTTAAGCTTAATCCCGGCTCATGAGCCGGGACGGGACGTTTCCCGGGCGGTCAAGCCCTGATCCAACCCGATACGGAGACGCACGCAATCCGGGGCTAGCCTGATGATCGTTCCGCTCTGACGGCGAAACAAACAGGAACTAAGGGCATGTTAGGTTGTTCTGCAGCTGACAGGTCACGAAAATCAAGCAGGACTAAGCATGTAGAAAACATATGGTCTCCATGTCTGGACGCGGGTTCGACTCCCGCCAGCTCCACAATCAAGCAGAAAACAACTACCCCCGCAAGGGGGTTTTTGCAATGAGAAAACCGTTGAAAATTTATTTTTAAAAGGTTTTCGAAATTGCAAAAGAACCATGCGCAGCATAGTGGTTGTTTTCTATTTGCAGGACTGGAGCTTAGGGACGGCCGAACCAAGTGAGGCACCCCCGCCAGCTTCATATTCTTTGCGTAATATTAAGACGTTTCAACTCAACTTTAAGTTCTCACGAACTATTGAAAACGAACCGTGCTAATTCGATCTTTCAATTCGGCAAACTTGGGACTATAATTAATAGTTTTAATGGTTTTACCGCTTTAGCAGTATTATTTGATATTCTTTTGATTTTTGCCTATCTATTAAGTGAATCTTACCGCTTTATAAGTAAATACATGCTAAATGCTTTGCTTTTATCAAATATATCCTATATTTTTACCGCTATAAAAGTAAAATATGACAAAGCCACAGGAATTAGGAGATATAATTAAGATGCATCGTAAAGCAGCCAAATTAAGTCGTGTACAATTGGCAGATATGGCAGGTGTTGGTAAAACTGTCATTTACGATATTGAAAAGGGAAAAGAAACCGTTCAATTGGATACCCTTCGTAAAATACTCAAGGTATTGAATATCAAAATAGTATTATCAAGTCCCCTAATTGAGAATTTACAAAACACTTGAAATGAGAAAGGCTAAGGTATTTGTGAAAGGAGTTGAAGCTGGAACTTTAACCGAATTAAAA
The DNA here is from genome assembly GCA_003520925.1 of Bacteroidales bacterium. Taxonomy (GTDB): domain Bacteria; phylum Bacteroidota; class Bacteroidia; order Bacteroidales; family VadinHA17; genus LD21. The sequence continues at coordinate 14,529 of DOTV01000008.1, read as the reverse complement.
CAAGGCAAAGAGTACATATTTGAATACCTTGATGGATATAATGGTCTTGAGGTTTCACGAACGCTACCTGTAATTGTCAGGGTCTATAAATTCAATGGATTTCCACCGTTTTTCGATGGATTATTACCGGAAGGAATTCAGCTGGAAGGCTTGCTGAAGATTAAAAAAATTGATAAAAATGATCACTTCTCACAATTATTAGCTGTTGGAGAGGATATGGTTGGAGTCGTTACAGTAAAAGAAGTTATAGAATGAACCGTTGCACAATTACCTATGCTCCAAGTGGGGACAATCGTTACAGTGATGCAGGTCTAAGACTCTTGTCACCTGAACTGAAAACACTTAAAGACCTTGAGTATACTGCAGAGGAACAACGAATAGAGGCTTACAACCGGGCATCGAAAATGTCAATTCAGGGAGTACAGCCGAAGCTAAGTGCAAAATTGAGCATCAGCGAAGGTAAATTCGATATTGTTGACAAGGGTGGAAAATATATACTCAAACCTCAACATCACTTATATTCACAGATGCCAGAGAATGAAGACTTGTCAATGAGGCTCGCGAGTGAAATTGGTTTGGAAATTCCTTTACATGGTTTAATATGGTCAAAGGATACCACACTTACCTATTTCATCAAGCGGTTTGACAGGAAGGGACAGAATGATAAAGTTCCAGTAGAAGATTTTGCCCAGTTGGCAGGATTAAGCAGAGACACAAAATACAATTACAGTATGGAAAAGGTTGTTGCAATAATAAATAAGTTTTGCACTTTCCCTTCCGTTGAAAATTTGAAACTGTTTAAACTGGTCATATTTAATTATTTAATTGGTAATGAAGATATGCATTTAAAGAATTTCTCCATTATCAGTGAAGATGGTAAGGTAAAGCTATCTCCATGTTATGACTTGGTCAATTCCACAATAGAATATAAGAAACAAGACGAAGAAATTGCTTTACCATTGAAAGGTAAGAAGGAGCGCTTAACTCGTAACATTTTGGTTGATTACTTTGGTATGCAAAGATGCGAACTGACCACAAAGAGTATTGATAAGGTTCTTGAGACAATCTCTTTATCAGTTCCGAAGTGGAAGGAGTTAATTGATATTAGTTTTTTATCAAGAGGGATGAAAGAGAAGTATCTTGATCTATTGGATATACGTCTCAGTATCTTGAAGATTCAATAATATCACTGTCGGTAAGCAGGCTAAAAATCATTTACTTTTTACACGGAATGCAGATGGGATTCCTAGTTTCTCTAATAAGTTCAGTCTCATTTCTTGAAGACGGTATAACAGGTTTCATGTTCTTTACTACCGCCGGTATAATCTACTGGTTACTTATTGAATTATTTGCCACAAAAGTTATTAAAGCCGGAACAGAGGAATAGCTGCAAAAATTCTGGTTAGGGTTTCTAATTATCTAATCCTCATTTGATTCTGTAATCAGGATAAAGTAACTTTACAAAGCTGGCAGCAGGCTTCTGGCATCAGATAACCGGAGTTACTGGAATAAACAAGAAAAAGGTTCCAGAAGGTTTTAACATCATTGGTGTGACTAAACCTAAACCAGCGACACCTGCCACTGTGCCTACGATGATACTTCTGTGAATAAACTCACGTCAGTTATTTTTATAATCCCTGTGGGGATTAAACGAATCATTGCCATAAGTTTTCATAATTCAGGTAATTAAAGATTTATGGATTTTTGCATCAATTGACCATCTTCCACCGCCAAAAATCATTAAATGAATAAGAAGTAATGTCATGGCAAAATCCGTTCGTGCTTCATGAGCCATCGACCAGAATCCCTTATCATGTAATATTGGAATCTTCGTTGTTACGATTGCAGTTGTAATTATGATCAGTAGGGGTATTGCTGCAATTCTGACTGTTAATCCAATTAACAGAAGGGTGCCGCATACAATTTCAAAGCAAGCCACAAATGATGCGAGAAATTCAGGATTGGCAAATCCGATTTTTTCAAAACGTCCCGCACCGACAAGTTCAGGAAAAAGGAACTTCTGGATTCCTTCCGAAAGAAAAACCAGTCCGACAATCAGCCTTGGCAAGACTGACCTGTAATCGTCCGCAGTCTTAAAAATGAAGTACTGAAGTTTTTTCATATCTCAAAGGTATTAGATAATTCCCGCACCTAATGCAATTCCGATTAGAATAAGCATTGTTGCAACAAGTCCCTGAATGAATTTCAGGGTTATTTTCTTTAACACTATATTGCTTATTGATGCACCGGCAATGGCTGCTAAGACTGCGGAAATAATTAATGTTGTATGTTCCTGAAGATTTGCTTCTTTGAATCGTGAAGCATATACCGAAAGCCTCGTAAAATCTACTAAGCAGGAAATTACTACTCCTGTAGCAATGTAGGCATCTTTTGACAATCCGCTTTTTATAAGAAATGCGCTTCGAATAGCACCCTGTATGCCAGTTAAACCGCCAAAAAAGCCGCTCAACAAACCACCCAAAGCAAGTCGTCTTTTATTGAATTGCAATTTTTTAAATGAAGGTACGATTTCAATAATTGAAAAAACAATTAAAAGAATTGCTATTATAAGTTTCACCGGGGTAATTTCAAACACTTTGTGAAACATTTGATAGTGGTAAAGTGATGGCATCTTAGTAATTCTTAACAATAACCATGCACCGACAAATGCCGCAAGGATTGCAGGAATGCCGAAATTTAATAAAACCTCTTTACTGGCTTTCTTCCCGACCAGTATGACTTTATAGATATTGCTTGAAAAATGTACTACTCCGGTTAATGCAATTGCAATTTCAACAGGAAAGAAGATTGCAAATACAGGCATTAAGATTGTCCCAAGTCCAAAGCCTGAGAAAAAAGTCAGGATAGCGGTAAAAAATGCTGCCAGACAAATGAAAATTATTTCTATCACGCAATTTTTAAATTAAAACAAGTTCTTTAAATGTTTGTTCATCCTGTAATCCAATTGTTTAAATCGATTTACCCTACTTCACTTAAATCATAGTCTTTAATAACTATTTTTAAAAGTCTGATTTGCTATTCAATAATAAAGTTTATTTTTGTTTCGGGAATTTCCGAAATGAACTCAAATGGTAAAGAAGGAACATCCAGTAACAGATAATCAGAAGAAAATAGCACGTTACGGTAAGGCTTTGTCCAATCCTACACGTGTTTTCATACTTGAATATCTGGCAGAGAATCTTAATAAATGCTGCTATAGCGGTGATATGGCAGAGATTCTTCCTATTGCCCGTTCAACTCTATCGGAGCATCTGAAAGAACTGAAAGACGCAGGACTTATTCAGGGTGAAATAAACCCACCATATATAAAATACTGCATTAATCCGCAGAATTGGGAAGAAGCAAGGCTGATATTCGCTAAATTCTTTAAGAAATAAAAAAATTTAACTATATGTTTCGGTTTAATCCGAAATGAATAATAAGTAATGATATGGAAATTAAGGTTCTGGGTACAGGTTGTCCAAAATGCAAATCACTGGAAAAATTAACCCGTGAAGTAGTTGAAAAGAACGGAATTCAAGCTACCATAACAAAGGTGGAAGATATTACAGAAATAATGAAATATCATATAATGGCTACACCTGCCCTCGTTGTGAACGGGAAAGTTGAAATAAAGGGTCGTGTACCTTCCGCAGCAGAGATTAAAGAAGTATTATCAAAATATTAATAAAGGCAAATTATGAAACGGATTACATTATTTGTTTCGATACTGGCATTTGTGTTAGTCAGTATTTCATGTAATAATCAGGGAAACAAAAAAGAGGTAGTTCAGGCAATTAATACATCAAATGTAAATGTCTATTACTTCCATTTCACCCGCAGGTGCGCCACATGTCTGGCAGTTGAAGAAAATGCACGTAAAGCAATTGAAGCATTGTACCCAAACGAAGTTAAGGCTGGAGAATATTCTTTCACTTCCCTGAACCTTGATGAAACCAGTACAAAAGGAATTGCAGATAACTTGGGTGTCGGTGGACAGACAATGATGGTTGTACGTGGCGATAAGAAACTGAACATAACAAGCGCCGTTTGGATGGCTGCTCACGATCCTGATAAAATGAAGTCAGAAATAAAATCTGGCATCGACAAGGTGCTTTTCTGAGTAATATGGAATTTCTGAATAACATACTTGAAAATTCACATTATTCGGTCGTTACAGCCTTGATACTTGGACTTATGACAGCCATAAGTCCCTGTCCTCTTGCCACAAATATCTCTGCAATTGGGTTCATAAGCCGTGATATAGACAACAGAAAAAGAGTATTCGTAAATGGTTTGATATATACTTTGGGTCGGGCAATCAGTTACACAGGCCTGGCACTTATTATATATTTCGGAGCAAGCCAGATGAACATATCAAGGTTATTTCAGGGATGGGGTGAGAAAATCCTCGCTCCGCTTCTAATAATTATTGGATTATTGATGCTGGATGTGTTTAAAATAAAATTCCCAGGTTTCTCTGGTTTAACTGAGAAAATTGGAAATGAGGGCAAAGGGAGTTACCTGAGCACTCTTTTGCTTGGGATGGTTTTCGCACTGGCATTTTGTCCATATAGCGGCGTACTGTATTTCGCAATGCTTATCCCCATCACAGTAGCAAGTGCAAGTGGACTATATCTTCCAGTAGTATTTGCAATAGCCACAGGTCTGCCAGTTATAATATTTGCCTGGCTACTTGCCTATTCTGTTGGAAGTGTCGGAAAACTATATGACCACTTAAAGGTATTTGAACTGTGGTTCAGACGTGTTGTGGCAGTGCTTTTTATAGGTGTTGGCATTTATTATTTCGTAAGATTATTCGTGGTTAATTGAAATAATGTGTGGTTGAAATGAATATGGCAAGTCAAACAATAAGTATAAACAGAAAAGTAATAACACCCCTGCTTTTACTGCCAGTATGGTATATAATTTATCATTTTCTCAAACCTGCAACTGACTGGCTTATTGATGATGTATTTGGCATGACTGCAGGTTCTCACCTGACAGAAGCATTACGATTTTTTATTTTTGAAGTTCCAAAGGTCTTGTTACTTCTGACACTGATTATTTTTCTTGTAGGTATTGTTCGTTCATATTTTTCACCAGAGAAAACACGAAAAGCACTCGAAGGAAAATCACTCTTTACAGGTAATGTTCTGGCATCACTGCTCGGCATTGTCACACCATTCTGCTCCTGCTCTGCTATTCCACTGTTTCTCGGTTTCGTAGAAGCAGGAATACCCATTGGTGTTACGTTTTCATTTCTCATTGCCTCTCCCATGATTAATGAGGTCGCAATAGTTCTGCTTTTCAGCATGTTCGGTTGGAAGACTGCTGTAATATATGTTGTGTCTGGATTAGTTATTGCAATAATTGCAGGGTGGGTAATAGGCAGACTGAATCTTCGCCATTGGGTACAGGATTGGGTTTACCAGTCTCAATTTGGTAACGCTGATACAGAAGGTGAAAAACTGAAATTTACTGACCGCATTCAGGATGGATACAATGCAGTCAAAGAAATAGTTGGCAAAGTTTGGTTATATGTTGTTCTTGGAATTGCAGTAGGTGCAGGGGCGCATGGATATGTCCCAGAAGATTTCATGGCTTCATTAATGGGCAAGTCAGCATGGTATAGTGTTCCGCTATCAGTTATTATTGGAGTTCCGCTTTACTCAAACGCTGCTGGAATCATCCCGATAGTATCAGTACTAATTGAAAAAGGTGCATCACTTGGAACTGCATTAGCATTCATGATGGCTGTAATAGGTCTTTCCTTTCCAGAAATGATTATCCTGAAGAAAGTTCTGAAACTCCCATTCATATTGACCTTTGCTGGCATCATGGCAGTTGGAATAATGTTAGTAGGTTTTCTTTTTAATTTAATAATGTAGTGTATTCAATAACTATTTAACCTTCCTCTTATGAAAACAGTTGGCTTCATCGGTGGCGGACGCATTACCAGAATCCTGTTAAATGGATTTAAAAATGCCAATGTTTCGTTTGGAAAAACCTTCGTCTACGAGACTAATGAAACAGTAATTAATGCCTTGAAGAAAGATTATCCTCAAATCGAAAGTTCAGGCACTGACTCATCCAAGGCTGCATCTGCAGATTGGGTATTTGTTGCACTGCATCCGCCTGTGCTAATGGAAACATTAAATGCAACCAAGAATTCCATCAGAAAGGATGCTTTGGTGATATCGTTAGCACCAAAAATTACCATTGACAAAATTACATCGGTACTTCCTGATGTGCTAAATCTTGCACGCATGAATCCAAATGCAGGAACTTACGTAAACAAAGGCTATAATCCAGTCTTCTTTTCCCAGTCGGCAGATAAAAAGGTTGTAAATGAATTTCTTAGAACCTTTGAAAAGCTAGGCAAAGTACCTGTTGTCACAGAGAATCAAATTGAGGCATATGCAATAGTGAGTGCTATGGGTCACACTTATTTCTGGTATCAATTGCAGCAACTTAAAGAACTTGGATTGTCATACGGTTTGTCGGAGAGTGAAGCAAAGGAAACAATTTCAGCAATGCTCAGTGGAACAACCGAAACACTTTTCAATTCTGGTTTGAACTATGAAAAGGTAGTTGACCTCGTACCCGTGAAACCAATGGCTGAACATGAGAATGCAGTAAAAGAGTTTTATAAGACGTGTTTAAACGGGATTTATCAGAAAATTAAACCCGTGTAGTTCAACAGCATCTTGTCAAAATAATAAAACCAGCCATGACTTTTTTAAATCATGGATTCGTAAGTTCTGGATTTCTTAATCTCTCAGCAAGTGAGGCTTACAGAGAGGCTATTGAAAATAATGCTATTATTCTTGATGTAAGGGAACTGAGACTTACTGGTTATAAGAACTTTGATGTCCCGAATATGATTCATCTGCCACACAGCACTTTGGTCGAAAACTACATGACGCTTCCAACAAATATCCCATTAATTGTCGCAGACTCGGTCGGCTTGAGAAGTCACGAAGCAATGGTTTTCCTGCAAGGCAAAGGATTTAATAATATAGCAAACCTTGCAGGTGGAATTGTGGATTGGGAAAGGGATGGACTTCCGCTTAAAAAAGATATTACTGAGCAATTGGACGGGTCTTGTGTTTGTCAGTTGAGACCAAGGCATAGAAAATAAATCAATAAATTTTATAAAATAGCGATCATGAAGGTGTTGATTCTCTGTACGGGAAACAGTTGTCGCAGCCAGATGGCTCAAGGCTTTCTTCAGTCATTTGACAATAATATCAAAGTATTCTCAGCAGGAACTGAACCTGCATCAAAAATAAATGAGAATGCCGTTGTGGTAATGAATGAGGTTGGGATTGATATCAGTGATCATAAACCACAATCAGTCGAGAAGTATATTGGTGAAGAATGGGATTACGTCATAACAGTTTGTGATGATGCCAAAGAAACATGCCCGGTCTTTGTAGGTAAAGTTTCACACCGACTTCATATTGGGTTTGAAGACCCGTCAAAAGCCATCGGGAGTGATGCATTTATCTGGAATGAATTCCGCAGGGTAAGGGATGCTATTAAAAACCAATTTTATGAATTATATATCAAACAAATAAAGCCACTATTATGAATTCTGAAGATTTAAAACAAAAGGTTAAAGAAAAATATGGTGAGATAGCCAAAGGAACAGGCGAGCAAAACCAGTCATCTTGTTGTTGCCAACCGACTGATTGCTGTTCATCAGTTGATTATACGGTCTTCAATGAAAGTTATGAAAAACTGGACGGATATAATCCTGATGCAGATTTAAGCCTTGGCTGCGGCATCCCGACTCAGTTTGCTGGAATCAAAAAAGGTGTCTCGGTGCTCGACCTTGGAAGCGGAGCAGGAAATGACTGCTTCGTTGCACATGCACTTGTAGGTGAAACTGGTAAAGTCACAGGCATTGATTTTACTGATGAAATGCTTAAAAAGGCTGGTGAAAACGTTAAGAAACTTGGCTACACGAATGTAGTGTTCGTGAAGGGTGATATTGAAAATATGCCGTTGCCAAGCAACACCTTTGATGTTGTACTATCAAATTGCGTACTGAATCTTGTACCTGATAAAAACAAAGCATTCTCGGAAATATTCCGTGTATTAAAGTCTGACGGGCACTTCTGTGTATCTGATGTAGTAATAAAAGGTTTCCTTCCTGATAAGTTGCGACATGATGCTGAAATGTATGTTGGTTGTGTCTCTGGAGCAAGTGAATTGGATGAGTACCTTGGAATAATAAAAGAAAATGGCTTCAAAGACATCCAGATGCATAAACAAAAAGAAATATCTCTGCCTGATGAACTACTGACAAAATATTTGACCAGTGATGAGTTAGACTTGTTCAGAAATGGGAAAGTTGGTATTTACAGCATCACGGTATCAGGCTATAAACAATAAAAAAACACTATTATGCCATCAACAAAACGACTAAAGTTTCTTGACCGCTATCTTACTCTTTGGATATTCCTTGCAATGTTTATAGGTGTTATTGCCGGGTGGTTAAGTCCGGATATTGCCAAATTCTGGAACAGTCTCTCTTCAGGAACGACAAACATTCCCATAGCGATAGGATTGATCGTAATGATGTACCCGCCACTCGCCAAGGTGAAGTATGAAGAATTGGGTGATGTTTTCCGAAACACGAAGGTTCTTGGATTATCATTGGTGCAAAACTGGATAATCGGACCGGTTCTGATGTTCGTTCTGGCAATTATTTTCCTCCGATTCAATGTCGACTACATGTACGGATTAATTCTTATCGGTTTGGCACGTTGCATTGCCATGGTCATTGTATGGAACGAGCTCGCAAAAGGTGACACTGAATATGCTGCAGGACTTGTTGCTTTCAATTCAATTTTTCAGGTCTTGTTCTTCTCAGTTTATGCATATCTTTTTATTGCAATACTGCCCGCATGGTTCGGACTGCCGACAAATGAAACTGTCGTACAGATAACTATTAGCCAGATAGCAAAAAGTGTGTTCATTTATCTGGGAATTCCATTTATTGCTGGTTTCCTCACGAGGTTTGTACTAATTCGTGTGAAGGACAAAGACTGGTATAATACCAGGTTCATTCCCAAAATCAGTCCATTAACTCTGATTGCGCTTCTGTTTACAATCTTTGTGATGTTTTCTTTGAAAGGAGAATACATCATTAAAATCCCACTGGATGTGGTTCGTATTGCTATCCCTCTTGTTATTTACTTCCTGGTTATGTTCGTTGTGTCATTCTTTATGAGCAAAAGAATCGGGGCAACCTATGAGCAATCTACCACCTTATCCTTTACGGCAGCCAGTAATAATTTTGAACTGGCAATCGCCGTAGCAATTGCTGTGTTTGGGATAAATTCAGGAGAAGCGTTTGCAGCCGTTATTGGTCCTCTTGTTGAAGTTCCGGTTATGATTGGTCTTGTTAACGTGGCATTTTTTTTTCGAAAGAAATTCATTTATCAATGTCAATAGTAATAGTCTCATTATCTGATGTTAATTGAAAAGTTAAAAATTAAGATAAACTTATAATGATGAAACGACAATTTAGCAGACTACCAGAGTTTGAAAAAGAATATCTGGAACTGTTAATTTACTGCTATTAAAATATTGTCGTTTTTTTGTATGTGTTGTAAGTTGGAAATCGGTTTTCCAGTTCTTTCTCTTCAAGATATCTCCAAAAAAGTATGTTCCCGATGAACAGAAGTGAAAGCATCAGCGAGAAACCTGCCCTGAAGAATACCGGGAAACCAATCAGCCAAAGTATAAAACCCGTATACATGGGATGCCTTATTTTAGAATAAATCCCGGTTTTTATAAGATCGCCATCAAAACTTTCAAGAGTTTTAATCGTGAACAAACCTGCCAGGAAAAGTACCAATCCGATTCCGGCTATCAATAATCCCGTATATCGGATAACAGCGGGAAGATGAATTTTGAGAATATCATAACTGCATAAAAGAACCCAAGAAACCCATAATAATAACATATTGGTAAACATTATCACAAACGATAATTTACCTGCCTTCAGCGTCTCTTTATGCTTTAGTATTTCATAAGTAGTTCGGATAGTATGAGTGCATACACATACAATAAGCAGTACAAAAAAAGTCTTTTGCACATTAGTTGATGCTACTAAAGGCAGTGGGATGAAAAGGACATATTTCATAGGTCTTTACCTTTTAAATAAGCGATTTCGAGATACTTTTTACGTGTGTCATTATCCACTGCCAGTATTGAATGGAAGTAGATATGGTCGACATTTTGAATTCCGGGGTATTTCAGGCTCCATTTATCAATAATTTTTTCCATTGACTCTTTAAATCCTTTCTCCCTATAAACCTTTTCATTAAAGAAGGTAGGATGCATTATTATAGCTTTCTTTATTTTCAATAAAGGAATTCTGCCATCCGGATCACCTTGCCATCCGCTTTCATTCAAACTATATGCAAATCCATAGGAGAAAACCCGTTCCATCCACCCCTTCAATATTGCAGGAAAGTGCATCCAGATCACCTGTGTTATGAATACTATTACATCCGCTTCAGCGACTTTTTTTTGCTGTATTATCACATCCTTTGGCTTTTGAGAACTAATAAGTTCACGCAGATCATCATCACTCTTGTTCTTAATGTACAATTTTGCAATCATTCTTCGTACAGGCCCACCTGCAAGCTCAATTATCATCTTCCTCATGTCCATTTGCTTGAAAACCCATTCAGGCAGATCTTTATCTACAAAAAATGCATAATCCTTATCCTGCAATACAGGATTGAATTTTATTTTATACAAATCAACAACATCAAATTGATGTCCAGCCTCTTTAATACCTCTCACAAAATTGTCAAGGACAGCTTTTGTAAATGACATCGGATTAGGATGAGCGTAAATAATTAATACTTTCATAGTAATAGTGGTTACTTAGTATAAAATTACGAAATAATTAATAATCTGAAAGTTTTAAATATTAAGAATGAAATGATATCTGCCTGATACATTTTCTGGTGATAATCCAGGTAAATAAGGATTTGATACCTCGTGGGTCACATTTTGCATTTGATTAATAAATGTAGTAGTTTTATGACACAAATTTCATAAATAATAACACGATGGCATTAGCACGTTTCGGTGTAAGTCTGGATGAAGACCTTCTTAAAGCATTGGATGGCTTTGTAATAGAGAATAGCCTACCCAACCGTTCCCAGGCAATTCGTCACCTGGTTGAAAAAAACCTGGTAGAGAAAAAGTGGCAATGTAACCAGATGGTGGCAGGTGCAGTTGTACTCTTATATGATCACCATAAAGGCGATATCACAACGAAAGCAAATGATATTCAGCATGAATATTATGATGTAATCCTCTCTGCGCAACATTTTCACCTGAATCATGACAATTGCCTTGAAATTATTGCTGTCAAAGGAACTGCAAAAAGACTGACTGAATTATCAGACAAATTAATCGGAATGAAGAATATTATTCATGGTAAGCTGGTTATGAGCCGGGCTGATTAGCCTGTCACTAAACAAAAAACTGAAATTCGAAACGCGAGAAAATAGTCTTGAATTCAATAATTTATACACAATAACACTCAATAATGCATATCCCTGATGGATACCTGAGTCCGCAGACTTACATACCACTTTACGGATTATTCGTTTCCGCGGCAGCTGTAGCGGTCAGGAAAGTTAAAAATGCTGTATCTGCACGCAATATTCCATACCTTGGCATGGCGGCAGCATTCTCCTTTATTGTTATGATGTTTAATCTGCCCGTGCCAGGGGGAACAACCGGACATGCCGTCGGATCTGCCGTAATTGCAATATTATTTGGTCCGTGGGCTGCTACTATTGCCGTGTCAGTTGCTTTGATCATCCAGACACTTATATTTGGAGACGGTGGTATTACGGCTATCGGAGCAAACTGCTTTAATATGGCTGTTTTTATGCCTTTTGTGGCATATTACGTGTTCAGACTCCTCAGCAACAATCCGGCAAAGAAAACAAGGGTATATTTTGCGGCTTTCATTTCAGGCTATCTGAGTCTGGTGCTGACAGCTATCCTCACTGCAGCTGAATTTGGTATACAGCCAATTATTGCCTCATCTTCTGATGGTAAAGCTTTATATTGTCCTTATGATCTCAGTATTGCCATTCCCGCTATGGCAATCGAGCATCTCCTGTTATTTGGAATCGTCGAAGGAATTATTACTGCAACAATTGTCAGTTATTTTTTGAGAAACGAGACAGAATTAATTTATTCTTTCAGGAAAGTGAACAAAAATGGGACTTAACAGACTACAGAAAAGAATTCTGATCATCCTGATCTTATTATGCCTGATTACACCGGTTGGAATTCTTCTACCCATGTTTTTCAATGCCGGTGATGCGTGGGGCGAATGGTCTGCACAGACGATAAAGGACCTGACAGGCTATGTGCCCGAGGGATTGGCAAAATATTCAGAAGTCTGGAAAGCGCCTCTGACGGATTATACTTTGAACTCCGGAGATAATTCCATTGTTCACCAGTCAGGGTTTTATATTGTGTCCGGAATAATCGGGGCAACAATTACTTACATTTTAATGCTGATTATATCCAGAATAATAGTCAGAAATGAAAAATAGTATCCCTGAATACCTGTTACAGGCTTCACTTCCCGGACCAATAAAAAGGAAGGGGGTAAAAATTACTTTCCTTGATAAAACTGTACTGAATACGGCAAAGGCTGTAAAATCGATCTATCTGCAGGCGGAAAATTCAGACACTGAGAATTTCATCCGGAAAATCAGTCCAAACGTCAAACTTCTTTCACTCATATATTTTGTTGTGGTTATTAGCATAGCAAACAACCTGTTAGCCCAGACAGTAACTTCGGTTTTCATCCTTACCTTATTTGCAGCAGCCAGGTTGAGGATTTCAGAGGTATTCAGGAAGATACTTTTTCTTGCATTTATATTCGGATTCATTGTAGTAATACCCGCTTCGCTGAATGTTATTACACCTGGCAGAATAGTTTTTAGCGTAATAAAATTAAATAATCCTTTGCATTTCTGGATTTATAACGTCCCTCAAAATATAGGGGTCACCGATAATGGCATTAAGGTAGTTTCACTTATTTTTCTGCGGGTACTAAATTCCATCTCATGCGCAATGCTAATAGTATTTACAACACCATTCCCCTCATTGGTCAAGGCCTTTAAAATAATTGGTGTACCGGATACTTTCCTGATGATCATATCGCTTGCCTACAAGTATATATTTATTTTATGCCGTATCATTGAAGAAACATATTTTGCCTTAAAATCAAGGCTTTGTGGAAATATAAAGAATAACAATATCCGGAAACTGATAGGAGGCCGGATATTTTTCATCTATAAAAGATCACATATAATTTATGAGGGAACTTATCTTGCTATGGTTTCAAGAGGTTACAGTGGCAGATTTAACCTGTCCGTAGGAAATCATTTAACAAGATGGGACATTGTATCTCTTTTTGTTATAGCGGCGATTGGTATTGCAATAATTTTAATCTGAGCGGTAAATGGAAGAAATCATCTCTTTAAAGGATATAGATTACTCATACTATGGGAAAATTCCCGCACTCAGGAATATCAATCTTTCAATTAATAAAGGCGAAATGTTCTCCATAATTGGTCTGAACGGCAGTGGAAAATCGACTTTGCTCAATATTATTAATGCCCTCATTTATCCTGATTCAGGTGAAGTCTTATATCACGGAAATACTATCACAGAAAAGTCGATGCGGGATGAGGTTGGAATGCTTCTAAGAAGAAATATGGGTTATATTTTCCAGAATGCGGATATTCAATTATTCTGCCCGACCGTTTTTGATGAACTCCTGTTTGCTCCGTTACAATTAAACATTCCTGTTGATGTCGCTCAGGAAAGAGCAGAAAAAACCCTCTCCTATCTTGGTATCAGTTACCTGAGAGAAAGGTCTGTGAATATGCTTTCAGGAGGTGAAAAAAAGAAAGTAGCAATTGGCTCGGTTTTAACAATGAATCCTGATGTTTTACTTGTCGATGAACCGCTTTCAAGTCTAGACCCCAAAACACAGACATTTTTCATTGAACTTCTTGTTGAACTTAATCATGCAGGAAAAACAATCATCTTTACTACACACAACCTAGATTTAATTGAACATCTGCAACCAAGGGTTGCAGTAATTTCGGATGAACATACTATTACGAAAATAGGTTCTGCATCGGAGATACTGGAAAATCAGGAATTTCTTATTAGCGTAAACCTGGTACATGAGCACATCCATAAACATGGAAAGGAAGAACACAGACATTTTCATTCGCACTATATCTTTCACAAACACTAATTACTTTAACTGAAATCATTAAATCTCACTCATGAAGAAGGTCATTTTTTCTCTTATCCTGTTAATGATCGGATTAACCATGTGGTCACAGCCACGGCCAGTTAAACTGAGCAGCACGGTCATTATCGATACAGATTGCGGTTTTGATGACTTGCGCGCCATAAGTTTGTTATTGTCCAGGCCTGAAATAA
>DOTV01000079.1 GCA_003520925.1 Bacteroidales bacterium | reverse complement strand
GGTTTACCGAATCCGATCTTTTCAAGAGGCTTCAGCTGGGTTGCCGCATCACCGACAACCACGTAGTACATCCTGTCGGGAATAATGTATTTATCAGTTATTAATTTGTGCTCTTCCACAGTCATATTTTTGATGACAGCCTCTTCTTTCTTAATATAATCCTCCGGGAATCCATATTTAGCCATTGTTGAAAGCATGTTTACAAGGGCGTCATTTGTTTCGAACCGTAAAGCATTTGAACGGATCATGCAGTCTTTAATAAACTGAAGATCAGATTCTGATATTCCCTGCCTGTATTTTTCCATTTCCTCCTTAAAAATCTTTACAGATTCAAATGTGGCATCTGACCTGACACTTGTAGCCGCCATAAAAGGAGCGATTGTTTTCCTGTCATAAAAGTAGCTTGAAGCCCCGTAAGTGTATCCCTTCTCTTCCCTGAGTATCTGGTTCAGTATGCTTGTGAAAGCTCCTCCAAGCCTGTAATTAATGAAATCGGCCCTGACATAATCGGGATTGCTCCTTGAAAGAGCAGGGTATCCAATGCAGATAACCGATTGCTTAGATCCGGGCATATCTACAAAACTGATAACCGATTTTTCGGGCAGGGCGGGAACAGCATAGTCTTTTAATTTCACCTCTTTGGGTTTCCATTCATC
Organism: Bacteroidales bacterium; assembly: GCA_003520925.1. Lineage (GTDB taxonomy): Bacteria > Bacteroidota > Bacteroidia > Bacteroidales > VadinHA17 > LD21. The sequence continues at coordinate 6,492 of DOTV01000079.1, read as the reverse complement.
CTCAAAGGGTTTGAAAGCCGAAACAACCTGCTCTTTTGAAACATTTCCGGCAACAAGTATTTTTGTTACTGATGGTGATAAGTTCCTGTCGTAGAAGTTTATAAGGTCACCGATTGTTATTTTGTCTATTGATTCCCTGGTACCTCGTGTACCATAACCGAGGATATTATCTTTCCCGTAAAGCAATCTGAAAAACACCTTATTTGCAACGCTTCTGGGCTGAGCCTCCGACTGAATAATAGAATTCTTAGTACGAGTCTGAGCAACAATAAATTCTGCCGAATCCCATCTTGGTTCAAACATTATCTCTTTCATCAGTCTGACTGTTTTGTCAAAGTTCCTCGACAGCATACTTGCATCCATGACAATCTCTTCACTGCCAGGGTAAATAGTGATGTTTGAGCCCAGAAGCTGGATCTCCTCTTCAAGCGCCTCAGGTGTTTTTGTTTTTGTACCCTGTGGAAGCACTCCTGCCATTAATGATGCTACCCCTGGCAAACCTATACTATCGAGAGCGGGACCTCCTTCAATCACTATATTAATATTGACCAGCGGCAGCTCTCTATTTTCAATACCAAATATTTGCAAGCCGTTTGCAAATTCGGCTTTCCAAACCTTAGGAACATTTACATCGGGTTCCTTTCCCTCAGGAGGTTCAGCAGTACGGTCAATTGCTGATGCTGTTTTAGTTATCTGTACATTTCCTTCTTCAGCTATCTCAACCTTGGAAGCTTCAGTTATATTCTCCTCTTTTATTCCGGCAGGAACCGAATTTTCTGCCATCATATCCTTTTGGCCCTTTGGGACGAAGCTGGTAACTATCTGCGGTTTACCTTTTATGTATTTATTATAGACCATCATGATATCATCGGAAGTGACAGATTTAATGTTCTCAATGTCCTTTGTTAAATATCCTGGTTCATCAAGATAGGTATTGTAGAATGCAAGTCTTAGAGATTTATTCAAAACACCGTTAAGTCCGTCATAAAAATTTTTTTCGCTAATAGCTTTGATCCTTTCAACATCTTTCTCGGTGAAGCCCTCTTTCTCGAATCTGGCAAATGCTTCGGTTATTGCATTTTCTATTTCTCTGAGGGATTTACCTTCATTTGCCCTGACCCTGATTGTAAATTCTCCTGTAAGTTCCTCAGAATTAGCATATGCACTCACATTTGAGGTAAGCTGTCTTTCTTTAACAAGAACTTTGTAAAAGGGTGCTTTTTTACCATCGGCCAGGATCTTTGCAAGGAAATCAAGAGCATAGGAGTCTTTGCTGTACTGCTCAGGAATCGGCCATACCATTGTTATTTCAGGTGCATTGGCAAAGTTGTCTTCATGGTACAGCTTTTTTGTCTGTGCAAGCGAAACCGGCATTGCACTGCGAGGAGAAACATCACCGTGTGATTTTATTTCTCCGAAGTATTTATTTAATAACAGTTTTACGGAATCGGGATTAAAATCACCGGCCAGAACAAGGGTCGCATTATTCGGACCATAAAATTTGTTATAATAGTTTTTAACATCGTCGATTGTGGCATTTCTCAGATCTTCCATTTCCCCGATCACTTCCCAGTTATAAGGATGATCAGAAGGATAAAGGTTTTTATTGATCACATACTCAGTAAATCCATAAGGAGAATTGTCTTCTCCCTGCCTTTTTTCATTCTGAACAACATTCTGCTGTATTGCAAGAAGCCTTGGAGAAACAGTATTTATAAAAAATCCCATCCTGTCCGATTCAAGCCATAATATCTTTTCAAGGGCATTTTTAGGGACCATTTCAAAATAGGTGGTCACATCACGGGACGTAAAGCCATTGTTGCTGCCTCCGGCACCCTCAATTATTTTATCAAATTTCCCGGTGGGGACATTCTCCGACCCTCCGAAAAGAAGATGCTCAAAGAGATGCGCAAATCCGGTTTTGCCGGGTGTTTCCCTGCTGGAACCGACATGGTACATTATAGCGTAAGAGATCATGGGATCGGAATGATCGGAATGAAGAATTATCTGCAGACCGTTTGGCATCACGTATTTTTCATAATTGATAGTGAGCTTGTCGTCAGGTGCTTTCTTGCATGTTGAAGTGAATAACATCATCACAACTGCGATCAGGAAACTTGGAATACTGAATTTGTTCATATTAAAGTTGTTTGTGATTAATAAATCAGTTACTCTCCTATGGAGTAACGAAATTATAAAAATATTAGAACTATAAAAAACTTACACAGATATCTACCCCCCTGCCCCCCTGAAGGGGGGTAAAGCACTAATTATAAACTTAATACAGGTGAGGCAAGGGACTTAGCCCCCCTTTAGGGGGGTTGAGGGTTATAAAGGGTGATAAGTAATTTTTATGTATATTTCCATTGCTTTAACCAAACCGTTAAAATGAAAAAGTTATTTCCCATTATTGCTTTCTGCTTTTTTGTAGTTTGCACCTCCTTTGCCCAGGAGAAACCGTTCCTCTCGGATATTTATTCGTACCTCGAAAACACTTCTGTCTTTGAGCTGAACCAGGAAGAAGGACATGTACCACTAATTCCTTATAATTCAGTTGATCAGGCTCTAATTAATATTCCGGGTAAAAACCCTAATTATTTATCCCTTAACGGCATCTGGAAATTCCATTATTCCGATACACCTGAGGGTGTATTTCCCGACTTTTTTAAAGAATCATTCAGCGACAATAAATGGGATACTATCAGGGTTCCTTCCAACTGGGAAATGAAGGGTTATGGCGACCCGCTTTTCAGGAACGTCACTACTCCGTTCCGTCCTGATCCGCCCAGGATACCCAGGGAATACAATCCGACTGGTTCATATCGCCGGATATTTAATATTCCTGCATCATGGAAAAGCAGCGAGGTATTCCTGAGAATGGAAAAAACTGCTTCTGCCTCGTTTGTCTGGATCAATGGAAAAGAGGTTGGATATAATGAAGGCGGACAGGAGCCGGCTGAATATAATATTTCAAAGTATCTCAGACCGGGAAAAAACACGATTGCTGTTGTTGTTTATAAATATTCTGATGGCTATTATCTTGAAGATCAGGATTACTGGAGGCTTTCAGGTATTTTTGGTGATATATGGCTTTTTGCTGCACCGAAAGCTCATATTTCCGACTGGGTTGTAACCACCGATCTTGATGAAACCTTTAAAGACTCTAAGCTGAGCTTCTCCTTCAATGTAAGGAATTACTCTGATAAGCCAAAAAATGATCTCTCAATCCGGGTGGCATTGTATAATTCAGATAAACAGATTGTTAATAAATTAACAACGGAAAAGTTTTCGGTTTTACCCGACACAAAGAGAACTATTAACCTGGATGAGATAATTACAAATCCTGATAAATGGTCGGCCGAGCATCCAAACCTCTATACACTGATTTTTGAACTTGTTAACTCAAAAGGAATGGTAGAAGAGGTGATCACAGGCAGGTTCGGATTCAAAGAAACAGAGATAATGAATCAGGTGTTTTACCTGAATGGAAAGCCCGTAAAACTCAATGGAATCAACAGTCACATGCAGCACCCGTTAACCGGACATACAATGGATGAAGCAACAATAAGAAAGGACCTTTCACTTTTCAAACAGTTTAATATAAACTGTGTACGTACTTCCCATTATCCTCCTGTTATAAAATATCTTGACCTTGCAGATGAGTATGGTATTTATGTAATTGACGAAACAGGAGATGAAGCACATGCAACCGAGTATCTTTCAAGAAATAAGGAGTGGGAGGGCATGTACCGGGAGAGAGCCAGAAAGATGGTACTCAGGGACAGGAATCATCCTAGCATACTTTTCTGGAGTGCGGGTAACGAAAGCGGTGAAGGAGAAAATATCTGTGCTGTGATTGATGAAGGGAAGAAATATGACAAAACAAGATACTGGATGTATGGCGGCAATGCATTCAGCCACAGATGTGAAGAGATAATCGGGCCAAGATACCCGCAGATAAGGGACCTGTTAACAACAGTATTCAATGTTCCGGCTTCTGAAGATCCCAGACCATCATTCCTAGACGAATATCTTGCAGTGACCGGAAACGGGGGAGGGGGGCTTGATGATTACTGGGAGCTTTTTTACAGCCATCCGAGGAGTATGGGAGGTGCTATCTGGGATTTTGTAAGTACTGGTATCACTGAAAAAGTTAGGACGCTTAAAGACAGATCCGATAATAATGTCCAGGTGAATATAATGGGTCGTGCAAAACTGGTCCCCGGCAGGAACGGCCTGGGTATAGACCTCAATGGCCATGACCAGTGGGTTGAAGTCTACAGGGATGAAGCCCTGGAGCTGACAGGCGAAAAGCTTACACTTACATTGTGGGTATATCCGCGTTCGCTGAGCAGTTCATCAGGGACCCTAATTACAAAAGGGAACTGGCAGTTTGGAATAAGGCAGTTAAAAAATGATTCTCTTGAATTTTATCTCACAACCAGATCGAAGCAGACAGTAAGAATCGCCCTTCCTGAAAACTGGGAATACAACTGGCATTATATGGCGGCAAATTATGACGGGTCAGCCATTTATCTCACAATCGATGACAAAGAGAGCATACACAAGTCTGTCTCGGGGAATATCAGGAATACCCCCTTCCCCGTCAATATAGGAAAAAATGCCGAAATTCATGGACAGGAGACATCAGTATATATCAGTGACGCTATAATCGATCAGGTCGGCATATTTTCAAAGCAGTTATCTTCTGAATTTCTGAGGAATCCGACAGAGGGAATAAAACAGCAGGCTGAACTCTGGCTCGATTTTGAAGAGGAGACGACCGGTGGTGAATTTTATAGTTATGGTATTGGAGCCAGAACCTATGGAGCAATCTGGCCCGACAGGCGACCCCAGCCTGAGATGTGGCAGATAAAGAAATCGGCCCAGCCTGTAAGTGTAAAGCTCGTCTCAGACAGATCAGGTCTCGTTGAAATTACAAACAGGTATCTTTTTACTGATCTTAAGGAGGTTGATGCCAGATGGGCACTTCAGAAAGACGGAGAAATATTGCAGAAAGGTAATCTCGATTTGAGCCTTGAACCAGGGAAGAAAACTGTTTTTAAAGTACCTTTTATTAAGCCTGGAATTGAGAATGGATCGGAATATTTTCTTATTTTAAGCTTTCACCAGAAGGATAAAACGCAGTGGGCGGACCCGGGATTTGAGATTGCCTGGGATCAGATGGAACTTCCATGGTTTAAGCCTGCAGCAGTCCCTCATTCTGAAGTCAGTCAGCCCGTCGATGCCGTGGAGGCAGGTGAAAACCTGATTGTTAAGGGAAAGAACTTCACATACAGGTTTGATAGAAAAAGAGGCTTACTCATATCCATGGATGTAAACGGAAGAGAATTGATAAAACAGGGTGCTGAACTTAACGTCTGGAGGGCACCTCTGGCGAATGAGACAGATGAATGGACATTCTGGTCCTCAAACATCAAGAATCGCACTGACGGTTTTGGCCGGATGGCTGCAACCGAGTGGTATTCAGCAGGTATCGACAAAATGAGTTTCCTCAATGATAATTTCTCCTGGGAGATACCCGGGGATTCAACTGTCGTGGTCAGCTCAAAAAATATTTACACTACCGGCAACAGAAGAGGATCATTTATTAATATCTCAAAATACACCATTGATGGCAATGGGATTATTACACTTGAAAATTCAATAGTTCCGAACGGCCAGATGCCATCATGGCTACCCAGGATCGGTCAGCAATGGATCCTCGACAGCACTTTACGCAATGTTAAATGGTTCGGCCGGGGACCACAGGAAAACTACCCCGACAGAAAAAGCGGCTACAGGGTGGGCGAATATCAGTCAACAGTGGACGAGATGTATGAACCATATCTTATCCCGCAGGATTACGGGCTCAGGACCGACACCCGACGGGTCAGTATCACCGGTGTTGACGGATCAGGTCTGGAATTCACGGGGAACCGGCTTTTCAATTTCAGTGCCCAGCCGTATTCAACGGATAATCTTACTAAGTCATTATATACTTACCAGCTTCACCCGTTCGATGGTATAACCTTCAATCTCGATTATGCCACAAGCGGCGTAGGATGTACGGCAGCAGGGGTCTTCCCGGAATACCAGGTAATGCCTCAGCGATATGATTTTGTGACTACAATAAAGCCTGTCTTACCCCAAACTCCCTGATTTAGTGGGCGTTGAGAAAGTCCTCCTCTTTCTTTTTACCCCTAAATCCCCCAGGGGGAACTTATTGATTTACTGATATTTATAAAGCCCCCCTTGGGGGGTTGGGGGGTAAACCTCAGCTTTTTCAACAGCCACTTATTTGATATATCTTAATTCCGTATTTGCATACAGGTTACTTGCAGACAGCTCAACAGCTTTCCGGAGGTTCTCTTTTGCAGCTTCCTTGTTACCTAGCCCTTTATTGCCAAGACCTTTCAACAGGTAGCCATTTGACAGTCTTGCATTTTCTGCTTCCTTTTCCCCGAATTTTGCAAAGAAATCCACCTCATT
>DOTV01000118.1:8432-10955 GCA_003520925.1 Bacteroidales bacterium | reverse complement strand
TCACCAACTTACCCGGTAAAAGCCGACTCCTATCACAAAGGGTGGGCACGCGGAGGTGAAATAAAGTCGACTGGTGAAAAATACGGATATCTCCTTGAGCTTAAGCATAATGGAGCCGAAGAGTACGGAGGGCCCCTGTTCTGGTCGCATTACTCTTATCTCGGACTCGATCCCAGGAATCTCAAGGACCGGTATGCCGACTACTGGAGGCATAATAAGAATCATACGCTCATAAACTGGCAGTGGTGTGTTCTTAATCCTAAGAAATATTCAGGCTACAGTGAGAAATGCTGGGGACTGACAGCCAGTTATTCGGTTAATGGTTATGCGGCACACTCTCCCGGGGATGCTAACGACCTTGGAGTGATATCCCCCACAGCGGCAATCTCATCAATACCATATACTCCTGAGCAGTCGATGGATGCACTCAGGTATTTCTATGAACACTTCGGTGAAAAGATCTGGGGAAATTATGGTTTCTATGATGCTTTCAGTGAGCAGAATAACTGGTATCCTAAAAGATACCTTGCGATTGACCAGGGCCCGGAAATCGTTATGATTGAGAATTACAGAACAGGATTGCTCTGGAAATTGTTTATGTCGTGCCCGGAGGTCAGGGAAGGGTTAGTCAGGCTGGGGTTTTCCTCGTATTAGCTGAAGGTGCGGGGTGCGGGGTATGGGGTGCGGCGAAGAAAATTAATTACTTAGAATTGATTACTTTATGGAGAATCAAAATAAACCCCTTTTTGTAACAGGAGGGACAGGGCTTGTAGGCAGTCATCTTATTTATACCCTTATAACAAAAGGTGAACGGGTCAGGGCAATCCACCGGAAAACCAGCAACAGGGAGATACTTGAGAAAGTCATTGGTTATTATAAGGATGACAAAGACAAGCTTTTAAAGTTCGTGGAATGGATTGAATGTGATATCTGCGATTATGATATCCTTGAAAAGACAATGAAAGGAGCTGAGATTGTTTATCATTGTGCTGCGGCTGTCTCATTCGAGAACCGGAATAAAGATTATGTCCTGGACAATAATATCAAGGGCACCTCCAACATAGTAAAAGCGTGTTTCGCAAACAAAATCAGAAAATTGTGCCATGTAAGCTCGAATGCAGCGCTTGGCGCTTATGACGGCGAATCGCTGGTGAACGAAACCCACAGCTGGGATGAAGAGGGATACAGATCACCATACGGTATCAGCAAATACCTGTCGGAGCAGGAGGTATGGAAAGGTATCCGCGACGGACTGAATGCTGTTATTGTGAATCCGACAATCATTTTAGGACCGGGAGGATGGAGCCGTGGTTCATCATCATTTTTTCCCAAAATCCACAGCGGGTTGCTTTTTTATACAGGCGGGACCAATGGCTATGTCAATGTCAATGACGTGGTTAAAGCCATGATTATCCTGACAAATAGTAACATCTCGGGGGAACGTTTTATTGTAAACGCGGAGAATCTTGATTATGGGCGGTTCTTTGGCATGATTTCAGAGAGTCTTAAAGTAAGGAAACCTTTTATGAGAGTCCCGAAAGTACTGTCATATATGGCTTTTCCACTGGTATCGCTACTTGAAATTCTTTCAAAAGGGAAAACGACACTTACGAAAGAGATGTTGAAGGTTGCCTGGTCACATATAACCTATGATAACAGCAAGCTGATAAAATATACAGGGTTTTCTTTCACACCGATAGAGAAAACAGTAAAGGCAATCGGGGAGATATATCTGGAAGAAATGAGGGGGATTCTTCGCTATCGCTCTGAATGACGGGGCCTGTTAGTGGGATTGGGATTCCTCGCTGATACCCATATTGACAAATTAGAGTTAAGGGAGAAAGATTACCTTCGGTGAGCTCGTCCACCTGATGGTGGACTCGGTTCCTCGCTGGCGCTCGGAATGACAGGATCTCAGCCACCTTTTACTAATCTAACGAAGAGTTACTGACAACGTTACTAATGAGTGCTCTGTTTTAAAAAATGCCGGTTACCAGGTTATGACCCGAGCAGTTTTTTCAGATCATTGATCTGGGCATCCCAGAGGTATATGGCGTCTTCCTTTTCATCGGGTTCGGCGAAGTCGGTGATAAGAAGTGCAAGGTCGCCGGTTATATCGTGGACAATGATTCTGAATTCGAAAAAAGCGGTCTCCTTATCTCCTTCATCATCGTCCCATTCAAACCGTACAAGTCTGTTTTCCTTCAGGGCTGCAAGCCGGGCTTTAGCTTCGGTTTTACCCCAGTGGAAAGTATAATTCTCCCCATCAACAAGGACATCGTCGGCAAACCATTCGCCAAGTCCCCCTGGTGTACTAAGACGTGAGAAGAGAACCTTTGGTGAACAGTTAAGATTATATTCCAGGTCGTATTTTATTCTCATTAAGACAATCGTGTCTGATGACTACTATTTTGCAATATAGTAATAATTATTAAAAGAAAAATGTCATATTGGAATTTTGGCATTTACTGTTTATATTTGCACCCGCAAAACAGGAGCTGGCGAGATAGCTCAGTTGGTTAG
>DOTV01000118.1:0-8177 GCA_003520925.1 Bacteroidales bacterium | reverse complement strand
AGGTCCGGGGATCATTCCCCCGTCTCGCTACAAAAAGAGTTCAGTTAGAAATATCTGGACTTTTTTTATATTTTAGCACAAATGAAATATTACCTGTATATACTTTACAGTCAATCCCGTGACAGGTACTATATCGGGTATTCAATCAACCCGGAAGTAAGATTGGTTGAACATAATTTGGGTGCCACTACCTCTACTAGAACCGGAAGACCATGGAGATTGGTTTAAACTGAGGAATTCGAAAATAAAAGTGCGGCTATCAAACGGGAGACAACTATAAAAAGAATGAAAAGCCGAAAGTATGTAGAAAACCTTATTAATTCAAATTCAACTGGTTAGAGCGTCCCGATTCATCGGGAAGGTCCGGGGATCCCCGATTCCATCGGGGCAGGCTATTCCCCTGTCTCGCTACAAGGAAAAATGAGGGGACAGCTACTTTGTTAGGTGGCTGTTTGTATTTGGAGTAGGATATCGGAGTAGGATTTTGGTCAAAATCATAAAGTTTTTTACCTCTCAGATCATCAACAATTCTCATAACATCCATATAATGTTTATTAGATGGTTAAGACAGGACCTTAATCTTCAACTTTTAAACCAGGAAATCAGATCTCTTTCTTCCAGTTTAAAAAGATCAGTGATGTCTGTAAATAAACGCAGGTTAGATATTTCAAACACCTTGTCTACTAACAATAACATTTAAAAATCAGTAAACTAATCATTTACGGGGTTTTTATTGTCAAATTGGAAGTAAACTGGAAACATTGATCTGAATTAAAACATATTGTAACCATCGACTAATTGCCAGAATAAGCCATTAAAACAGTAAGCCCCCGAAAAGATTTAAATGTGCTGGCTAACTGCAACAAACGTGGTTCTAAAGGAATGAGAAGCCGCTGAAATCAAATGTCTAAATACTTTTATAATCTTCAAGCAAATTGACTTTTATCTAAAATATACTTAACTTACACCTTTATTCGACCATGTTAAGACATTGATCATAAAAGCAATACTAAAAATATTAATGCTTCTTTTGACTTCAGTTTTGCTATGCCACTGCAAGAAGGAAGAAGAACAAATGGTTGACATCCCAGATAATAACTTTTTAAAGACCCTGATTCAACTTGGAGTTGATATAAATCGTGATGGTATAATTAGTCATGAGGAGGCTTCTTTGGTATACAATCTGGATGTTAGCGGTAATAATATTTTTTGGCTGAATGGAATTGAAGCATTTGTTAATTTAACTTATCTGAATTGCTCAGGAAATCAAATAGCAAGTCTTGATGTTACTAAGAATGCCAAACTAACTGAATTGGATTGCTATTCGAACCAGATAATCGACCTCGATGTTACGAAGAATGCTAATTTAAATAAATTAGGTTGCAGTGAAAACCAATTAACCAGCCTCAATCTTACGAAGAATACCAAATTAACTTATTTAAATTGCCGGAGTAACCAATTAACTAATCTGGATTTTTCTAATAACATTGCATTAACCGACTTAAACTGTGGATCTAACAAATTAACCACTCTTGATGTTTCTAATTGCACTGCATTAAAATATTTAGATTGCCTGGGGAACAAATTAACCACCCTCAATCTTACGAAGAATACCAAATTAACTTATTTAGATTGCTGGAGTAACCAATTAGCTAATCTGGATTTTTCTAATAACATTGCATTAACCGACTTAAACTGTGGATCTAACAAATTAACCACTCTTGATGTTTCTAATTGCACTGCATTAAAATATTTAGATTGCCTGGGGAACAAATTAACAACCCTTGGCGTTTCTCATAATTATGATTTAGTTACTTTATCATGCGGAGGAAACCAGTTGACCAACCTGGATGTTTCGAATAATACTTATTTAAGTTATTTGTCATGCGAAGGAACCCAGTTGGCCAACCTGGATGTTTCGAATAATACTGCCTTATTGACTTTATGGTGTGGAGAGAACCAATTAACTACATTGGATGTTTCATTTAATACTGAATTAAGATTCATGCAGTGCCATAATAACCAATTAACAAGCCTTGATGTAGCTCATCTGCTTAAGTTGCACATTTTGATATGTAGTGGTAATCAACTGACAAGCCTGGATATTTCAAAAAATTCTATGCTGGGACCGGGAGAAGGGTACCTGAGTGGTTGCTATTTGCAGATAAACAATATGCCGAACCTGGCAAAAGTGTGTGTCTGGACTATGCCATTCCCACCCGGTGGAGTTTCAGTTGAAGCAACAGGCAGCCCGAATGTTTATTTTACCACGGCTTGCAGTAAATAAAATAATACTATCTCCTCCTTTCATATAAATTGACTAATTTAATTAATGAGACGGCTCTCTGTCATTTGGCAGGTTTTTTTTATACCTACATCCCGCCTGAAAAGAAAGTGTCAGAAATAGTGCGTAAACGCATACCATAAAGCCAGGACATTTAGACCCAGCCCCGATAACTTTTAACTAAACTGGAATCTAAAGTTTCCTTTTGGTTACCGCTTTGCTGGAGCACTTGTCTGGAAAAGCCTTTATAATGAAAGCCAAAGAAAACCATTAACGATCAGAATATCATGTATTTTACAGGTCATAATCATGAGGTCGGGGGATCCCCGATTCTATTGGCGCAGGCTATTCCCCGTCCCTGTTTCTGAATTAATACGAGGGTACAAATGAAAGAAACCCGGTGAAATCAATTTATTTATAACTTGACGATTCTAATCTTTTAAATCATGCCTGCATGAAAAAAAACTCATTTGCCTTTTTACTCCTTCTCTTCTCTTCATTTAATTCTTCCAGAGGTCAGGATATAAATATTTCAAATTCAATAGATAACAAGAGTTTTGATCCTTCAACAACACTATGGTACAGATCTCCGGCTTCGGTATGGGAGGAAGCCATTCCAGTAGGAAATGGTCGTCTTGGAGCAATGGTATTTGGAAAATACGGAGAAGAAAGAATCCAACTTAATGAAGAAACATATTGGTCCGGAGGTCCATATTCAACTTTAGTTAAAGGTGGTTACAAGGTATTACCGGAAATTCAGAAGGATATCTTTCAGGGGAATCCAATTAAGGCACATAAGCTTTTTGGAAGATATCTGATAGGTTATCCGGTTGAACAGCAGAAATATCAGGCTCTTGCAAATCTCATTCTTTCATTTAAAAATGAGAAGGATGTTAACGGCTATAAGCGCTGGCTCGATCTTAAAACAGGAATAACATCTGTTCAGTACACAGTAAATGGGGTTACCTACCTGAGAGAAGTCTTCTCCTCAGCACCTGAGCAGACAATAGCAATAAGACTTACAGCTGATAAACCCGGAAGTGTTTCTTTTACTGCCGAGCTGCATGGTGAAAGAAATAGTTCCATGTCGAACTACGCAACTGATTATTTCAGAATGGATGGAGTTGGGAATGATGGTTTGAGACTATCAGGTAAATCGGGCGACTATATGGGTATAGAGGGGAAAGTCCGATATGAGGCCAGATTGAAAGCTGCGGCTGAAGGAGGTACTGTGAAAGTCGACGATAATGATCTTATTATTGAAAATGCTGATGCCGTGACACTGTATTTTGTTGCTGCAACAAACTTCATTAATTACAAGGATGTAAGTGCCGATTGTCAGGAAAGAGTTGATAAATATCTGAAAGGCATCGAAGGCAAGTCCTATAACTGGATAAAGGAAGCTGCAGTGAAGGATTATAAATCTCTGTTTGGCAGAGTTACAATTACTCTTCCTTCAACAATGACCTCGTATCTTCCGACTGACGAAAGGCTGAAGAGCTTTGCTGCCGCACCTGATCCACAATTAGCTTCACTTTGTTATCAATTTGGAAGGTACCTTCTGATATCATCATCCCGTCCCGGGACACAACCTGCCAACCTTCAGGGAATATGGAACAAGGACATGAATCCATCGTGGGATTCAAAATACACAACAAATATTAATACGGAAATGAACTATTGGCCGGCAGAAACAGGTAACCTGTCGGAATTGACTGAACCACTGATTAAAATGGTTAAAGAACTTACAGATCAGGGAGGCCAGGTTGCAAAAGAACACTATGGTGCAAGAGGCTGGGTTTTTCATCAGAATACTGATATCTGGAGAGTAGCAGCACCGATGGACGGGCCAACATGGGGTACATTTACGGTCGGAGGAGCATGGTTAACGACACACCTGTGGGAACACTATCTCTTTACTCTTGACAATGATTATCTGAAGGAGGTTTATCCTATAATCAAAGGTTCGGTTGAATTCTTTATGGATTTTCTCGTTGAGCACCCAAATGGTAAATGGTTAATTACCAATCCATCCACTTCACCTGAAAATCCGCCAAAAGGACCCGGGTATAGATACTTCTTCGATGAAGTGACCGCTATGTACTATTTTACAACTATTTGTGCCGGTTCATCGATCGATATGCAGATACTGACTGATCTCTTTGGATATTACGTTAAAGCATCTGAAGTGCTTGGATTAGATAAGGATTTTGCAGGAATGGTTACGAAAGCAAGAGCACGACTTGTTCCACCTCAAATTGGAGCTAGCGGTGCACTTCAGGAATGGTCTGATGATCTGGATCAGATGGAGGATAAACATCGTCATTTTTCACACCTTTATGGTCTCTATCCTGGAAATGTTATTTCAGCAAAAAGAACACCAGAGTTAACAGATCCTGTCAAAAAAGTGCTTGAACAACGCGGAGACGGCGGTACCGGGTTTTCAAGGGCCTGGAAAATGAGTCTCTGGGCACGTTTATATGATGGGAACAGGGCATACAAAATATTTCAGGGGTATATTAACGAGCAGTGTTACCCTCAACTTTTTGCCAAATGCTATACTCCCCTGCAGGTCGATGGCAGCTTTGGAGTAACAGCTGCAATAACAGAGATGTTAATACAATCTCACGAAGGAGTTATAGATCTCTTGCCAGCCCTTCCTGATGACTGGGCTGACGGTTCTATTAACGGGGTATGTGCAAGAGGAGCTTTCGAACTTAAGTTCAGCTGGAAAGCCAGGGAAGTGACATCAGTTGAAATTCTGTCAAAAGCCGGGCAATCCTGCAGGTTACATGCCGGCAACCTCAGTTTTGTAAAGAATAACGGGAAGAAAGTAAAAGTCACAAAACATTCTGATGGTACTGTGGAATTTGATACAGAACCATTTAAAATCTATAAACTTGGGAAAGATTGAGCCAGATATTTTCTTAAAGCTTGCAGATAAATAATAATAACCGGATCTTATTTTTCAGGAGATAAATAGCATTAGATTTGTTTTATAACCATAATTAATGCTAAGTAACAAGGTAATCTTTCACTATTTAATAAAATGTACCAAAGCCAATGATGCCAAGCATTTTTAACGATGTTATAGGTCCGGTAATGAGGGGTCCTTCCAGTTCTCATACTGCCGCTTCCCATCGCATCGGAATGATAATCAGACAGGTTTGTCCTCCTGAATATGGGAAGGTGCTGGTTGAATTTGACAGGAAAGGATCACTGGCAACAACATATGAAGGACATGGTAGCGCAATGGGTCTTATTTGCGGACTGCTTGGAGTAAGTATTCTTGATCCATCCATTGTAAGATATAAAGAGCTGGCTGAAGAACGCAAATTGAAAATAAGATTTCAGATCACAGATTTCGAACCTTCTCACCCTAATACATACAAAATCCAGGTTGAAAACAATAAGCAGGAACAATTTCACTTCATTGCCGTTTCAACAGGCGGAGGGATGATCGAAATGCAGAATATCAACGGATTTGAGGTTTTAGTCAGAGGTGACTATTTTGAAACCTTGATTTGTTGTGAATCCCAACCTCAGGGAAAAATTCAGAAGCTTTTTCAAATTCTGAAGAATTCTACAGATCATTCAGAGATCAGTTTTACCCAAAAAGGTCAAAATAATTTTCTGATCAATATAAAATCGAGAGACCCGTTACTCATGAAAGTCAAAGATCTTATAAATGACTCCGAAAATGTTACCTGGATACGGGAAATCGATCCTGTAATGCCAATTCTTGCCGGGACAAAAGAAGAATTACCTTTTACTACAATAGATGAGTTGCTCAAATTATCCGGACAAAAAGGTTATGATCTTGCTGATCTTGCTATTTTGTATGAATGTGCCCGTGCAGGTATAGATTCTGAAAAAGCTCTCTCTCTCATGCATGATATTGTTTCAAAGATTAAGAATTCTATTCATGAAGGATTGAAAGGGACGACCTATAAGGACAGAATTCTCGGGCATCAGTCTCACCTGATCATCGAAGCTGAAAAGAATAAAAAAATAATCGCGACCATTCAAAACAAGATAATTGCCTATGTGACAGCTATAATGGAAGCAAAAAGTTCAATGGGAATCATTGTGGCAGCTCCTACTGCAGGGTCGGCAGGAGTGCTCGGGGGAGCTATTTTCAGCGTTGCAGAAGATTTTTCTGATGATTTCGGCTCCATTGTAAAAGCATTTCTGGCAGCAGGACTAATAGGTGTTTTTATTGCTCACAAATATACTTTTGCTGCGGAGGAAGGAGGATGCCAGGTTGAGTGTGGCGCCGCATCAGCCATGGCGGCGGCCGGACTTGTACAGCTTATGGGTGGGACGGCCGGGCAGGCAATAAATGCATCTTCAATAGCTTTGCAGAATCTTCTTGGTATGATCTGTGATCCTGTTGCTGACCGTGTTGAGGTCCCATGCCTCGGGAAAAATATTCTGGGAGCTACCAATGCACTTAATGCTGCAAATATGAGCATTGCCGGTTTTGATCCGGTTATTCCTCTCGATGAGGTAATTGATGCAATGAGATCTGTAGGTGAAAGCATGCCCTCCTCATTGTGCTGTACCGGTCTTGGAGGATTATCGATGACCCCGGCTGCATTGAAACTTTATAAGTCACTAAAAACGAAAAATCTTTAAATTTTGATACGTCTGTTTTGAAATAATTACAACATATCCAGATATATGCAACGAATGTTACTAGGAAGTCAATAAGGTATAAAAATATAGTTCTGATGGAATTTTTTGACAGCAAGACCATATCAGATACTGCCTCTCAGTCAGATTGGGTCGACACTATGGAAACTGCATTGCAGATGATAACAACCGGCAGGTTTGTTATGCCAAAGAGGATGCATCTTGATTATGGTGATGCTATATTCCTTCTTATGCCATGTATAACTGATGAATACTGGGCCACCAAAATGGTTTCGTTTTGTCCGGATAACAGAGAAAAAGGACGACCCTCAATATATGGGACAGTTGTATTGAATGATACAAAAACAGGAGAATCTCTTGCAATATTGGATGGGGGAATGATTACTGCAATGCGAACAGCAGCAGTTAGCGCAGCAGGTATAAGGCATCTGTCGCCACTGAATAGTCATTCTTTGGGTATAATTGGCACCGGGGTCCAGGGAATTTACCAGGCCCTTTTTGCCTGTTCGGTGCGTGAGATAGACGAGATCTGGGCTTTTGACCAGAACCCCGGTAATCTAAAACGGTTTGCAGTTGAAATGAATTTCAGTTATCCCAACATAAGGGTACATCTTACAAATGATTCTGATCATGTTGCACTAAATTCACAGGTTATAATTTCTGCAACAAATTCTCAGGATCCGGTTTTTAAGAATTCGAAAGAACTATTTACCGGAAAGACATTTGTGGGAATTGGTTCATATAAACCCGACTGCAGGGAGTTTCCGGAGCAGCTATTCAGGCAGGTTGATCAGATTTTTGTAGATACCATGGACGGTAAAGACGAGAGCGGTGATTTGATAACTCCCGTAAGGAGCAATTGGATAGCTGACAGAAGTATTTTTCCGATAGGCAGCCTGATAGCAGGTAATATTGTAGCTGATGATAATCCAACCAGATTATACAAGACTGTAGGCAGTGCACTTTTTGATCTGTTTGCTGCCAGGCTGGTTTATGAAAAGTTTATTGATAAAAATCGTAAATAAATTTCTGTTCAGTTCCACCGGCTGATTGCGCAAACCACCATCAGCGGGTCGACCTATTCTTCTTTTAATAATTTCTTTATCTCGTGAAGATCTTTTTTGAGTTCATTAAAATTCTGGATGTTTTTGTATGACATCATTATAATTTTAATAGATACTAAAAGAACACCTGCTTCGAGTAAAAGCTGATTAGTAAATCCCTTTGCAAAGAGAGC
>DOTV01000045.1 GCA_003520925.1 Bacteroidales bacterium | reverse complement strand
AGGTTTTATAACACTGCAGAGATCCTTGTAAATGTCATCCACAGTCATGCTCTTCTGGTTCTCAAGGAGCAATCTGTTAATTTCAGGTATTTTCCCATCAGCATCAACAAGGTCCGAACGATTGATGAAAATAT
The DNA here is from genome assembly GCA_003520925.1 of Bacteroidales bacterium. Classification (GTDB taxonomy): domain Bacteria; phylum Bacteroidota; class Bacteroidia; order Bacteroidales; family VadinHA17; genus LD21. Next base: position 3,912 of record DOTV01000045.1, on the reverse strand, counting down.
TCATCGGAGTTATCTGGGTGATTCCAAGGGAGAAATTCCCTGAATTGGCAGAGGTAAAAATAGCGCCCGTTTTAAGAACCATTGAAGCAGTTGCACCTTTTCCGGGAGAGAAAGGTGCGTCAGCCGGGATACTGCTTATTGAATTGAAACGGATTATAAGTTCATCTCCTGTTTTTATTCCAAGGTAATCAGCAAGCCGTTCATTTACTGCAATTTCACCTTTATTAACCACCAGCCCCGGATGTCCCTGAAATGAAAAGAAATCATCTGTAATTCCGTAAATTTTAATGCGAGAGGCTGTCTGTCCGGAACTAAAATGCTGACAATAACCGTCGAGTTCAAGCAGGCCTGTTGTTTTCAATCCGGTTTCAGAGGATATTCTTTCAGCGAGAGAGGGGTCAAAATACCGGATCCCTGAACTTATAAGGATTCCTGTGTTTCCGAGCTTTTCGAGAGAAGTCTGCCGGAGGCTCTTCCTGACTGATTTGCCTGTGAGCAGTGAACCTGTGATGACAGCAGCAAGCAACAGGATAATACTTGCCTGATAAACAGCATTTTTAAGATTATAAGATATTGATCTTGCGACAATATGGAATACTTTCAGCTTCATTTGTGCGATGCTAATGACTGATTCCTGAAATCAACTTTCCCTCTGCAAGTGTGTACTGAGTTTTCATTTTCTCGGCCAGTTCCTGTGAATGAGTTGCCAGAATGAGAGTTATCCCGTAGGCCATGTTCATCTGAAGAAGGAGGTCGCCAAGATTAACGGCATTTTTTTTATCGAGCGATCCCGTCGGTTCGTCTGCCAGAAGGATCGAAGGCTTGTTGACAAGTGCCCTTACAAGGGTCGCCCTCTGTGCCTCGCCGCCTGATATCTGATAAGGATACTTCTCCGCAATTTCAGATATGCCCGTTTTTTCCATCATCTCAAGTGAGCCGTCAACCTTCTTCATGTACTCTGTTTCTTCAGTTTCTGATGCAAGAAGCGGGAGAAGGATGTTTTCCCTGACAGAAAGATACGGAAGGAGGAGATGATCTTGAAAAACAAAGCCGATATTCCTGTTCCTGTAATAAGCTGATTGTTCCTGATCGTAATTCAGAATTGACTGGCTTCTGAAAACAATGTCACCGCTGTCGGGTCTGTCTAGCAGTCCGATAATATTCAGCAGAGTGGTTTTGCCTGACCCTGATGGCCCTGAAATTGATATGGAATCACCCTCACTTACTTTCAGGTCAAGTTCATTCAGAACAATGCCTCTCTGATGAAACGATTTTGATACCTTATTTAGGCTGAGCATTATTTATAGCTTTTTTGTAGACCTCCGAAAGTCCGGATGCCATTTTTCCTAGCGATAGTTCCTTTCGTACCATTTTACTTCCTTCTGTTCCAAGTTTGGATATCAATTCCTTGTTTTTTAGTAACTTAAACAGGTTCTCAGCAAGCTCTGAAACCGTATCTGGTGTATAGAGGATACCACCTCCGGTCCTTTTAATTATTTCAGGAAAGGCTCCGGTGGCCGGCTGAACTGCCGGAATTCCGGCAGCATTGGCTTCAAGTATATATAATCCGTAACCGTCGTACTTCCTGACCGGCACGCTAATAATATCAACATCATGAAAAAATTCAGCCTTTTTATCACCCTGGAACTCCGGATAGATCTTAACTGACTTCTCCAGCTTATGCTCCCTTATTTTCTTAATCTGAGCTGAAACAAATGGTTTATCCGCACCGGTAAACCCACCGCAAACATTAAGAGTCAGACCTGGTATGAGATCCTTCTCCTTTAGTTCTATGAAGGCATCTACAAGCTTGTCAAATCCATTGTAACTATTCGCCCTGCTGAAATAACCAATTGCTGACGGTTCTCTTTCAGTACGCGTAATATTTTCTTTCTCCGGATCAAATCCAAGCGGAACAACCATAACATTATCACCCTTGATTCCTGTTTTGCTTATGAAGAGATCTTTGTAGTAATTGCTTGGAGTTACAAAAACATCGACATAGCCGGCCTCTTTTGCAATCATTTTCCAGGCTCTGGAACGGAAAGGCTCAGCCATGTCATCGATCCAGTCATCTTCATTAAGAAGGGAGCATACTACTTTTACATCAATTCTTTTCTTAAGCTGCCGTGCAATTCCCAATATAAGGGCATTCGAAAGATGAATAATATCCGGTTTCCCGTCCCTGAGCAGGTACTTCACGAGCCTGTCGACTTCATTTTTCCGGAATGCATTATCGCCTTCTATCATATTAATAGTAAGCTCCTCATATCCTTCGGTGCTTGTTGTACCGGCCTGTTTCGCCGCAAACTTCAGAAATAGTTTTGAATCGAAGAATTTATCAAGAACTGCAGGCATATTTTTAAGAAATCTGACTTTTTCGCGCAGGTACATTGAAATTGCACCGAAAAACACGTTCTTGTCGAAACCGCTTTCTTCACTTGTGGTTTTATCGGGAGGAAGGTAAAGAGGGATAGCACTCGCCGTAATACCCGGAACTTTGCGGATAGCTCTCACATATAGCATATCACGGTAGCAGTTCCCGCAATAAAATGATCCTCCCGATCCTGTAATAAGATAAATTATTTTCAATTTACTGATATCTTATCTCTGTGGATCTCTGTGACTTCCCTGTGTTTCTCTGTGTAAAGAAAAACTTACACAGGGTTCCACTGAGGATCACGGAGGGGCACAGAGGAGTTATTTATTTCCAAATGCCAGCAGCCTTCCGTCTTCAGTCAGAAAGTAGAACCTGTCCTTTGTCACTGCAGGAGAACTGCTTACCGGAGCTCCGGCATTAAAGCTCCAGAGTTTTTTCCCATCCTGAATGTTCAGCATATAAATATATCCGTCGGTACTCCCGAAAATTACCTTTGAGGTGTTGACAACTGCCGAACCGACTATCCTTCCGTTAGTCCTGAACTTCCACCTGAGCTTACCCGATATTAAATCGTAGCAGTATAAATACTTGTCTTCATTACCAATAATTACTGAATTCCTGCTTATTGCAGGGATTGCAACGACCGACCCCGATGTTTCACCTGCAGGAATGGACCAGCCTATTTTTCCTGAAAGCATATCGAGACAGAAAAAATTCCCGTCATAATCGCCAAAACATGCCATTCCACCTGACAATGCAGGAGAGGAGGCAATATATGTACCAATCTGAATTGTGTCCTTCTCCTTTCCTGTATAGGCATCTACAATTCTAATAAAGCCATCGCATCCCCCGAAGATTATATTGTTATTTGCAACGGCCGGGGTTCCGTTTACATAATTTTGCGTCTCGAGTTTCCACTGAAGCCTGCCTGTGCCGGGATCAACAGAATGAAGATAATAATCATAGCTGCCAATTACTATCCCTGACTTTTTTCCGGTCGACCATGAATTTGCAGACCCTGCAATCTGACTGTCGGTTTTGTATTTCCAGACAAGCTTACCTGTGTTTTTATCAATAGAATGCAACGAGCCGTCATTAAAGCCAATTATAACCTTATTCTCATAGATCAGGGGTGGTGCTTCGGCCGCTGTGCCTCCTTCATACTTCCATTTAATCTTTCCGTCGGTTCCGGCTGCAATGACCGAACCTTTGTCGTTTCCGAAGATAATCATACCTCCGCTGACAACAGGTGACGATTTTGTCCTGGCCCCTGTAGACAGACTCCAGACAAGGGAAGGAGATAAAGGCAATTCATTAAGCGTAAATCCTGAAAGATCAGGCTTGCCCCTGAAATTGATCCACTCCTGGTCATCAATCTGTGAAAACCCATTATAGACAGTCAACTGAAATAAAACAAATATTTTGAAGAGTTTAGTCATTTATTCTCAATATTATCCAGATGACCCAGTGCTCCTGTAGGACATATATTTATGCTCTTTTCGGTTACTGATTTTGAGATATTAACAAATTCA
>DOTV01000169.1 GCA_003520925.1 Bacteroidales bacterium | reverse complement strand
AGGACTCCTTCAATCACTCCCGAAATATTCTCAACTTTGCCATGCCCGTAGGGATGTCTTAAATCAGGCGGAGTATCAGATACTTTTACCGCAAAAAACGCAATAATTGCAGCAATGAGATCCATCGAAGAATGTATAGCTTCCGAAATTATGCTTACCGATCCGCTTATGATGCCAACAATAAGCTTCATGGCGATAAGAAGGGAATTGGATGCGACTGAAAGCCTTGCAATACTTATTTTTGCATTCATCAGGTCTTGAATATAATAAAAGGCAAAAGTAAACAGATTATCAGATAAATAAAACAATTAAACAGCCAGCTAGATATTAACTATTTCATAATCAATGTTTCCAAGTCCGATCTTCAATCCATGCTGAATTCCTGCCTGCCAGAAAGTATCGGGATGAGCATGCTTGAACTTATCCTTACCACGCATATCAGTCCCGCTGTCATGATCAGTTATTTTGCTTCCGGGAAGTGCAGGCGCTGCAGTTACCATATCGGCACATGCCTGATCGAGGGCAACCGGATCAAATGAAGCAGCAATTCCAAGGTCAGGTACAATCGGATAGTCATTCGAATCCCAGCAATCACAGTTTGGAGATACGTCCATAATGAAATTAATATGAAAGGAAGGTTTGTCCTTTACTACAGCCAGAGCATATTCGGTTATTCTTTTACAAGCGTTTTCAGAGGTGCTTTCCCAAACTACCCTCGAAGCATCATACTGGCACACTGCAACGCACTGTCCGCAGCCAACGCAATTCTCATAATCAATATGAGCGATCTTGTCTTTGCCAACCTTAATTGCATCGTGAATGCAGTACTTTTCGCAAACCCTGCACCCCGTGCAATTCTTCTCATAGATCTTCGGGGAAGAGCCTGAATGAAGGAATAATTTTCCGCCGACTGATGCGCAACCCATTCCCAGGTTTTTCAATGCTCCTCCGAATCCCGTAAGTTCGTGCCCCTTGAAGTGGTTCAATGAGATTATTATATCGGCATCGGCAACGGCAGAACCTATTTTTGCCGAATTACAGAGTTCAAGGTTAACTTCGATTTCCCGGAATTCAGTTCCTTTTAGACCATCGGCAATAATTACCGGACAGCCAGCTGAAATCGGATTGAATCCGTTTTCGAATGCCGCCTCTATATGCGACGGAGCATTCGATCGCCTGCCGGAATACAATGTGTTGCAGTCAGTCAGGAAAGGCAAAGCTCCTTTTGATTTTAGATATTTTACTATATGTGCAGCATAATTCGGACGCAGGTATGCAAGATTTCCGGGTTCGCCGAAATGAATCTTAAGGGCAACAATTTTCCTTTCGAAATCGATGCTGCCGATCCCTGCTTTTACAACCAGGTTTTCAAGCTTTTTAAGAAGGTTTACCGATGGTCTGGTGCGGAGATTCGTGAAATATACTTTTGATTTTGTCATAGGTTAAAATTGAGGCCGTAAAATTAGCTATTCTTTCAAGATGTCTGTAAGGATATATGCAGAATCAGAGAGTTAAAACAAAATCCTTTATATTTTCTATCAGCCACCTCGGTGTTGAAGTTGCACCACAGATCCCGACCGACCTCTTACCGTCAAACCATGATTTTTCAATTTCTTCAGAAGAGGAAACAAGATGAGTATCAGGATTAACACTTTTGCAGACAGCATATAACATACGTCCATTGGAGCTCTCTTTTCCGCTGACAAAAATTATTACATCATGTTCACGGGCAAAAACCTTTAGATGGGGTTCCCTGTTTGAAACCTGTCCGCAGACGGTGCTTTTTACAACTAAATTGTGATCAGGGTCTAAAACCCCCTGTTCTTTCATTTTATTATATATCAATTCTTTAACAGAATTAAAGTCATTCAGTTCCATTGTTGTCTGGCAAAAAAGAGCAACCGGTCGTGAAAAGTCTATTTTATCTGTATCGGAAGAATTTGAAATCAGAATTCCCTGGTTATCTGTCTGACCAAGCAGTCCAATCACCTCTGCATGACCAGGTTTACCGTAAATTACAATCTGCCCGTTGTTCATTTTGTATTTTTCCCAGGTGTCCTTAATTCCTGATTGCATTTTCTTTACAATAGGGCAGGTCGCCTCAACTATTGTGATGTTATTTTTTTCAGCTGTCGAGTAAGTTTCGGGAGGTTCGCCATGTGCCCTGATAAGCACTTTGCAGTTTTTAAGTTTCCGGAATTGGTCATGGTTAATTGAAACGAGTCCGAGTGATGCTAATCGTTCGACCTCTTTGTCATTATGTACTATAGGTCCGAGAGAGAATACCTTTTCACCATCACGGAGAGCCTTTTCTGCAATCTCAACAGCATTCCGCACACCAAAACAGAATCCCGACTTTATATCGATCTCAACCTTCATTAAGCATTTGATTAATGATATTCATTACCCATTCCATCTGTTGGGCAACTGTCATTCTGCTATTGTCCAATACCATAGCATCCTTAGCTCTTCTCAGGGGACTTATATCCCTGTTCTCGTCGGCAATGTCGCGTGCAATTATATTTCTTCTTATCTCTTCAAATTCAACTTCAATATTCTTATGGATAAGCTCATCGAATCTTCTTCCGGCCCTTATGTCGACGGAAGCTGTCATAAAAATTTTAAGATCCGCGTCGGGAAATACAACCGTACCGATATCCCGTCCATCCATAACGATGCCCTTAAAGACTCCTATCTGTCTCTGAAGTTCCACCATACGTGAGCGGACTTCCGGTATCTGGCTTATCCGGCTCACATGTGATGAAACTTCAAAACCGCGGATCTCACGCTCAACATTTTCAGAATTCAGAAAGGTTTCATATTCAGCGATATCGTGATTGTAGTTAAAACATATATGAATATCCTTGATATCAGCCAGAATTCCATCCATTTTGAGTTCGCCTTTTCCTGCATATCCTTTCTTCAGGCAATAGAGGGTCACTGCGCGGTACATAGCTCCACTGTCAATGTAAATATAATTCAGTTCACTGGCTATTGCCTTTGCAAAAGTGCTCTTGCCGCATGATGAGTATCCGTCGATTGCTATTATAAGTTTCTTAGCCATAGTAATTTGATTCTTTTGCCCCCAGTTTCCTTCCCCCAGCTCTGCTCCGTGCTCCCTGCTCCCTGCCAGATGCCGGGCATAGGAAAAAACCTGCACAAAGGTTGTAAATAATGAGTTTAAAAACAAAGTATTTTCAATTCCGGAGCTTTTTGTATAAAAGATTAGGCCGCATTATCAAAGAGACATTATTCGATGCTCCTGCAAGGTGATATGAAGCATGTCCGAATTCAATAGTCATTACCGAGGCATTGATCCCGAAACCCCAGGAGAAACCTGTTCCTCCTGCCTTGGATTCTGTCCGCAACTCGCTTCTTCTCTGATGATTATATCCGATACTCATATAGAAATTCTTATGTGGAATCACCTCAACTCCGGCAACGGTATGCCGGAACATGTTTTCAAGGAACTCTGGAGCTCTCTTTTCCTGATTCAATTCAGATTCTGAAAACTTGTAAGTAAGATCATATTTTTCCAGGTGCCTGAGAGTAAACGAGAACCTGAAAGGTGCATGTTTCAGTCTTGCAGAGAAGCCTGCCATAACCTCAAACGGGGTGTTACCAGCTGGTTCGCCTGCATAAGATGTTATCTGACAACCCATATTTCTTAAAACAATACCTGCCGAAATAAGATTTTGCCTGTTATGCCATGAGAAACCAAGATCGACTGCAAATCCAAGCGAAGTGTATCTTTCAAGAGCCGAAATCACAGGTTTGAAGTTGATCCCGGCTGTAAACATCGAATCAATTTCACGGGAATAGATCACCGCAAGTGCAGATTCAGAAGCACTGAATGAACCTGTGATGTTCCCGGAAGCATCAGCTTCGGTAAAAGATCCGTAATTCAGGTACGTTATTCCACCTGCAATATTCCCTGCTTCTTTCAGAGATCTTGAATAGATAGCCAGACCATAATTGATGCCGGCAAAATAATTTACATAGTTTAAAGCCAGGCTTCTGTCCATTTTCGAATCAAGAAGGGCCGGATTACTCCAGGCCAGGTTCAGATTCCTGCTTGTCAGTGAAACATTTGAACCGCCAAGGGAAGAAACAAGAGCTGAATGAGTGAGATTGAGAAAGCTGTAAACATCATTACCGCCAGTCTGAGAAAAGCCTGAAACTGACAGCAGTATAAATATAGATATGGCTTTAAGTCGCCCTGCCATTATTTTGAAAATGATTGTAAATATATCTCTTTGGCCAGAAATTCTAGGCAGTCTTTCCCGTAAGGATCAGAGCATCATCACTTTTTTTATGATTACCGTTCATCTGCGACATTATCAGTCCTGATATGACAATAGCCATACCGGCAATATTCTGAACGGTCAGCTTATCTCCGAGGATAAGGAATGAAAAAAATGCAGTAAAAATTGGAATGAAGTTGGTGAAGACATTCGCCCTGGTGATGCCCATATTCCTGACTGAATAAGCAAAAAGGATAAATGCCCCGCATGAAGCAAAAACTGCCAGCTCAAAGACAGGTGTCAATGAGCTAAAGGTCAGGGGAGTCGATATAAGATGGTTAAAATCATATATAAAGAATACGGGCAGAAACAGTATCGCACCAATAGTGTTTTGCAAATTAACAATAAATACAGGTTCATAACCCCCTACAAGCCTGCTCAGGGTAAGGTTATAGCCTGAAGCCGAAAAAACTGCTAGTGCCAGGAGACTTAGGCCTTTGAAATTAAATACAAGTGAACCATCCCTGTTCAGGACAAATACTATTATGCCAAGAAATGAAATTATTATACCGGCATAATTAATTATTTTCAGTCGTTCCTTAAAGAAGATCCATGCTCCGATGGTAGCCACTACAGGAATTGTGGAGATCACAACTGAGCCTACTGTGGCTGAGACGTAGGTCAGGCCGAAACTCTCCCCAAGGAAATAAAGAAAGGGTTCAAAGGTTGCTAGCATCAGGAACAGCTTGCGATCCTCTTTTCTGATCCTGACGAATTTCTTTTTATATGTAAGATAGGAAGTCAGTATAATGATTGAAATGACAAGGCGTAAAAAGACTATTGTAACAGGACGGAATGTCTCATTTGCAATTTTAAACCAGATGAATGAGAATGCCCAGAAAAGCATTGCAAGAAGGACTCCACCGTATATTCTGATATTGTTTTTCACTGGTTGGCTTCTAATTTACAGGGCGTGCGAATTTAATAAAAATATTGAGAAGCCGGTTTTCATCTGTATCTGTCGACTGACTCGTGTCATGAAAAGTAATATCCAGGATAATATTCAGTAATGCAGAAAGTTGATCTGTTTTATATTTTCGAACGTAAATTGACAACTATTAATCCCGGATTTGGAAATGAAGCTATAATTATTATATTTGCCGCCTCGAAGGCTGAAAAATTACAAACTTTTAACTCGCAACGGATGAAAATACTGGTTTGCATCAGCAATGTTCCTGACACTACGACAAAAATAAAATTTGCTGAAGGGAATTCCTCAATCGATACTGCAGGAATTCAATGGGTCATAAATCCTTGGGATGAATTATCGCTGACAAGGGCACTGGAATTGAAGGATGTTCAGTCAAACGGTGTGAATTCCGTTACAGTTGCGCATGTTGGTGCTTCGGGATCCGAACCAACTATCAGAAAAGCGCTGGCAATTGGTGCAGATGATGCAATCAGGATCAATTACAATGCTCCGGACGCATTTTCTGTTGCAGCCCAGCTGGCCGAAGTGATAAAAAAAGAGGGATTTGACATCATATTTTGCGGCATAGAATCGAGCGACTTCAATGGATCTTCGGTGGGAGGGATGATTTCAGAATTCCTTGGAATTCCATCTGTATCTTCGGTTTCCGGAGTGAATATTGAAAATGGAACGCCTGTACTTACAAGAGAAATTGATGGTGGCAGGGAAAGTGTGAAAGTTCCAGTTCCTTTTGTGGCAGTCGTACAAAAGGGGATCGCAAAGGAGCCAAGGATAGCTTCCATGAGGGGGATCATGACCGCCAGATCGAAACCTGTAAGATTATATGAACCCATTGCTGTTGAATCTCTTACTGAGATTGCAGGGTTTGAAAAACCTTCCCCGCGTGCTGCCTGTAAGTTCATCGACTCTGAAACACCGGGTCAGCTCATCGGGCTACTTCAAAATGAGGCAAAAGTCATTTAATAATTATTACGAAAAAATCATCATATGTCAGTTTTAGTATATACCGAAAATTGGGATGGGAAATTCAAGAAGCTCTCTTATGAGCTTGTCTCATATGCATCTTCTGTGGCCGAAATGATGAAAACGGAAGTTGTTGCCTTAACATTAGGCAAAGCGGATGATGATGAACTTAAAAAGCTTGCTAAATATGGTGCTTCGAGGATAATTAACCTGATTGGAAACGGATTGACACTCCTTGATAACCAGACATTTGCAAAAATAATTGCAGATTATGCACTGGAAATGGGCTCAAAGCTTATTATCTTTTCCAATAATATTACCGGTAAAGCTCTTGCTCCGAGGTTATCTGTCAGGCTGAAAGCAGGGATAGGATCAGGTGTGAGCAAACTGCCGCTTAGTCTTGATCCGTTCACAGTTTATAAAAGGGCGTACTCGGGAAACGCTTATGCACATGTTGTAATAAAAACCGATATCAGGATAATAACCCTTGCACAGAATTCCTTTGACTTAATTGAAAAGCCAACAGGTGCCTCACCTGAAACTCTGGTAATAGATATAGACGGGTCATTGGTAAAAACAGTAGTTACTGAGACCCATAAACAGACAGGAAAAATATTGCTTACCGATGCCGATATTGTGGTTTCAGGAGGAAGAGGTATGAAGTCGCCTGATAACTGGGCGCCTCTTGTTGAGCTGGCTTCCCTGCTCAACGGGGCAACAGCTTGTTCCAGACCGGTTTCCGACGAAGGATGGAGACCTCACGAGGAGCATACCGGACAAACCGGGAAAATAATTTCACCTAACCTTTATCTTGCTTTCGGTATTTCTGGTGCAACTCAGCATCTGGCAGGGATCAGCTCTTCAAAATACATTGTAGCAATAAATACCGATAAGGATGCTCCGATATTCGAAGCAGCGCAATACGGTATAGTAGGTGATGCAATGAAGGTTCTGCCAAAACTGGTAGATGCAGTAAAG
>DOTV01000057.1 GCA_003520925.1 Bacteroidales bacterium | reverse complement strand
AAAGGACACAGGATAATGGTCCAGGTTCAGAATTCATGGTTCCCTCTCGTTGACAGAAATCCTCAGAAATTCGTTGATATCTATAAATGCTCCGACAGCGATTTCCAGAAGGCAACGCAAAGGATATACCATGACGCCAAATATCCTTCGCATCTTAAGGTCAGCGTTCTTCAATAAATATCAGGTTTTTGGTTATGTGAACTTAAAATATCTTTATTTTGTTTTAATTTAAGAAACATTTCAAATCCGGAATTATGGGAAAAAAGAATTTCACAAGAAGGGAGTTCGTGGCTACCGTAGCGGCGGGTGCAGGAACAGTGTTTATCGGCAAGACAGTTAATGCAATTCCACCCGACAGGAAAGCAAGTATGTTCGATCCGTTAGAGATTGTTACACTGGGAAAGACAGGAATCAAAACCACACTTCTTGGAATGGGAACCGGGTATAGCGGTTATAACCGTTCCTCAAACATCACAAGGGCAGGGGTTGCTGAATCCGTTATCAGGGCTGCCTGGGAAAGAGGTATAAGATATTTTGACTGTGCCGACAGTTACGGAACTCATCCTTTCACACAGGCTGCACTCAAGGGTATCCCCAGGGAAAAATATGTACTTGGAACGAAAATGTGGGTGACTGCGGGAGGCATTCCCGAAAAGGAAAGGCCTGATTCTGCAGTTGTGGTTGACCGCTTCAGAAAAGAACTGAATACAGATTATATTGACCTTGTCCAGCTGCATTGCATGACAACCGGAGGATGGTCGGATGAGCAGAAAAGATTTATGGATGGACTTGAAACCCTTAAAGCAAAAAACATAATCAGGGCACATGGATTATCAGTTCATTCATTCGATGCACTCAAAGTGGCTTCCGGGCATCCATGGGTCGATGTGATCCATGTCAGGATAAATCCTTTTGGAGAGGCAATGGATCAGCGCGATCCGTCGCTGGTTGTTCCGGTTATCGAAAAGTTCCACAAATCGGGCAAAGGAGTGATCGGAATGAAGCTTATAGGCGGAGGTAAACTTAAGGATGACCCTCAGAAGATTGACGAATCGCTCAAATTTGTCCTGGGACTTAAAACGGTTGACATGATAATCATCGGGTTTGAAAAGCCGGAGCAGATAGATAATTATATTGAACGGATCAGGAAGGTGCAAAAAATGTAATGTTTTTTACCCCTAAATCCCCCAGGGGTGACTTTTTGGCTTTCTGATTTATTGAGCCCCCGTTGAGGGGTCGGGGGGTAAAAAAATTGAAACTGCTTGTTTTATTAATTGGTTGTAACTATGAAGTTCATCAGGATGCTATTTGTGTTTATGATTCTGTTTCAACAATCAGGATTTTCACAGAAGGATAATTTATCTGCAATCCTGAAACCCGGTGCAGAGCTTGAAAAGCTCGCCCGTGATTTCAGTTTCACAGAGGGACCTGCGCCCGACAAGGCGGGAAATGTTTATTTCACCGACCAGCCGAATGACAGGATAATGATTTGGAGCACTGAAGGAAAGCTTTCAACATTCATGCAGCCGTCGGGACGTTCGAACGGTCTCTTTTTCGACAACAAGGGGAACCTCTGGTCGTGTGCCGATGAGAAGAATGAGCTCTGGTGCATCAGACCTGATAAAAAAATTGAACCGATACTGAATACATTTGAAGGAAAACTTCTCAATGGCCCGAATGATCTCTGGGTAGCTCCCGACGGAAGCATTTTTCTTACCGATCCTTTTTACATGAGGGGCTGGTGGAACCATTCGGAAATGCCCCAGGAAAAGCAGTGTGTTTATTACCTGAGCCCCGGTCATAATACCTTGAAACGGATTGAAGAGGAGCTGCTTCAGCCTAACGGAATTATCGGAACCCCTGATGGTAAAACACTCTATGTTGCTGATATAAAAGGCAATAAAACCTGGTCCTATACAATAAATTCCGATGGCAGCCTCTCGGGGAAAAAGCTGTTTTGCGAAATGGGATCCGATGGCATGACGATAGATACGAATGGTAATATTTATCTTACAGGAAAAGGAGTCACTGTATTTGATAAAGAAGGCAAAAAGCTGGGGAATATTTCTGTTCCTGAAAACTGGACTGCCAATGTCTGTTTTGGAGGAAAAAACAGAAAATCCCTTTTTATAACCGCAAGCAAAGGCCTCTATATGATAGAGACACGGATCAAAGGAGCCTATTGATCAGCAAACTTCGTTATCTGATCAAAACAATAACATCTTTTTTGTTTTCGTAAATTAAAATTATATAACATTGTAGCCTTAATTGAAATATTACAACGAATTAAGATATAACAATTACGTTTCAAAAACAGGCAGAAATGGAAGGTACACGAAGAGCAGATATTAAACCGGGAATTGATGTAATGGTTGAACTCACTGAAGATAAACGCTCCGGACGGCTTACCGGAGGCAAGGTAAAGGAAATTCTGACTTCGGCTCCCACTCATCCCCATGGAATTAAAGTAAAGCTCGAAAACGGTCTGGTCGGAAGGATAAAGCGGATAATACAGTCAAACTGATCGATCTCCGGCTTTTTAGTTCATATCCCGTCTCCGGCGGGTTTTTCTATTGAAATAAAATTCGTTTTAATATTTCTTCATATTTTTAAGCTAAATTTGGATTGTATGGAGATTCTGTTCTCATACAACGGCTGATTTTCAAACTCAAATCCGGTTAAAATGAAGTACGAGGATTTCATTATCACTACTTTAGGAAAAGGGAGTGTAATTTCCCCTCTTAAAACCTCCCAGCGGGAAGACAGTCCTGTATATAAATTTGTAAATGACAATGA
>DOTV01000229.1:1183-12839 GCA_003520925.1 Bacteroidales bacterium | reverse complement strand
TAAACCTGTTATGCGACACAATTTATTTGTTCCCATTCTCTTTTTAGTGATAATACTTTTAACCGGCTGCCATCAGGGCAGCAGGATTACTCCCAGACCTGCTGATAAATCAGATGCAGCTGTTGCAGCCCCGACCGATGACTATTTTCAGGAGATCGGCCAGCAGATAGGACTTGATTTTGTTCACTCCATCGGCGATGATGACCTGACCAATATTATACAGTCGGATGGCGGCGGAGCTGCATTTCTCGACTTTGACCAGGATGGCTATATAGATATATATGCATGCAGCGGCACATGGCTTGAAGGCGTGAGCAAGAGCCAAAAGCCATCAGAAATGCCCGGAAATCATCTTTACAGGAACATGGGCAACGGAACATTTGAAGATGTTACTAAGAAGGCAGGTGTAAGCGGACCATGGTATAGCATGGGTGCTGTTGCCGGTGATTTCAACAATGACGGCTATCCTGATCTTTTTATAAGCAATTACGGGCCGAACGTGCTTCTGAAGAATAACCGCAATGGATCATTCACTGATGTTACAAAAAGGGCAAATATTGCAGGTGGAAATGAATGTAGTGTCGGTGCCGTGTGGGCAGATTACGACAATGACAGCTTTCTCGATCTCTATGTGGGAAATTATCTTGCCTTTGATCCGAATTACAAGTATTATTATGCTCCAGACGGATTTCCGGGACCTATGGCCTACGATGCCCAGAAAGATATCCTTTATCATAATAAGGGCGACGGTACTTTTGAGGATGTAACAGAAAAAATGGGAATAACCGACATTGATGGAAGGGCAATGGGTGTTGGTGCAGCTGATTATGATGAAGACGGGTTCATTGATGTTTTTGTTGCAAACGATCATACATTGAATTATCTGTGGCACAATGAAGGCGGCAAGGGATTTGTTGATAAGGGAACTATGTCAGGGACCGCCTTCTCACAGGGTGGAGAAGCTACTGTAAGCATGTCAGTCGACTTTGCTGATTATAATAATGATGGACTGCTCGACCTTTTTGTATCAGACGATACATATTGTTCTCTTTATGAAAATCTGGGAAACGGAATATTCTCGGATAAGGGAGTATCATCAAACATATCGATGCAGGCAGCACAATTCGTCGGATGGTCCTCTTCTTTCCTGGATTATGATAACGATGGCGATCAGGACATTTTTAAGACCAACGGCGCGCTAAAGCACTTATATGGTCAGGAAGATCAGCTCTTTGAGAATGAAGGGAACGGAATATTCAAGGATGTTTCCCTGGAACTCGGAAAGTATTTCAGCGAAGAACATGTGGGAAGGGGTGCGAGCATTGGGGATTATGACAATGATGGCGATCTTGATATATTCATAGTTAATCTTAACAGCCTGGCAGTTTTTCTTAGGAACAACAAGGGGAACCAGAATAACTGGCTTCTGCTTGATCTGGAAGGTACCACCAGCAACAGAGAAGGGATAGGCGCAAGAGTTAAAATAACTTCAGGAGGCAAAACACAGATAGCCCAGAAAAAAACTACGACCGGGTACCTTTCGCAGAATGATCCGAGAATACATTTCGGATTAGCCAGGAATGAAATTGTTGAAAGGATTGAAATAAAATGGCCCTCGGGAAAGATTCAGGTCCTGGAGAATGTAAAAGCCAACCAGATACTCGAAGTAAAAGAACCCTAAAACCACTGGTCCTTTATGATAAAGAGGTCACTTATTTTAAATAAAATTATTCTAATAGGGCTGGCGTGTACGATAAGTGTATCGTGCAGTAGAAATGCCTCAGACGACAATAAACTGATCCTTACGGAAGCTCCGGGAAATATACAGCTTCCGGATTATTCAAGTGGGGTATCCTGGCGTAATTTACCCGGAGCAAGGATCAGTTCAATCGATGTACAAAGACCAGGTTCACATAAAACACTGACAGGAGATTTCTATTCAGCATGCTTCCCTGAAATATCTTATGACGGGAAGTTCATACTCTTTGCAGGACAGCAAAAAGAAAATGATCCATGGCAGATCTGGGAAATGAACCTGAAGACTCTTAAATACAGGCAGGTTACTTCAGGCCCGGAAGAGTGTACTGACCCCGTCTATCTGCCAGGTGAACGAATTGTATTCAGCAGACTGACGATCAATGATACAGTAAAGTCGGCACAGTGCCTCTATACATGCAATGGTGATGGCTCGGACCTCAGGCAGATAACATTCAGCCCCGATGACAATCTTGCCACAACTGTATTAAAAGATGGCCGCCTGCTTACAGTTAAGCAACAATTATTTCCGGTTCAGGGAGGTCCAATGCTGGCAGTTATGCGTCCTGACGGTACAAAAGCTGATAAGTTCTACACTGGTCCCGGGAACAGCATACTCCTGAGCCGCGCACATGAAACTGACGATGGCAGGATTGTATTTGTTGAATCTGATAGTGAAAACCAGACCAAGGGCAGACTGGTTTCAATAAGCTATAACAGGCCTTTGCATACAAGAACTGACCTGTCAGCAGGGATCTCAGGAGATTTTTATAACGTACTTCCACTCCGGCCCGACAAATATCTTGTATCCTACCGTATGTTTGATTCAGATCGTTTTGCGCTTTATGAGTTTAATCCTGAGAAGAGATCACTCGGCCAGTCAGTATTTAATGATCCTGATTATCATATACTTGATATCGTCAGGGTCAAACCGTATGAAAGACCAAAAAAATTACCAAGTGAAGTGGATATGCAGGTGAAAACAGGTTTGCTTTTATGCCAGGACATTAATTTCAAAGATCCTTTTTTTCCGGATAATTCCGCTGCAATTAGAAAAGCCGTTAAGATCGAGGTTCTTGGTGTTGATACAACCTACGGAGTTGTTGATGTAGAAAAAGACGGCTCATTTCAGCTGAAGGTCATGGCAGATAAACCTTTCCGGATCAGAACGCTTGATAAAGACGGCAATGTAATCAGCGGTCCCTGTTCCTGGCTATGGATACGTCCAAATGAACGGCGCGGATGTATAGGATGCCACGAAAATCCTGAGCTGGCTCCTGAAAATATAGTGTCACTTGCAATTAAAAAATCACCGGTAATTATACCAGTTCATATAACTGATGTTAAAGAGAAGATAGTAGAACTTGAATAGTATGGGAAGATTCGTAAAAATAATTATACCGGCAGCAATACTAGTCATTCTTGGTGTTGTAATTCATAAGCCTTATCACCGCTGGGCCAGGGAACATGTCAATAATCTGACTGCTACCACGGACCATCCTCTGAAATGCGCATCATGCCACCTTTATATTCAGAAGTCAGGCATTATTTCAAAGATTGTCAATGCGAAATATTATTCGCCATTTAACCTGGCAGTATCACCTGATGGAAATTACCTCTATGTTATTGCAGAAGAAGGCAATGCCCTGCTGGTTGTTAACACTGAAAGAAACAGGGTCATAAAAGAGATTGAAGTGGGCGTACATCCGCACAGCGTTGTCCTGAGCAGGGACGGAAAAACTGCCTATGTAAGCAACCAGTGGTCAGATAATGTGTCGGTAATTGATCTTGAAAAATATGTCGTCACTGATACTTTTGGAACAGGGGGAGGACCGGCCGGTCTGGCCCTTGGTGCTGACGGAAACTCCCTTTATTCAGCCAATTCATTTTCATCCGACCTGTCAATAATTGACCTCACCTCAGGAGCTGAGCGAAAAAGATTGTTTACAGGGAATAATCCTACCGGAGTGGAGATCAGTCCTGAGGGCAATACGGTTATGGTCACAAGCCGTCGGACACTTGGCTTACCATATGGAGACTCCCTGAAGTGCGAGCTTACAGTAGTGAATGATAAAAGACAGAGGATTGCCGAACGCATGGATATTAAACAGGCCTATATGATGGAGAATATCGCCTTTACTCCTTCGGGTGACCTGGCAATAATTCCCCTGATAAGACCTAAAAATAATGTTCCGACAATTCAGATTGAAAGAGGATGGATGATGACAAACGGTATAGCCATTGTTGAGCAGAAACCAGGTGGAAGAACCATACAGTTGCTTCTTGACGAACCTAATGCCTATTATGCCGATCCCTTTGATATTGCAATAACTCCTGACGGGAAAAAAGCCTTTGTATCCCATGCCGGGGTTGATCTTATATCCGTAATTGATTTAGACGCATTAAGGAAGCTTATTTCTGAATCGGATGAGAGGATGCTTGCTGCATATTCCAACTACCTGGGCACAAGCAGCAAAATAGTGCTGAAACGTATTTCCACGGGAGCAAACCCGAAGGGAATGGCACTATCGCCTGACGGAAAGAAGCTGTATGTTGCAGAGCATCTTGATGACAGAATAGCCATAATCAGCACTGAAAGCCTTGAAACCATTGGTAAAATACCACTCGGAGGACCGGCCAGGATAACAGTGGCACGCCAGGGCCGCCGTCTGCTCAACAATGCCGGTCACACTTTCCAGTCACAATATTCCTGTTACACCTGTCATCCTGATACACATGAAGACGGGTTAGTCTACAATATGGCATCGAAAGATATGGGCAGAAATATGACAAATACGCAATCGCTCAGGAATATCGGGGATACTCCACCATATAAATGGAACGGTAAAAACCAGAGTATTTACAAGCAGGATGGAATGCGCTTTTCGACTGTTCTGACAAGAAACGAGGCTTTCAGTTACAAAGAACTGGATGCTATTTCGGCATATATAATGTCGGGAGTACCCAATCCTCCAAACTTGCTTTATAATCCCAAAGGGGAACTTACTGAGGCTCAAAAACGCGGAAAGGAGATTTTCGAAAGAACTCACGATAACAAAGGATTTGAAATACCGGTTATAAACCGTTGCGTTACCTGCCACCCTGCTCCTTATTTTACAAATAAAAAAATGGCAGATGTAGGTACGCTAGCAGCCAGTGATGATTCAATTCTTTTTGATACGCCTCATCTTAACAATATCATCTTTTCGCCCCCTTACCTTCATGATGGACGTGCTGCAACCCTTGAAGAAATTTGGACTATCTATGGCAAAACAGAACAGCATGGTGCCTTAAACGACCTTAACAAAATTGAACTTAACGAGCTTGTAGAATACCTTAAATCGCTGAGGGATGAGAAATACGAACCAAAGGTTTCTAAAACTCTTAGTGCCTCATTCAGACATAAACAATAAAATAAATCCAATAATAATCCATGAAAAAGAACTCTTTAAAATTTGTTTTCATAACCAGCGTTGCTCTTGTTATTATTTTTGCGGCTATTTTGTTTTTAAGAAAACCCGCGAAGGCAGAGAAGAGTGAAAGGAAGGAAAATCTGAATGAAATAGTCTTATATCATCAGGATAAGTTTGATCCCGGTCCCGGAAGCAGTTCCTCGGTGATAAAGGAAGCCAAAGCAATGCCTGTGTATGGACACTGGCAAAATTTCACAACCAAAGACGGTCTTCCTTCGGATAAGGCTTATGCGGTAAAAATTGACGATGATCGTGTATGGGCAGGTACTCATGACGGTCTTGCCCTTTACGAAAACGGGAAATGGCGCACCTATACTTCGGAGGATGGACTTGCACATAACGGGGTGGTCTCAATTGATGTAAGCGAGACAACCGGTGATGTCTGGGTCGGCACCCTTGGAGGTTTGAGCCGGTTTTCGGAAGGTAAGTTCGAAACATTCAACCAGTTTAACAGCGGCCTGCCTAATGACCTGGTTT
The DNA here is from genome assembly GCA_003520925.1 of Bacteroidales bacterium. Taxonomy (GTDB): domain Bacteria; phylum Bacteroidota; class Bacteroidia; order Bacteroidales; family VadinHA17; genus LD21. The sequence goes on along the minus strand of DOTV01000229.1, from coordinate 7,134 downwards.
ACAATGTGTGCTGTTACGGGAAGGATGTATGGGTCGCCACCGGTGGTGGAGCAGGACGTTATAATACCGAAACCAAGCAATGGGAAATATTCACCGAGTTAAACGCTCCTATGCATGAACCATGGACCTATGCTCTTTCAGGCGGTGAAGGGAAGGTCTGGATCGCAGCCTGGGGGGGAGGAGTCATTGAATATAATAACCAAACCAAAAAGTTCAGAGATTATACCGACCCTGACGGATTTATGGAAATTGACCTCATGCCGGATGACGGACCGGTACATGATATTACAACTGCTACCTATTATGCTAACGGCATAATATGGGTTTCATCCTATTTCGGCCTGAGCAGGTACGACGGTAAAAACTGGAATGGTTATTTTGACCACGACAGTGGTCTTGCAAGCAACTTTATAAACAATCTCAAAGCCAAAGGTCCGATTGTGTACGTATGCAGCGATAAAGGATTCAGCACTTTCAACGGTGAAACCTGGGTCACCTACAAGAAAAATGAAAACGACGAAAACGGTAAAGCAATCATAACCAATGGAAAGGAAGTTAAAGAAGTGGCTCAAACTCCATCAATCTCGCACAACTTCATTATTGGAGCTGATGCAGACGATGATGTGGTTTGGGTAGCCACCTCAAAGGGGGTAAGCCGCGGAGAAGTACTAAGATGAAATCTGACAATCAAGAGCGAAAATATACGAACATTTCAAATTCGAATTATGGAAAATAAACAACTACTTATAGATCTGACAAAGCTGACAAGCGGGGAACGGGATGAAATGATGAAGCTCGGGATTCTTGCAGACGGGAACCAACTGACTGATTACGTTTATCCGGCAGTTCACAGGGAGCGCCCGCCCATTGAAAAATTTGCTGTCCATGCCCCCCAGGTTATCAATGAAGCATACGATTATAAAAAGCCATCTTCATTTACAAGGGCATTGCGGCTGGAATTCGGAGGATTTAAAATCCTGCTCATTTCGGGGACAGCAAGTGTCAACGAAGAAGGCAAAGCAGAACATATAGGTGATTTCAGGGCACAGACATGGAGAACATATGTGAATATCACAAACCTGCTGAAGGCAGAAGGAATGACCTGGCATGATGTTGTAAGAACAACAAATTATCTCAGGGATATTGAAAGGGATTACGAGGATTTCAATAAGATCCGCACCTCTTTCTTCCGTTGGATGAATCTAGATCCCCTGCCGGCAAGCACAGGCATACAGGCCAGGTTATGCTGGGAGACGCTTCTTGTAGAAATTGAAACATATGCTGTTTGTAAAATAAGTTAAAACTATGAATATGAAACTTTTGTTTAGTATTATAATGGGTTTCCTTCTGTTAATACCCTTTAATTCAAATGGCCAGGAGAAGATAGTCAACTATGGAAATATTCCGGATGAGCTGGTTGGTTATGATAAATATATGAAAGCCTATAAATATCATTTCCTTACACCAATTCAATTCTACGGTGCAGGACGCGAAAAGCTTGCCCCGAATGATCTGAAAGAGGTCAGAATCGGATTTCTCGGACCACTTGAAGGATCAATCCTCGTTTCTCTTGGCAATCAGATGCTTAACGGATCAACGCTTGCCATTGAAGAGGCTAATAAAAAAGGAGGTTACAAAGGCATCCCATTCAAGCTGATGATTCATAATGATGTAGGACTCTGGGGTGCTGCAGCTAACCAGATAGTAAGCATGGATGATGAAAAAGTATGGGCCTGGCTTGGATCGATTGATGACATAGTTTCGCATGTTGCAATAAGAGCTACCTTGAAACTTGAAATCCCGAACGTTAATACCGGTGATCCTGATCCCACCTTTACGGAGACAAATATCCCATGGGTTGTCCGCACTATCCCCGATGACAGGCAAAGTAGCTATGCATTGGTTGAACGTATTTACAGGAAGGATAAACACTCGCGAGTAGCAGTGATAAGAACAGGAAGCCGTTATGGCCGTGTCGGAGTCCTTCATTTTAACCGTTCAGCCACCCGTATCGGCTTTCCGATTATTATTGAAGAAAGATTCAAAGACGGAGAAACGGATTTTAAAGGTCGTCTTGACCGCATAAAGGGTACTTCGCCCGACGCCATCCTTATCTGGGGAAATGCTACAGAAACAGCCCTGATCCTTCAGCAAATCCGTGATCTAGGTATGAAACTACCAGTATATACTTCTGACAGGGCTGTAAGTCAGGAGTTCCTGAAACTTGCAGGCAATCTGGCGGACGGAATTGTAACCACCTGCCAGTACAATCCTGATGCTAACGATCCTAAACTTAAAGCATTTAAAGCAAGCTATACAAAAAGATTCGGGATGGAACCTGATGTCTTTGCAGCACATGCCTATGACGGGATGAATATTTTAATCGAGGCTATAAATAAAGCCGGATTAAATCGCGCACTTATCCGTGATGTTCTGACTGACCTTAAAACATTTCAGGGGTATAAGGGTGTCACAGGTGTAGTGAATTTTGATGCAACATGGAATAATGTAAGGCCCATTTACATGGCTGAATGCATCAATGGTAAATTCAGATTTTCACCTGCTCCGCCTTATAATAAGGCTGATGTAATTTATAAGAAAGTTAAGAGAGAAACTGAATATTAATGTTATAAACAATGGAATCAGATAATTACAATGATCCGGCAGTGATGGGTGGATGTTCCGTTCCGGTAAGGGTGAACAGAAAGTCAAAACCTGATCCGACAATTGTTGATGTAAACGGCATCAGGTTCGGATCTAAGGAGGTTGTTATAATAGCCGGTCCCTGCTCGGTGGAAAATCATGAGCAACTGATGGAAACTGCAAAAGCGGTTAAGTCAGCTGGCGGAATGATTCTAAGGGGAGGTGCTTTCAAGCCCCGTTCATCTCCCTATAATTTCCAGGGATTGGGAGAGGAAGGACTGAAATTACTCCGGGAGGCAAGAATGAAGACCGGATTGCCTATCGTCACTGAAGTTATGGATACCCGGATGGTTGAACTGATTTCCGGCTATACTGATATACTGCAGATAGGCTCACGAAATATGCAAAACTATCCTCTGTTAAAGGAAGTCGGCATGCTTCGCAAACCTGTACTGCTGAAACGGGGAATGATGGCAACAATAGAGGAGTTTTTACTTGCTGCAGAATATATACTTAACCAGGGAAACGAACAGGTTATCCTGTGCGAAAGAGGGATACGCACGTTTGAAACTACCACAAGAAATACCCTTGATCTTAGCGCGGTACCTATGCTTAAGCATTTGAGCCATCTCCCTGTGATTATAGATCCGAGTCACGGAACCGGACACAGATGGATGGTGCCTCCAATGGCAAAGGCAGCAGTTGCAGCCGGAGCCGACGGACTCATTATGGAAGTACATTATAAACCCGAAGAGGCTCTGTGCGACGGACATCAGTCCCTGAGTCCGGATGAATTTACCCGTCTGATGATTGATCTTAAAAAGATTGCACAAGCTGTCGGCAGGGATATCTGTTAAAATGTATATGTCTGTTATACCTGAAACCACCCCCTACCCCTCAAGGGGGGTTTTTTTTAGTCGTTTTTTAATTAAGTCCCCCCTGGGGGATTTAGGGGTAAGAATATTTAAGGTCTGCCTGACCCTTTTACTTCTGGAATTTATCATTACAGACAAGGCTGTTTCTCAGAAACCGGAGAATCCGGACCGTACTGTAAAAATCGGTTTGCTTGTACAGGATAGCAGCTGGACATCAGCAGTTCAGGGAGCTGAGCTTGCTGTCAGTAATGCAAATAAAAACGGCGGCCTGAACGGCAGGATGTTTCAGCTTGTTGTCAGGTCAATGGAAGGCCCGTGGGGAACCGGATCAAAACAGGCGGTCACCCTTATTTTTGATGAGAAAGTTTGGGCACTTGTCGGACTGCACGACGGACGAAATGCCCACCTGGTTGAACAGGCAGCAACGAAATCGCAGGTGGTGTTCCTGACTGCATGGCCTGGTGACCCTACATTATCGCAGGCATTCGTACCATGGTTCTTTAACTGTGTCCCAAATGACAACCAGCAGGCGGGTTCAATCTTTAAGGAAATATATGAAATAAGGAAATACAGAAATATAGTTGTAGTTCGTGGGAAAGATTACGATTCTGAAAAAAGCTTTAGCAGCTTTATGAATTATGTAAAGATATCCGGGAAATCTGATCCGATACAATTCAATATTGAAGACGTTGCTGAGAAGCCGGGTATTCTGGCTGGAATAACCGGTAAGTCAGGATCCGGCTGCCTTGTCTTGTTCTGCCAGCCTTCCGAGTCATTAAAAATAATCAGGGAAATAAAAAAGGAAAATCCTGTGCTGCCGGTTTTTGGTCCGCTGGCCATTTTAAATGAAAATGAACTTCATGGTCAGGAAATTAACGAGTTTGATAATAACTTATCAGTTCCTGCAGGTGAATGGCCGGAAACAGAAAACCAGAAATTCAGGTTGGAATTCGAAAAAAAATATGGAAATGAGCCAGGAATGGTTGCTTCATATTCATATGACTGCATGAGTGTATTAATTGAGGCGATCAGAAAATCAGGTGATTCGGATCGCGAGATGATTCAGAATTCTCTGAAGAATATCCGCTTCAGGGGCATCACCGGACCGATACAGTTTGATGACAAGGGTAACAGGATGGGGAAATTCGAGATAAAGAGAACAATGAATGGTTTACCAGTCACTTTTAAGAATGAGATTCCTCGCTGAATCACATTTTGATGGATTTGATTGAAGAGAATAGGATTCCTCGCTTGTGCTCGGAATGACAATGATGCAGAGCGGGTTTAGGGGCTGTTGAATATGCTTAGGTTCACCCCCCAACCCCCAAAGGGGGGCTTCATAAATATTAGTAAATTAATAAGTCCCCCCTGGGGGATTTAGGGGTAAAAAGACAGAGAAGGACTTATTCAACTGCACCCCTGGTAACCTTACAGAATGTCATTCCGAATCCCGAGAATCGGGATGAGGAATCCTTAACTTCCAGGCGGGATTTGATTGAGTTTTATTTGTTAATTTTGAAGACATGAAAAAGTATTCCCTTTTTATAGCGACCACTCTCCTGATTTCTTTATTTCCGGGATGCAGGAACAGTGGAGAAAGATCCACGCAGAAATCGACGGATCTGATTACAACTAAAACACTTGGGCTGGCATATCTTGAGGAGTTTAAGCTGGAAGAGGCTGAAAAGGAGTTCCTGAAGTTTATTGATCTTGCCCCGAATGATAAGTTTGGATATGCAAATCTTGGTCTGACTTACTTAAGAATGGCTAAATATCCTGAAGCAGAAAAAGAGTTGACCAAAGCTATAAAGATAGACTCCAAAGATCCGGATGTCAGGCTTATTCTGGCCACTGTCTATAAGATGAACAATGAGCGCGATAAGGCTATTGAAGAGCTTAAAAGTGCTCTTGAATTTGCCCCTGATCATTTAAAAATACTGTTTGAGATTTCCGAGTTGTTCTCAACCCTGCCTGACGAAGATTCACAGAAACAGCGTGAAAATTATATTGACATTCTTGTCCGGAAAGCACCAGCAAACCTGGTCCCGCGCCTAAACCTCACCGATATTCTTATCCGTAGAGGTGAATTCGATAAGGCAGTTGAGCAGATGGAGATAATCAATAAACAGTTCCCTGAATTTCCTAAGGAGGCTGTTGAATACTATAATAAGACGCTTGCCTTATTGAGAAAAAAGGATAAGGAAAATGCAATTATCCAGTTTACAATTTTTCACAATTATCTTAAGGTTACTTCACCATATCAGGCCGGGATAATGGATCTGAAGGGCCCCGGAGGATCCCTGATAGGATTTCCTGTCATAACTTTCGACAGACAGGGTTCATCATCCGGGAAAAAAGAAAACAGTTCCCTCCTCGACATTATAAAGTTTACCAATGTAGCTGCTGCAGCCGGTCTGGATATTGTTCCGCGAA
>DOTV01000229.1:0-866 GCA_003520925.1 Bacteroidales bacterium | reverse complement strand
TATGATGGTGACGGAGATATTGATCTTTATGCCGGAAGCTATGATCCCGCATCCTCATCATACAAACATTTTCTGTTCAATAACGAAATGGGGAAATTTACAGATGTAACAAAAGATGCAGGATTAAATCATTCCGGAAATGAAGCATCTGCAACTTTTGCCGATTTTGATAATGACGGTTTCTCCGATCTTTTTGTGATGAAGGAGGGGGGCGATCTCCTCTACCGGAATACAGGAAAAGGGACATTTGAAAATGTAACGGATAAATCAAAAGCAGGAAGCAGAACCGGAGGGAAAAAGGCTCTCTTCTTCGATATGGATCATGACGGGGATCTTGATCTGTTTGAGATACTGCCAAATTCTAACTTATTTCTGAGAAATAATTCAGACGGGACATTTGAGGACCAGTCTGCAAAACTTGGCCCTCAGAATGGCGGAATCATTTCCACCGGTGCAGCTTTCGGAGATTTTGATGATGACGAGGATATCGACTTTATTGTTGTCAGTAAAAACTCAGGTATCTCCCTGTATTCAAACCAGCGGCAGGGTGTTTTTAAGGATATCGCTGCTGAAAGCGGCCTGAAAGGGTATGAAGGAGCTGGTGCGATCGCTGTCGGAGATTATAATAACGACGGATATCTTGACCTTTTTATCGGGTCAGTTACCAAAGGAAATTTTGGATTGTTAAAAAATCTGCGCAACGGTACTTTTGAGAAGGAAAAGAATAATGCAGAAATGCTCCGGTCACTTGAAACCATGAATGTGTATGATGCTTCATTCCTGGATTTTAATAATGACGGATACCTTGATCTTTTTGTTGCAGGGGAATCACAGGAAAAGAATGGCCGTGGTATTAATCTCTTTTA
>DOTV01000052.1:2617-4740 GCA_003520925.1 Bacteroidales bacterium | reverse complement strand
TTTGCAATCTTTAGCGAAGCAGCAACTCTTTTAGTCAACCCCTCCCAGTCTTTCTTCTGAACAATTTCCTTAGTGATAAGATTTGATCCTATGCCGACGCAGGATGCACCTGATTCAAACCATTCTCTTAGATTTTCGACCGTTGGTTCTACACCTCCGGTGGGCATAAGGTTTGTCCAGGGACAAGGACCTTTTACAGCTTTTATGAAATCGGGTCCTCCTACTGATAATCCCGGAAAAATTTTAACCGTCTCAGCCCCGAGTTCCTCAGCATAATTTACCTCCGATACCGATCCGCACCCGGGTACCCATAAAATCTTTCTACGGTTGCAGACTTTAGCCATTTCCGGATTCAGTACAGGTGAAACAATGAAGTTTGCCCCAAGCTGAATAAACAGTGATGCAGTGCCGGCATCAACAACCGATCCTGCGCCCAGGATCAGACCGGGCACCTCTTTCTCAGCCCATTTGTTAAGATCACTGAAGAGCTCATGTGCATAATCGCCCCGGTTTGTAAATTCAAAGATCCCGACACCACCCTTGAAGCATGCCCTCATTACATTTCTGCATACATCAGGGTCCTTATGATAAAAGATCGGGATAATTCCTGCATCCTGCATCTTTACAATTACATCAATTCTGGTAAACCGTGCCATAATTTTTAAATTGTGATTATTTACAAATATATCTTTTTTTTACCACGGAGTTACACCGAGTTAAACGGAGTTTCACTGAATTTATATCAGGTTGTCTGACTCCGAGGACTCCGTGTCTTGACTCTGTGTCACTCCGTAGTTAGATTTTCTTTTTTTACTTTTATCGTTTATATTTTTAAATCTTTATCTTCGCCAGACAGACAGTCAAAATGGCACTGAACTATATCTGGATTGCATTCTTCCTGATCGGATTCATTGTAGCGCTCGGACAACTTATCTTTTCTGGCAATACCCAGATATTCAATGATATGATCAATTCTTCCTTCACTAATGCAAAGACTGGTTTTGAAATCTCGCTTGGACTTACAGGTGCTCTGACTTTATGGATGGGATTATTGAAGGTGGGAGAGAAGGGAGGAGTTGTTACGATGCTTGGAAAGCTGTTCGGACCCTTCTTTCAACGGTTGTTTCCTGAACTTCCGAAAGGGCATCCCGCATACGGATCTATGATACTGAACTTTTCTGCCAACATGCTTGGGTTAGATAATGCAGCCACTCCGATGGGACTAAAAGCCATGAAAGAGATGCAGGATGCTAATCAGAATAAAGAGACGGCATCCAATTCACAGATTATGTTCCTGGTACTTAATGCATCCGGACTGACAATTATTCCGGTCAGCATTATGGTTTACAGGACGCAGCTGGGAGCTGCAAATCCGGCTGATATCTTCATTCCTATTCTTATTGCCACCTATGTTGCAACTCTGGTCGCCCTGGTAAGCGTTGCAATAGTTCAGAAAATCAATCTTTTCGATAAGGTTATTTTAGCATATCTGGGAGGATTGTCAGCAATCATTGCCGGCATAATACTTTACTTAAATACTCTTCCGAAAGAGCAGATAGCAACTGTATCCACATTTGCTGCCAACTTTATTCTCTTTTCTATAATAATCCTTTTCATAGTCCTTGCTTTTATTAAGAAAGTAAATGTCTATGATGCTTTTATTGAAGGCGCAAAGGAGGGTTTCGGAGTTGCAATCAAGATTATCCCGTTTCTGGTGGCAATACTTGTAGCGATCGGCATTTTCAGGGCATCAGGTGCGATGGATTTCGTTGTAGCCGGATTCGAAAAGTTCTTTGCCTGGATTGGGTTCGATACACGGTTCACCAGTGCATTGCCAGTTGCCTTTATGAAACCATTAAGCGGCAGTGGTGCCAGGGGGCTGATGATCGATGCCATGACTGCTCACGGAGCCGATTCATTCATCGGACGGCTTGCATGTACACTTCAGGGAGCAACCGATACTACTTTTTATATAATTGCAGTTTATTTTGGATCAGTTGGCATAAAAAATACAAGACATGCCGTTGGCTGCAGCCTGCTTGCCGACCTGGCTGGTGCAATCACCGCAATACTCATTGCTTATATGTTCTTCGGGTAGAACGGCGTAACGGCATAACGGCATA
>DOTV01000052.1:0-2364 GCA_003520925.1 Bacteroidales bacterium | reverse complement strand
TAACGGCATAACGGCATAATATTAGAAACCAAAACAATCATGATAAAAACAATTCCATTTACTGCAATTTTACTAAGTTTAGCTTCCTGCATTCAAACCCCTTCACCGACATTGGAAGATAATTCGGCAACGCAGTTTGTCGACTCCACCGAAATGACAAATAATTTTTACGACAATACCGAAACGTATCCATTGATTGTTAAAGAATTAACAGTGGAGGGAGAAATCGCTAATCCAGGGAAAGTTGATTTTTCTCCCCTGAAAAAGCATTCTATAATAGTAAAAGAGACACTTTTAGACTCTGCCGGATCAGATAAATTTGTCGGTGCTTACAGGTATGACGGATATTCACTTTTTGATATTCTCGAGAAACGCATCCTGAAGAAAGCCAATGCTGAAGAATTCAATCCGATAATCGACATGTACATTGAGATTGAAAATGAAAAGGGCGAAAAAGTTGTTTTCAGCTGGGGTGAGATCTATTATCCAAATAACCTTCACAGGATTTTAATTGCCGACGGAGTTTCAAGAATCGTCCCTTCAAAGACAAAGGACCTATGGAAGCTTCCTTCCGAAAGCAAAATTATCTCCGGGAACGATCTTATAACTGAGAGAAATATTTCATCGCCCGTAAAGATAACAGTGAAATCTTTTCCAAAGTCATTTAATGTTGTAAAAGGATTATCGCCTATGTTCTCAAAACAGGTTACACTATATGAAAATGGCAGGCTCATAAGAACATTGGCAGATTATCCTCCCGCTTCTGAAGAGGTAACCTTTAATACAATATTTTATGGAAGAGGTAAGGGCATTCATAGTACAGAACCTTTTAAGGGTGTGATACTTAGGGATATACTTACCCTGATCTACCCGGTTTCAGGAGAAAACCTTAAAAAGGGAATAATGTGCGTTTCGGCTGAAGATGGATACAGGTGCTCCCTATCCTATTCTGAACTCTTTAACAGAAATGACCAGCAGGAATTTCTGCTGATAAAAACTGAACCAGGTGAGGACGGAGGACTTTTCCGGATGTTTCCTGCTGCCGATTTTTTTTCCGACAGGGCAATAAAATCAGTAAGTGAAATCCATTTGGATCATTAATTTGTTTTCAGTGACATGAATTCTGCAGTAATTTCCATAATGGTTCTGGTAAGTATAATCCTGATCATTATTCTTACCACCAGGTATAAATTGCATGCATTCATTTCCCTTTTCATAGTCAGCCTCATTCTTGCATTTGCAACACTTCCTGCGGGTACACTAATCAAAACAATCAAGGATGGATTTGGGAGCACAATGGCATCAATAGGCTTCCTGATAATTCTTGGTGCAATGATAGGGATAACACTCGACAGGACAGGAGGCACAAGAAGCATTGCTAATTATATCCTTTCAAAAACAGGAGAAAAAAGAAGCGCTGCGGCACTTGGTATAACAGGTTTCATAACGGGGTTGCCTATTTTTTGCGATTCAGGATTTATTATTCTCAGTGGACTTTCAAAGGCTTTCAGCCGGAAGTCAGGGATTGCCATGCCATTTATGGCCACAGTTCTTGCCTGCTCTCTTTACTCGGTCCATTGTCTTATTCCTCCGCACCCGGGAGCCCTGGCAGCAGCGGGAATCCTGGATGCAAATATCGGATACCTGATAATGCTCGGAGTTCTGTTTGCAATTCCGGGTGCACTTACAGCATTCTTCTGGAGCAGATGGATCACAGGGAGAAAAATCATCTCCGACCAGTTGCACGGAGAACCTGTTGAGAGTTTGCCATCCGAATCACTGCCGCCGGTATTTCTCTCTTTTCTGCCAATAGCAGCTCCGCTTCTCCTTATTACAATCAAATCGCTGACCGGCCTTATTGATAAGACAGGAGAAAATCTTATTTCCAAAATATTTTATTTTCCGGGCGAACCGGTGATTGCATTATTTATTGGTGTGATACTTTCCCTTATTTTACTTAGGAAAAGAAGTATAACAGAAATGAATTCTCTTTTTACTGAAGCAATTTTAAAAGCCGGGCCGATATTAATAATCACGGCTGCAGGAGGAATGTTCGGGATGGTTATTAAATCAACAGGAATTGGAGAAATACTTGGGAAGTCACTTGCAGGTACAAGTATTGGACTTCTGATCCCGTTTCTGATAGCTGTTGTAATGAAAACTGCTCAGGGGTCATCGACAGTGGCAATTATCACAACTGCATCATTCGTTGCCCCTATGCTGACAATGCTCGGTCTGGGAAGCGAATGGGGCAAATTGCTTGCAATGCTTGCCATGGGGTCCGGCTCGATGATTGCATCGCATGCAAACGATTCATATTTCTGGGTGGTAACGAACTTCGGTGAAATTAAAGTAAATGAGACT
>DOTV01000197.1 GCA_003520925.1 Bacteroidales bacterium | reverse complement strand
GCTACGCTTGAGGAAGCACTGCTTAGGTGCGGTATCCGCGACGGGATGACAATATCAACTCATCATCATTTAAGGGATGGAGACCTGATCAGTAACAGGGTGTTTGAAATTGCTTCGGTCATGGGAGTGAAAGACCTGGTCTGGTTTCCATCTGCCTCTTTTCCGTGCAATGACCCTCTGATTAAATACCTTGAAAACGGAACAATCAACAGGATTGAAGGTAGTATGAACGGACCTCTCGGAAGATTTGTCTCAGAAGGCAAAATGAAAGGCACTGCTGTCTTGAGGTCTCACGGGGGTAGGGTTCAGGCAATCCAGGACGGGGAAGTGAGGATTGATATTGCAGTCCTGGTAGCCCCGACTGCCGATGCATTCGGAAACGCAAAAGGAACGGGAGGTAATTCGGCGTGTGGGGTACTGGGTTATGCCAAAGCTGACTCAATGTACGCTGATAAGGTTATTGTTGTGACTGACAATCTTGTAGATATGCCATGCTACCCGATGGAAATAGAAGGTAATTATGTTGACTGTGTTGTTGTTGTTGATAAAATCGGAATACCTGAGAAAATTGTATCGGGCACAACTCAGGTAACAAAAAGCCCCGACAGGCTCCTTATAGCCGATCTGACAGCTGCTTTTCTTGAAAAATCGGGGATACTTAAAGATGGTGTTACAATTCAGGCAGGAGCGGGAGGAACTTCACTGGCTATTGCTGTATTTCTTCATGAAATTCTTAAGGTGAAAGGCTGGAAATCGAAATTTGGATTCGGAGGTAGCACCAGATATATGGTTGATATGCTTGAACAGGGACAAATGGGATATATTCTTGATGCGCAGGCTTTTGATCTTGATTCTGTTGCATCAATTGTAAAAAATGCAAATCATATTCCCTATCCAGTTTTAAATGCCTATAATTATCATTCCAAGGGAAACCTGACAAGCTTAATGGATATAATGATCCTTGGTGCTACTGAGGTAGATCTTAATTTCAACGGGAATGTTGTAACACATTCCGACGGCTATCTTCTTCATGGTATAGGCGGCTGGCAAAACTGTCTTCATGCAAGGAATGTCATACTTCCTCTGCCCTTGTTCCGTGACAGAATTCCGGTGATCGTGGATGAGGTAACAACTTTATGCGGCCCCGGCGAGCTCATAGATGTGATTATTACTGAAAGGGGAATCGCTATTAATCCCATCCGGCAGGACCTTCTGGATAGCGTCAGGAACAGCGGACTTCCTCTTAAGACAATAGGGGAACTTAAGGATGAAGCAGAAATGATCTGCGGCAAGCCATCAAAGCCTGAATTCGAGGATGATATCGTGGCAGCAATAAAATGGGTCGACGGGACTGTGATAGATGTTGTCAGGAAAATAAAGAAGCAATAAAAATTTCTATGGAAAGATATAAGTGCTCAGTCTGCGGATTTATATATAATCCTGAAGAGGGGGATATTTCATCGGGTATTGAACCGGGAATCTCTTTCAGCGATCTCCCATCAGATTACTTATGTCCGGTGTGCGGGGCTGGCAAGGATGAGTTTTTTGTATATGACTGAATGACTAGTAAATCCTAATAAGGTAATTTCCGGCTGCCATTATCAGGTATATTTTTGATAACATCCATAAGCAGATTCCAGAACATTTCAACAGTTCTGATTTCGATCTTCTCTTCGGGAGTATGGGCTCCTCTGATTGAAGGACCGAAGGATATCATATCTATGCCTTTAAAGTTCTCGTAAATAAGTCCGCATTCAAGTCCTGCATGAATAGCCCTGACAAGGGGTTCCCTGCCGAAAAGGTTCATATATGATTTTCGAGTAATCTTCAGGATTTCGGATTTCATGCTGGGTTTCCAGCCAGGGTAACCATCTGAATGCACGACCTTCGCTCCAGCAAGTTTCATGCACGATTCCACCATTCCTGCCACATCATGCTTCGACGATTCAAGGGAACTTCTCTGAGTGGTTATTATCCTTATTTTATTATCCTTTGTAAAACTTACGGATGCAAGGTTTGTTGAGGTCTCAACAAGATCACTCATTTCACGTGACCATGCAATAACCCCATGAGGACAGCAGGAAATACAGCTAAGGAACCTTACCTGGCTCTCTTTATCCATTGCAGACAAAGGTGGTTCGACTTCTTTTATTGTGATTCTAAGGTCCTTCTCGATCTCACCAAACTCTTCATTCAGAACGGATTGGAAATTATTTACCCATTCGGTCACCCTGTCTTTGTTTGATTCATCAGTTGAGATGAGTGCAAATGCTTCCCTCGGAATGGCATTACGCAGATTTCCCCCATCAAACCAGGTAAGGGCTATACCGAACTGATTTGAAAGATTCCATAAAATCCTGTTCATCAGTTTAACGGAATTTCCATAGCCTTTGTGAATTTCATCCCCGGAATGACCACCGTGAAGACCGGTTATTGATATTTCAAAGCCAGTCATCCCGTCTGGAACAATTACACTTTCAAAGCTGAGGTCGCCAACTGTATCCATTCCTCCGGCACATCCGATAAAAAGTATGCCTTCATCTTCAGAGTCAAGATTTAACAGGGTCCTTCCCTGAAAAAAGTCAGGTTTAAGATTTATGGCACCTGTCATTCCGGATTCTTCATCCACAGTAAACAGACATTCAATTTTCCCTGCTTTCAGATTGGTGTCGGAAAGAACTGCAAGTTGTGATGCTATTCCTATTCCGTCGTCTGCTCCGAGAGTTGTTCCCCTTGCCTTAACATATTCACCTTCAATATAGGGGACAATCGGATCAGTTAACCAATTGTGAGGAAAATCTGCGTTCTTTTCCCCAACCATATCCATATGGCTTTGAAGGACAACAGTTTTTCTTCTTTCAAATCCTGAGAATGCTGGCTTGACTATTAATATATTACCTGCTGAGTCTTCTTTCGATTCCAGATTATGCTCTGAAGCAAAATTGATAAGGTAACTTCTTATTTTACCCTCATTCTTGCTTAAACGTGGTATTTTGCAAATCTCTTCGAAATAGATCCAGATTGGTGCTGGATTTAATTCTGATAAAATGCCCATGCTCGTACTGGTAAAAAACAATAAGGGTCAAAACTACTGATTTTTTATATATAATCACCTGATCAACAAAATTAATAACGGAGCAGGGATCAGACAAAATTTGCTATTTTTACACAAGTGTTATAATAAATAATCTTTTATGGCCAAACGAACGATTGTAACATTACCCGGCGACGGAATCGGAAATATCGTTTTAAATCAGACATTAAGGGTTCTTGATGCTGCGGGATTTGAGGGCGACTATATACATGGCGATATCGGATGGGAGTTTTGGTGCAAAGAGGGTAATCCATTGCCTCAAAGAACACTCGATCTTATAAGGAAGCATAAAACTGCCTTGTTTGGAGCAATTACATCCAAGCCAAATGAAGAAGCCAGGGCAGAGCTCAATCCTGACCTTCAGGGAAAAGGATATGTCTATTCAAGCCCGATAGTGGGACTCAGGCAGAAATTTAATCTTGATATCTGCGTCCGACCATGCAAATCCTACAAGGGGAATCCCCTCAACTTCATCAGGAAGGGAAAAGGGAACACATTTGAGGAACCAGTTATAGATGTTGTTATATTCCGTCAAAACACAGAGTGCCTTTATTCGGGCGTTGAATGGACGAATCCACCTGAACTGGTATACAAGGCGCTGATGTCACACCCTAAATTTGTTGAGAACTTTGGAGGGGTTCCCGTTGAGGAGATTTCCGTTTCTACGAGGATCTTTACAAAAAGAGCTACTGAAAGGATCTTAATAGCGGCTTTTGATTATGCAGAAAAATATGGGTATTCATCTGTAACAGTTTGTGAAAAGCCAAATGTCATCAGAGAAACTTCGGGACTCATGTGGAGACTGGCAAAGGAGATTCAAAAGAGCTCTTATCCAGGAATTAAGCTGTTGAATACAAATATTGACGCGCAGATGATGTGGCTGACTAAAAATCCGGAGGATTATGGTGTCATTGTGGCCGGGAACATGTTTGGAGATATAGCTTCAGATGCTTTTGCAGGTCTGATTGGCGGACTCGGTTTTGCCTGCAGTGCCCAGTTTTCAGCCGACGGCATTGCTGTTTTTGAACCAACTCATGGTTCTGCTCCGAAATATGCAGACTATGAAATTCCGATTGTCAATCCGATAGCAATGATTGAATCGGCTTG
Source organism: Bacteroidales bacterium (assembly GCA_003520925.1). Classification (GTDB taxonomy): domain Bacteria; phylum Bacteroidota; class Bacteroidia; order Bacteroidales; family VadinHA17; genus LD21. Next base: position 10,464 of record DOTV01000197.1, on the reverse strand, counting down.
CATGATGCTTGATTATCTTGATGAGAAGAGCATTTCGGTTAAGATAAGAAGAGCTGTTGCTGAAATTATCCTTGAAGGAAAAACAAGGACCTATGATATGATGAAAATGACGGGTTCTCAAGAGGTTGTCAAAAATGGCGCAGCGTCAACAATTCAGATGACCGACGCAATTATTTCAAAAATAAGGTAACCAAAATCAGTATGCATGAATGAAGTGGTTAAGAATCTGTGGCCTGAACTGGACTGGATTCATGATATCTCACTCAGGGAAAAGACCGCAAAAACATGGGAGATTGCATTGGAAAGGAGTGTATTGAAATCAGGTGATCTGGAAAAAATACCCTTTACCCTTCTTTGCGGCCCGGATTTGAAAGTAAGCTTCATGGAGCACAAGAGATGTGTGGTACATATTTCTAAATCCTGCGGAGAAAAAATGAATGAATTTTTTGGTGATGATCTGCCGGTGAATATGGACATTCTGATCTCAGGAGCAATACTTGCTGATGTAGGAAAACTTCTTGAGTATGAGCTTGATGAAAATGGCAAGGCCATACAGGGTAAATACGGTCAATATCTAAGGCACCCTTTTTCGGGCGTCTCACTTGCTGAAGAGTGCGGTTTGCCGGCGGAAGTTTGCCACATAATTGCCGCACACGCACATGAGGGTGATCTGGTTAAAAGGACAACGGAGGCATATATAGTCCATCACGCCGATTTTATGACTTTTTTACCCTTTAAAAGCCGGCTGGTTGTCTGACATCCGAAAAAATGATCAGCCGAGTCTCATTTTTTCAATCTCCTCAAGATTTCTTTCGTTATTTACATCCTTTGCATTGGGTGTATACAGATAATCAATAAGATCCATATACCTGTCCATAATCTTGCCTCTTACAATCTTCATTGATGAATTCATTAAACCGTTTTCTTCATTAAATCCCTCTTCAAGAATTCCGATTGCCACGGGCAGCCACCTCTGCGGGAAAAGGTTTCCGTACTTACCGTTTGTTCTGTATTCATCCACTTCATTTTCAAGAAGATTAGCAATAGCTCTCCTGCCTTCGTCTGAATCGGCTGTCAGATTCTTTTCTTCAAGGTATGTCTTAAGAGCATGTTGATTCGGAACGATCAGTGCAACGGTATATGGTTTCTGGTTGTTATAAAGCATGCACTGATCAATATATTTCGATTGCTCTGAGATAGTCTCCTCAATACCTTCAGGACTGAACTTTTCTCCGTCATCAGCAATAAGCAGACTCTTAAATCTACCTAGTACATAAAGGAAACCTTCTGACATAAATCCCATATCACCTGTATAGAGCCATCCGTCCTTGATTGATTCACGTGTAGCCGCTTCGTTCTTCCAGTAACCATGCATCACATTGCCGCCTTTTATAACAATCTCTCCCTTTTGTCCCTCGGGAAGCTCTTTCCCGTCGTCATCACAGATCCTTAGATCCATATTATTTACTAAAGCTCCTGATGATCCAAGCCGGTGACGCCCCGACGAGTTAGAGGATATTACAGGTGAGGCCTCGCTCAATCCATAACCCTGGTACATTGGAATTCCAAGTGCATAAAAGAATCTCTGGAGCTCAATATCAAGAAGTGCCCCGCCACCTATAAAATAGTCAAGTTCCCCACCGAAACTCTCCCTTATCTTTTTGAAAAGGATCTTGTCATAAAGGTCGATAAGCGGTTTCTTAATATTTTGAAGGCCGCGACCTTTGTTCCATCCCTCCTTATTATAGGAATAGGAAATTTTTATCGCATGATTGAACAGTATCTCAGCCATCTTTCCTTTTTCCCTGATCCCCTTTTCAATATTTTTTCTAAAATTCTTGGCAATAGCCGGAACACTCATAAGAAGGTTTGGTTTTATCTCTTTTAGGCAGGCAGGCAGGTTTCTGAGGGTTTCCATGGGTGTTTTTCCTGTTTTTACAGATGCTATGCTTGCACCTTTTCCCATAAATGCATATATCCCGCAGGTATGACCAAATGAATGGTCCCATGGGAGGATCAGAAGGGTTTTGTAAAATGAAGGTATATCCATCAGACTGTACGCCTGGTAAACATTTGTAACATAGTTTCCATGAGTAAGGATAATTCCCTTGGGATCGGCAGTTGTTCCTGAGGTATAGCATATATTAGCAAAATCCGATGGTTTGATCCCGGTATAAATTTCTTCAAACTTCGATCTGTTCTCAGGTTTTTCCAGCCACTCACGCCCGATTTTTCTGACTTCGTTGAAATGAATTTCATTTCCCGAATACTCTTCCTGAGTATCGAAATGAATTATTTTCTCAATTGTTTTGCAACTTTCCAAAACAGGTTTAATCTTACCTGCCTGTATTGAAGATGCGAGTATCATCCTTGATTCTGAATGGTTTATCCTGAATTTGATTTCCTCAGGAGTAAGTTTAACTGAGAGCGGGACGTTTATAGCACCTGCATAAAGTATTCCAAGTTCACCGATAACCCAGCTGTTGCGTCCTTCCGAAACCAGGGAGAGTCTGTCGCCCTTCTTTATCCCGAGGGTTATCAGTCCGGCAGCAAATTCATAAACCTGTTTTCGCGTTTCACCATAGGTTGTACCTTCATATTTATCCTGGGGCTTTTCCCACAAGTACACATTGCTTTCATACTTCTCGGCACTCTCCTCAAAAAACTGTATCAATGATTTCATCAGGCAAAGAATTAAAATTAATGTAATTACATTGTAATTACGGTATAGTTAGTAAGTATTTCAGACATCTAATATAATAATTCTGTTCTAATCCATCAGAATTTGTTTTTATCCTAAGTTTTAATCATTTGGATTGGTTTTCAATATTTTGTATTTTTGATCTGTTCTTCTTCATCAGGAAGATTTGAGCCCGTTAAATCTTAAAATAATTTATCATGAGACAAATTCCGATCATCTGTATCGTGTTTTTATTGATTTTAGCTCCTTCCTGCAAAAAAATTAAGGAAAGAGGTTTATTCGGTAAAAAAGGGAAGACTCTTGACATGTTGAAGGCCCAGCAGGACAGTATAAGAGTAGCCGATTCGTTAAAAAAAGTTGAAATCAGGATCAGGGCTATTGAAGAAGCCCGGCTGGACAGCATCCTGCAGGCTGAACAGGAAAAAGCAGCTTATCAGGCCAGGAACAAATTCAATATAATTGTGGGCAGTTTTGTCACCCCGGAATTTGCTCAGGCATGGGCCGAAGAATACAGGAAACAGGGCTACGACACAAAAGTTATCAGGATGCCTGACAGCAAATTCGAACTGGTTGTTGCTGAATCGTACGACAGGTTATCGAAGGCAATGCAGCGTCTTTCCCAGTTCCAGGATACTGTGGATATTGACAGCTGGCTATATATAAGTAAATAGTGGGGAGTCTACCTGAAAATTGTAGCTTTCCTGTCGGGGCCGACTGACACAATGGATACCGGAACACCAGTCTGTATCTCAATGAATTCAATGTACCCTCTGAGGTTTTCCGGCAATCTGTCATAATCCCTTACACCTGAAATATCTTCTTCCCAGCCAGGGAGTTCTTCATAAACAGGTTCGATCTTTGCATTGTTGTCGAAAGGAATTTCATCCTGAATCCTGCCCCCGACTTTATAGGATGTACAAACCTTCAAAGTCTTAAAACCTGAAAGGATATCAGACTTCATCATAAAGAGTTTTGTTGTCCCGTTTACAATATTTGCATACCTGAGTACCGGTAAGTCGAGCCATCCGCATCTTCTTGGCCTGCCTGTGGTTGCTCCGAATTCACATCCTTTTTTTCTCAGAAGCTCCCCGGTTTCATCATTCAGTTCAGTAGGAAAAGGCCCGCTTCCCACTCTTGTGCAATACGCTTTGAATATCCCAAAGACTTCACCGATGGTTTTTGGTGATATTCCGAGACCTGTACATGCCCCGGCGCTTATAGTATTTGATGAAGTTACAAAAGGATATGATCCGAAATCAACATCAAGCATTGTTCCCTGAGCGCCTTCTGCAAGAATCTTTTTACCGCCTGAGTAAAGGTTGTGAAGAAGATACTCCGTATTTTCAGTCCTGAATTTTCTCAATAATTCAATTCCCTCAAACCAGCCCCTTTCATACTCTTTTAAATCAAAGGCAAAATTGTAGTTTTTAAGGATAAGAAGGTGATTTTCTGTATGTTCTTTATACAGTTCCTGAAAGTTGAGATGATTTATATCTCCAACTCTCAGGCCGTTACGGCTTGCTTTGTCAGTGTAAGCCGGCCCGATCCCCTTAAGGGTCGATCCGATCTTCAGGCAGCCCTTCTGATGCTCATATGCCGCATCAAGTATCCTGTGTGTGGGAAGGATTAAATTAGCCCTCGTAGAAATAACAAGCCTTTTAATAAGTTCTTCAACAGGAGGTCCCAATTCTTCAATTTCCTTCTTAAAAACAGCCGGATCCAGAACCACTCCGTTACCGATTATATTCAGCTTATCCCGATGGAAGATACCGGAAGGAATAAGGTGCAAAACGTGCTTAACATTATTAAACTCAAGTGAATGACCAGCATTCGGACCACCCTGAAAGCGTGCAATGACATCATATTCCGGACTGAGGACGTCAACAATTTTGCCTTTCCCCTCATCACCCCATTGAAGGCCTAATAAAATATCAATCTTCATATTAAAACCTCAGGATTTTTAAAAACAGATTCGAAGTTACAAAATAATCTGGCTGAAAATCTCGTTGATAATATATTGTTGATAAATGCTATGTGAATGTCAGCAATTAAATATTTTAACAAGTGCAGGATTTCCTGCACGGCGTAACTTTAATAATTAATGGGTATAATAGATTAAATAACTCTTATTTATCATGAAAAAAGCAGCATGTCTTTTCATAATCAGTGTGTCATTTTTACTCCTGGCATCTCCGGTTTTTGCCCAGAATAATGGAGAAGAAAATGATTACAGATTTACTATTAAAACGAATCCCCTTTCAGCTCTGGGAGGTCCATTCTGGTTTGCAATTATTCCGCTCACTGGTGAATATAAAGTTCTTTTTGAGGCAGCTGTGTCCGAAAAGTCATCTATTCAGTTAGGAGCAGGATATATAGGGCCAAGTGTTTTGTTAAATCTTGACGATCTGACAAATGATGAATCGGAAGAGGGAACAATAAGTGGTATAAAAACGAACGGATTCAGGATTCAGGGAATGTATCGGGTCTTCATCAGCCGCGATCTTTCTGCACCTGAAGGGTTCTATGTCGGACCTCACATTTCGTATGCCACAGCACAACTTAAAAATAAAGCTGATGAGACAAAATATGTTGAAGGAACTAAACTCAATATTAACGGAGTATTTGGATATCAATTAATTACATCGGGTGGATTTACTCTTGATATATTCACCGGAATGGGTTTTGTTTCTAGAAAGTGGGAAGTAACGGGTACAGACTGGGATCAGGATACATTTAAAGATAAAGCCAGTGTAAATGTGCCTTTCGGATTCTCTTTTGGTTACGCATTCTGATAAAAGGTATTTGATTATAAAAAGGGCTCTGAAAAGAGCTCTTTTTTTTGCTTCAGGCATTTCAGGGGATCTGTCTTTTGTCTTTCAGATGCCCGTAAATGTATAATGAATGATACATCGGGGTAAAGCTGTGTAAACTGCTGGCCGTGCGGATTATCTCCTGAATCCTTGGATCGCAGAATTCAATAACATTACCCGATTCTATGTCAATAAGATGATCATGCTGACTGCACTGGTAAGCACGTTCAAACTGCGCAATGTTTTTGCCGAACTGATGCTTGATAACCAGGTTGCAGTCGAGAAGCAATTCTATTGTATTGTAAAGAGTTGCCCTGCTAACCCGGTAGTTCTTGTTTTTCATGAAAATATAAAGCGATTCAACATCGAAATGTCCGCTCCTTGAATAGATTTCATCCAGAATAGCATATCGCTCAGGGGTTTTTCTATGTCCCCTTTTTTCAAGATATTCAGTAAATATTTGTTTTACAGTCGACGTGGTATCATCGTTAATCATAACTGGTCTAATTTAAAATAAAAACAAAAATACTGTTTTTTATGGGATTCAGGCTAAAGTAAGAGGCTCTAAAGATTATTCCGAAAAATCTTCAACACGCTTAATGCTCTCTATTCCCCTGACATTTGAAATCTTTAGGATCAGATTGTTAATATCCTGAGTGTGATGAACATAGAGGTCAATAGTACCCTCGAAGATACCATCCTTTACACTAATGTTAATATTTGTCATATTTACCTTAAGTTCAGAGGAAATAATATTTGTCAGGTCATTTACCAATCCAATCCTGTCGACACCTGTCATACTAATCCTGGCCAGAAATGATACGAGCTTATGGATTGCCCATCTTACCGCAATGATCCTGTTCCCTTCGTTAGACATAATTCTGATAGCAACCGGACATTTAGGTTTATGTATTACTATTGATCCTTCAGGTGAACGATATCCGACAACTTCATCACCAGGTATCGGGTTACAGCATTTTGCAATTTCATACGACTGCCCGGCATCCTCAACATTCTCTCTCAGAAGGAATGGTGAAGATGGATCGATATCTTTGGTAAGGGGACCTTCCTCTTCTCCTTTTTTATCTTTTTTGGAACCTAGTAATTTAAGCTCCCAGTATTTAATTACGCTTTTTGCAGGGCTTTTTCTTATAATCTTCCTGAGGTTATCAAGGTTTACTGTTCCGAGTTCAATTCCCGAGTACAGTTCATCCTTGTTCAGCACATCATAGGAAAGCATTATTTTACGCACTATCTCTGTATTTGGGGTAACCCCAAGCTCAGCAAGTTTTGCTTCCAGTATATCCATACCTTTCTGGATCCTGTTTGTTGATTCTGCCCTGAGCGAATTCTTGATTGCTTCCTTGGCTTTTGAGGTTGAAACAAACGAGAGCCACTCTTTTTCAGGCTTTGCAATATCCGAAGTGATTATTTCTACCTGATCTCCGCTCATAAGAGTGGCGTTGATAGGATTCAGCCTGTAGTTTATTTTGGCTCCGATCGCCTTATTGCCGATCTCAGTATGAATTTCGTAAGCGAAATCAAGTGCTGAAGCTCCCTTGGGAAGGCTAACAAGTGTTCCTTTAGGAGTGAAAACCATAATTTCTGACGAAAAAAGGTTCATTTTGAACTCATCGAGAAACTCAATAGGGTCTTCCAGAGGATTTTCAAGCATCATCTGGATCTGTTTTATCCATTTATCCAGCTCGGTTTCGGGTGAATTGTCTCCTTTGTATTTATAATGGGCAGCATATCCTCTTTCGGCAATCTCATCCATTCGTTTACTTCTGATCTGAACCTCTACCCAGCGGCCTTCAGGCCCCATCACTGTCAGATGCAGAGCTTCATACCCGTTCGGCTTTGGCCTGCTTACCCAGTCCCTCAACCTGTCGGGCTTTGGAAGATATGAATCGGTTATAACTGAATAGATGTTCCAGCAGGTTGTCTTTTCAGCAATTCCCGGAAGTGGTTCAAAAACTATTCGAACAGCCAGCACATCATAAATTTCTTCAAACGGTACATTCTTCGATTGCATCTTTTTCCAGATGGAAAAGATCGATTTCGGACGACCGCTTATTTCAAATGCCAGCCCCGATTCTTTAAGTTTGTTTATTATTGGCAGGCTGAACTTATTTATAAGAGAATAATACTTCTTTTCCCCATGCTTCATTTTTGAAGCAATCTCCTCATAGATAACCGGCTGGCGGTATTTGAAGCTGAGATCTTCAAGCTCACTCTTTATTGCATAAAGCCCTATTCTGTTGGCAAGAGGAGCATAAAGGAAAATTGTTTCGCCGGCAATCTTCATTTTTTTGCTCTCGGTCATCGAATCGAGAGTTCTCATGTTGTGAAGACGGTCAGCAATCTTTATGAGTATTACTCTCAGATCATCAGAGAGGGTGAGGAGCATGCGCCTGAAATTCTCAGCCTGCATTGAGGAAGAGGTCCCCTTATAATATGTGCCGGAAATTTTTGTGAGACCGTCAATCAGTGAAGCAATTTTAGGTCCGAAATCCTTATTAACCTCTTCAATAGTGTAATCAGTGTCCTCAACGGCATCATGAAGCAGGGCTGTAGCAATTGATCTTGCGCCAAGTCCTATTTCCTGGTTAACTATTTTTGCAACAGCAATAGGGTGCAGGATATATGGTTCACCCGATTTCCGGCGCATGTTCCAGTGAGCTTTATTAGCTACATTGAAAGCCTTTTGAATCAGTTCCCGGTCACCCGGCTTATTGCACCTTAAAAGATTATTTACCAGCGAATCATATTCAGATTGAATACGTTTTACATCTTCTTCATCAAAAATATCCTTGCTCCCCATAAAATATCAATGTATTCTTTTCTGCCGGATACAAATATAATGCTTATTCATCTGTTTTTAATGACGGTCACGGTCCCTGTACGTGAGATTTTCCTGCCCGAAGGTGTGGTTAGTTTCAGGAACCATAAATAGACTCCCCGGGAAACTGAGGTTCCTCCTGAGGAACCATCCCACGGTTCATTATGATCGCGGGTTTCGAAAACAGTTTTCCTTTGCCTGTCGGTGATCAATAGCTGATAGCCTGATGGAGTAAACGTTATGACGGGCCTGAAAAGATCATTCAGCCCGTCACCATCAGGTGAAAATATGTTAGGAACTGTCACGGTTTCTTCTAACGAAATACACGATGTATCTGAAACACTCTCACCTGTAATTCCATGAATATTGCCTGTTTCAGTAGCGGAGATATAAAAGCAGACCTGACCATTAACCAGTGAAAACATTATATCTGGAATGTTTATAATGAAGGCAGTGTCAGGAGGACTTATTGCAGCAGTTTCGATGAATCCTTTTCCCGGGTCAGTAAAAAGCCTGTATGAAGATACTGATCCAATCCACTCATGATAATTGTTCCATTTAAGTATTATCTCATCCTCACTTACCTTTGAATCGAGAACTATATTTGAAGCAATATTTGAAGTGACGTAATGATTTTTACAGATAACTGCAGAAAGTCTGTAAAAATTCAGGATATCTGTCTTTGCATTATTGTCGGTGTAAGTTACTGATTTAATATTAGTCCCGCTTATCTGAGCAATCTGCTGAAAAGATCCTGAATACCCTGTTTTTCTTTCGAGTGCAAAAGTGTCGGTTTCAGATAACGGATCGATTGTGAAAGAGAGAGAAATTGCATCTTTTGCCTTTACGGTTGCGTAATCGGCATTGATCCAATCAGGAGAGTTTTGCATTTTTGTGTTAAGACATGTTTTATAAGATGATGAAGAAGAGCCTCCATTTAGATTTGCCACTATTTTAAAGCAATAGTCGGTGTTGATTGTAAATCCGTCTAAAACAAAACTGTCAGTATCAGGAGCAACGCTTCCGGTTTCAGTGTAGCTGCTTCCGTTAATTGACATCAGAATTGTATATTTTGTTACAATTTGAGGAGTGGGAGGTGTGTACCTGTTCCATTTAATATTTATCTTCTTTTTACACGTGTCAATCCCTGATTCAGTAAATATCGTACTTAAAATATTCGAAAGCTCGCTTGCACATTTAGGGGCTCTGAATGCTGCAATTCTGTACTGGAAGCTTTTGAACTGAATTCTCGTGTCGCTGTATGTTCTTGCAGATGGATTCCATATCGTATCGATGGCAAAAAACCCCGGATTGCCGAGCCTGGTTTCGTGAATATAAATTATGTAAGCTGCAATTCCGGGTGAAGGACTCGGGGTCCATGTTAAGAAAGCTGTAGTAGTTTCGGGCAGAATGGTAACGGAGGTAAGTTCAGGAGGTAAAGGGACCTCGCATTCGTTCTGAGTGTAAATGCATGGTGTAAAAAAACCAAAAAAAACCAGGGCACTATATATGTGTCTTATACTCACCTCTATCCAACTGTAATCTCGTATAAATCATCCTGTTTGTAATACGTATTTGCGAGCCTTATTATTTCATCTGATGTTATTGTTCTGATTTTATCCATCATCCCGACGAAATAATTCAGATCAAGGCCGAACTCCCATACAGCCTTAAAGCTCTCTGCAATTGCGAAGGGGCCATCGAACATTCTGACCATCTCTCCTGACATATATTTCCTTACAACCTCGAGTTCATTTTTCGAAACAGGTTCAGTCAACAGACGGTTAATCTCCCTGTATATCTCATCAATTGCGCGACCGGTATTTTCCCTGCCGACTTCAGTGGAGATAAGTTTGAAACCTGAAAGGTTAAAAGAAGAGACTGAAGAATGAATTCCATAGGTGAGACCCTTCTCCTCCCTTATATTTTTCATCAATCGCGATCCGAAATAACCACCGAGCATTACATTCAGGAATTTCATGCCCGGATAATCGGGATGGCGTTTGTTAATCGATGAAGAACCTATCCTGATTGCCGTCTGAACTGCTCCTTTCTTTTTAATTTGCACCTTTTTACGGGATTCTCCCCGTATAATATTATCTGATTCCTGG
>DOTV01000132.1:16291-20570 GCA_003520925.1 Bacteroidales bacterium | reverse complement strand
TCAATCCAGACAGGCAATTCCTGACGTTGACCGTCGACAAATATATCTACTGAAGGCAGAATTTTCTGCTTGTGCTTGTTCAGAACAATCCAGTCGTTGAAATAAAAGCATTTATACATTTTCTTCGGTTCGGACACAACTGTTGTTCCGAGATTTGAAATGGTACCCGCCCGCGAACGGTACTGAATTTCATTTTTGGGGATATCGATATAGATTAAAAGTCCTTCCCAATGCGCCAGCGATGAACCCGGACCAATCAGAATGTTAATATCATAATCCTCTTCGGGGCGGACTGATTCAAGCTTTTCCGGAATGAAATAATCTACCAGGTTAAGGGTTGTTCTTCTCCCGAAAAGCGGATCGTCACCGCCCAGAAAGGGCAAGGTCATTTCAATGATCTGACTTTCAGGCTTGTAAAAATCGGAACTCTTTTTCCAGGCGATCCTGTAACCTTCATTAGTGAGTATTTTATGGAGCCGATCCTGAAAAATATCAAAAAAAACACCACCATAACCATCAATGATGACTCTCCTGAACCTTTTGATTTTTCCTGCAAGCGATTCGAATCCGCAAGAGATTTGATTATCATTTATCCGGAGCGATGGAAAAATATCATATTTCCCGGCTGCAGGCAGAGGCTTGACGGCCGGTAGCAGAAACTGATCACTACTTCTCAGGTCATTATTTTTGCCGGAGTTATACAATAATTGTCAATTTGCAGGAATGGAGCAAAGACTATGCGATGTAAACAACAACTTATAAGTTATCTGGGGAACCTCCTGAACAATTTATTTAATGCAGCGTGAAATTTGTGAATGCTGTTAGGTTTGTAATGCATCAGGATACATTCTTTTGTTATAAAATTAACACCAGATCCCTCAAGCTCATTAAGTGCATCCTTGCTGTCGGCCATCTGTTGGATCCAGATCTGTTTTATCCCCTTCTCCTTTGCTTCCCGTATCACTCCTGCCGTCTGATCTTTGCTTGTCATGATTATTAGTCCGTGGACATTGCCAGGAAGACTTTTAATATCAGGATAAACTTTTTCTCCGAGGATCTCTTCAGCATGCGGGTTAACTGGAATAACATTCATTCCTTTGGCCTTTAGTTCCTTGAAAGCTGCATAGCCAAATTTTTTCGGATTACGCGACACTCCGGCCATGGCTATTGGGCCGGATCCAAGAAACTCCTCAATTTGTCGTAATGTTGTCATCTGTTTAATATTTTGGATAGTAAAAAAATCCCCGGTTATTCCTGCTGCCAGTAAGTATAAAGACTTAAAATTACAATAAAAACATAAACAATAACTAATTTTTATTTACTTGGTCAAAGGAAAAACCATTTAAACCCCTATGAAAAACACTGAAGATCAGAAAGGATATCTTTTCTCCAAAAGGTATTCAAATTATGTTTTCTTATTACTGTTCCTGTTATATGTTTTTGATTATGCTGACAGGATGGTTGTAAACTCCATGTTCTCTTTTATCCAGGCAGAATGGGCGATTAACGCTACACAAAGCGGCTGGCTGGTTTCAATTATTTACCTCTCAATCGGTATCCTGACTTTTCCCGTTTCGCTGGTGATTGACCGCTGGTCCAGGACAAAAACAATCGGAATTATGGCAATTGTCTGGAGTCTTGCCACCGCATTATGTGCTTTTACAGGAAATTATGTGCAGCTGTTCATGGCAAGAATACTGATTGGATTTGGCGAAGCAGGATACGCTCCCGGTGGAACAGCATTAATTTCAGGAATGTACCCTTTGGAGAAAAGATCCAGGATTATGGGATTCTGGAATGCATCAATCCCGATTGGGTCCGCCATAGGAGTCTCAATGGGCGGCCTTATTGCTGCATCTCTTGGCTGGAAGCATGCATTTGGGATAGTTGCCATTCCGGGATTAATAGTTGCCATATTATTCTTATTTGTCAAAGATTATAAGACAGTTGACCTATCATACGTGGACAAGAGCAATCAAAAGATCAAAATGGAAAAAAAGGATATGTTCAGAGAATTTCTTTCCAGGCCCTCTGTACTTTTTACTTATTTCGGCATGGCTGCAATTGTTTTTGTAACAACCGCAATGATTGTATGGCTACCAACTTATTTTGCATCTGAATTAAGTATCGAGCCAAAGCTAGCAGGGACGCTGGCGGGAGCAGTGATGCTTTTAGCACTTATCGGGGCCCCGCTTGGAGGGTATATTACTGATAAATGGAGGGAGAGGCAAACCAATGCCAGGCTTCTGTTTCCGACTATTTCGACCCTGATTTCAGCCTTATTGCTTTCTATTGCTTTATATTTGTTTAAGGGAACCGGTCAGATTATTGTTTTGTTCATTTTTGGTGCCTGGGTAATGACATTTTTAGCAGGAGCTGCAGCTGTCACACAGGATGTAATTCATCCGGGCATGCGCGCAACATCTTATGCGATTGCCGTTGCTGTTCAGAATCTTCTGGGCTCGTTTACTGCACCAATAGTATTAGGGAAAATATCAGACCTTTCTAACATTAAGACTGCCATAAGCATTCTTCCGTTTGCTCTTCTTATCGGTACAGTTCTGTTTTATCTCGGATCCAGATATTATATTTCCGATATGGCCAAGGTGACAAAGATCAGGCTGGAGGTACTTGAATAAGCCGGGACGATCTCGTAAGTCTGAAATTTCAGAAGTGTTTTCTCCGTGTCTCTCTGAGCTTTCTCAGAAGTACTTTGTGTAATAATTATTTAAAAACAGGGAGTTCCGGGTATATCTATTTATCCCTCGAAACGGTGTAATTTACAAACGCCCGGAGCGATTCCTTAACCTCTGAATCGGGATAGGTATCAAGTATTGCGAGAGCTTTATCCCGGTACTGATTCATCCTGAGAGTTGCATATTCCATACCTCCGTTTTCCGAGACAAATTTTATTACCTCATCTACCTCGGATCTTGATTTTTTGTTATTGCCGATAATATTCAGAATATGTCTTTTTCGTGATAGCGATGCCTTTTCCAGAGAATATATCAGAGGCAGTGTGATTTTCTTTTCCCTGATATCGTTTCCCGATATTTTTCCGGTGAGTCCGTTGCCTTCATAATCAAGCAGGTCGTCGCGAATCTGGAAGGCAATCCCGATGCTTTCACCCAGTTCTTTCATAAGCTGAATAATATCAGGATTACTGGTTGCCGACCTTGCACCGCATGCAGTACATGCTGAAAGAAGTGCCGCAGTTTTACCTTTTATTATCCTGAAATAATCTTCTTCCCTTATATTCAGCTTTCTTGCTTTCTGAAGCTGAAGAAGCTCTCCTTCAGTCATTGATCTAACCGCTTCGGAGGCCAGTTCCAGCATGTCGATCCTGTTCTTTTCGATGCTTATTAGCATTCCCTTTGTAAGCATATAATCGCCGACAAGAACTGCAATTTTTGAATTCCAGAGAGCATTTATTGAAAGAGCACCCCGTCTTTCGTTTGCATTATCAACAACATCATCATGGACCAGGGATGCTGTATGAAGAAGTTCAATCAGTGTTGCTGCAACATAAGTCGGTTCACCTATTTCTCCGTTGAGCTTTGCGCTCAGGAATACAAGCAAAGGTCTCATCTGCTTGCCTTTACGCCGGAAAATATAATTCAGTATTATCTTCAGCAGGGGAATTTTGCTTTGCATTGTCCTGCCGAAATAGGCTTCAAAATGAGCCATTTCTTCCTTTACGGGTTTCTTTATATTCCCCAGGTCAGACATTAGGGCATTTTCGTCAAATATACTAAAATAGGGATTAAAAGTTCAATTTATAAAATGCAGACCTCTGCAATACCATTGTGGCAAACCTTCCAGCAAAATTTATAATATATTTGCTGGAAGAAATTTTTGATTAATGGAAATAAGAAATCTGAATCCGGAGAGCCTTGAAAAAGCAGCAGGAATGCTGAAAGCGATATCACACCCTGTACGGATATCAATCATCGGTTGTCTTGAACCAGGCAAAAGGAAGAGCGTTACCGAGATACATAATCAGATGGGAATAGAACAATCAACAGCATCGCATCATCTTGGAATATTAAAGGACAAGGGAGTTCTGGGGTCGAAGCGGGAAGGGAAAAACACATATTATTATCTGAAACACGACAGTATTGTTGCACTTCTGAATTGCATAGGAGATTGTTGCAGGTAACTGACCTTATTTCAGATCCCTGAACATTTTCTTCTGAAAAATCACTATTGACAGAACGCCGCAGGTTATTGCAGAATCAGCAATATTGAAAACAGGACGAAAGAACACTAGCGATTCCCC
>DOTV01000132.1:13113-15885 GCA_003520925.1 Bacteroidales bacterium | reverse complement strand
TCGATAATATTTCCTATAGCGCCCGCCAATATTGCACTGACTGCAAAAATAAGCCCTATGTATGATTTTTTATTTATGAGGGAGTTCAGGAACCAGGCTATACCAGAAATGGCAACCAGACGGAAAAGACTCAATATGATTTTTCCGGCTTTGCCCCCCATTTCCATTCCGAAGGCCATTCCGTTGTTTTCAATGAAGTGAAGCATCCCCCTGTTACCGAACAGATGTATTTCCTGTCCGATTACCATATGAGTCTTGACCCATATTTTCAGAATCTGGTCAGCAATCAGGATTAGAATAATAAAAAGAACAGCCTTTCTTCCTGTTGACATTATAGTCCGTTTAAATTTAAGGGGCGAAAAATAGTAAAAATTGATGATAAAAATACCCCCCATTAAAAACGGGGGGTATTTTATCTGTCAATCGCTATTTAAATTGCAGAATCCTTATATTACTGACAGGTAACGTTCAGATAATTACCGTCCCAGCAGTAAAAATCAGTAGTGCCGAAGAATTTCTGGCATTTTACCCTGCCATTGTGCTGTGTTGTGCTCCAAAGGACATTCATATCAAAGAATTGCTCATACTGGGCATTATAGTAATAGATTGTATAGTATGCATTTAATGTACCGGTTGTCAGACCATACTCAATAGAGCTGTTGGCAAATGGATTTCCGGCCTTGGTATAGGTATACTTAACCGAACCAATACTGGTGCCTGCAACTGTCCAGTCGATCCTTACAATCTCCACAGGATTCTGCTGGCTTTCATAAAGTTTCCATTGTCCCGATTTACCATCTAATGCAGAGGTGCCTTCAAACCAGAGAAAATCGGCAAAACCCCCGGTCCCCTCTTTTGTAATGTACATCTTCCATACGACATTTGAGGCCGTAATCTGTCCTGTTAGCCTTGCATTGTATGTTACATTCAGCAGAGTGGCATTACCGGTCCACTGCCAGGTACTGTTTTCCACGTAGACTGCCTTCTGCTCTGTCGCCACCTGAAAAGCGTAAACGGGTACTGCCAGAGTAGTATATATTACAGCTTTAAATAAAAGGGCAGCACCTGCGGCAAACTCCCAATTACTGTTCTGGGTTCCTTTTGGGATTGAAATTGAGTTATCTCCTTTTTTGCCCGATTCAAAATTGCTGAAGTCAATTGTCATGGAATTAGCAGGCGGCAAAAGAGGAGGATCACCTTTATCCTTTTTGCAGCTGTGCATCAGAACAACTGAAAGTAATAATACAATAGAAATTGAGATTAGCTTTTTCATATCCAGTTATTTTTTATTTATAAGATAAACGATCAACGAGTAAAAAAATTATGCTAAAAAAGGACTCCTTAACCATGAAAAGCGGAATCAGAATACTGAATTAGGGTATCAAATATTAATTTGATTGAAATTATTCAGGGATTAATTCATATAATTTTATTCCTTTTCATATTTTTGAGTTGGATGGATTTTGTCGGGAGATTTCAGCTTAATTCTGATCATTAAATATAAATATTCTAAAATTTACCTTTGATGCATAATTCTTTTCCGGTAGAAAGATTACGGTATATTTTCCTTTTCCTGGCGGTTTTTATTAATCCGATCCATTCAAGTTATTTTCAGGTCAAAGATTCTTCCATCATCGGGAAAAGAGATTTTGATACCGAAGCCCTTATAAGAGGGGAGAGACTCTTCTATGGGCTGGTCTACACGGATAATAAATCAATAAATTGTGCCCATTGTCACAATACCCGTTTTTCCGACACTCTGAACTGGAACCCTGATGCCATTGAAATATCAAAAAAGTACCTCGATAAAAGTGCGGCTGATTTAGGCAGGATTCTGCTCAACCCTGCCGGGAAGAAGATGACACAGGTGCACAAAGGATTTCAATTAACGAATGAAGAAATAGCGCTGATCAAAGCCTATATGGATAAGCTGACTGTTACAGGTCTAAAACAGCACAAACCCGTAATAACTAATCTTTTCCTCTTCATAATTGCTTCTGTTTTATTTCTTTTTTCAATCATTGATCTTTTAATCATTAAAAGATTGAAAAAGCGATGGATTCATCTCTTTATCCTGACATCTGCAGGAATCTTTGTTACTTACTCTCTTGTTATAGGGGCCATTTCAATTGGTCACTCTCCCGGGTACGCCCCTGATCAGCCTGTAAAGTTTTCACACGCAGTTCATGCCGGACAGAATGGAACAGATTGCCTTTACTGTCACAGCTATGCCCCTTACAGTAAATCGGCAGGTTTTCCTGCTGAAAACGTATGTATGAACTGTCATCTTCTGGTACGAAACGGCACACGCTCAGGTGCGTTTGAAATAGCCAAAGTAATCAGAGACTTTGAGGAACTGAAACCAATTGAATGGATCAAAGTATATAATCTGCCTGATCATGTTTTCTTCAGCCATGCCCAGCACGCAGGTGCAGGAGGACTAAACTGCCACGAATGTCATGGCACAGTCGAAAAAACAGACAGAATCAAAATTGCGAATGAGCTGACTATGGGGTGGTGCATTAATTGCCACCGTACCAGGAATGTTAATTTCCGAAATAATAAGTTTTATACGGAGTACAGGGAATTATCAGAAAAAATTGGCAAAGGAGAAGCAGATAGTGTTACTGTCGAAAAAATCGGAGGCACCGAATGTATGAAATGCCATTATTAAAAGCGGGTCTAAGATTAAAGAGATTATAATGAAAAAATACTGGAAAAGTGTTGAAGAATTTCAGGGGATAGTTGCCGGTAAAGAGATTGAGAAGGACG
>DOTV01000132.1:10879-12783 GCA_003520925.1 Bacteroidales bacterium | reverse complement strand
GATTTTCTGAAAGTTTTCGGTTTTAGTCTTTCTTCTGCAGCATTAATAGCAAGTTGTAAAAGGCCGGTCCAGAAAGCCATTCCATACCTTATACACCCGCCTGAGATTACTCCTGGCAAATCGTTATACTATGCATCAAGTTTTTATGATGGCCATGAATATTCAGCTATTCTTGTCAAAACACGCGATGGCAGGCCAATAAAAATTGAAGGAAATATTCTTTCGTCATTTAACAGGGAAGGGACTTCCGCCAGAGTACAGGCTTCAGTTCTGAGTATGTATGATGACGCACGTCTGAAGTTTCCCACATCAGATCGTTCACCTGTTTCATGGGACACTGCCGACCAGCAGATTATAAACAGCCTTGCAGAAATAAATTCAGCAGAAGGTGAAATTGTTTTGCTGACCTCAACTATAATTTCACCCTCTACTGTTAAGCTTATCAATGAATTCGGATCCCGTTTCAGAAATTTCAGATGGGTGCAGTATGATTCGGTATCATATTCCGCTATTCTGGAAGCCAATCTGATATGCTTTGGGAAAGCTGTTATTCCTGATTATCATTTTCAGAATGCCGGATATGTTGTTTCATTTAATGCCGACTTTCTTGGTACATGGGTATCGCCGGTTCATTTTATCCAGAAGTATGCCTCCCGCCGGAACCCTGATATCGCTGAGAAAAAAATGCTCAGGCACATCCATTTCGAATCAGGTTTGAGCATTACCGGAAGTAATGCCGATAAAAGAATAAAAATAAAGCCTTCGGAAGAAAAATCACTCCTGACTGAATTGTATAACAGCATTGCTGCGAAAACCGGTGCTGTGCAATTCCCCCGGGTAACAGGCAGGTCAGATCTGGCAGAACTTGCCGATAGCCTGTTAGCATTAAAAGGCAGATCAATAGTACTGTCGGGCACTAACAATGTTGAAATTCAGATAATTGTTAATGGCATTAATTCTCTTCTGGGTAATTACAACGATTGCA
Source organism: Bacteroidales bacterium (assembly GCA_003520925.1). GTDB lineage: Bacteria > Bacteroidota > Bacteroidia > Bacteroidales > VadinHA17 > LD21. The sequence goes on along the minus strand of DOTV01000132.1, from coordinate 11,798 downwards.
TCGACCTGAACGAACATCTGAATATTTCGGCAGGCATTGACAGAAGGACAGAAGAACTGGTAAATGATATGAATGCCGGCAGGGTAAAGGCATTGTTTATGTATAATATCAATCCTGTATATGATTACCCTGATTCTGAAAAGTTTTTAACCGGGTTAAAAAAGACAGAACTTACAGTAAATATTTCAGGCTCTCTTAACGAGACAGTCGGTCAAGCTAAGTTCGAATGTCCGGTTCATCATTATCTGGAATCATGGGATGATGCCGAAATAATTCCCGGGCAGCTCAGCCTGAGCCAGCCATGCATAAATCCTCTTTTTAATACCCGTTCATTTCAGGATTCACTTTTAAAATGGACGGGATATTCAACTTCCTGGCACGATTATCTGATGGCAAACTGGGAAAAAGAGTTTTTCCCGGAATCAGGTTTATCAGAATTCATGGATTTCTGGAATCTGAGCCTTGGCAATGGAGTATTCAGTTACGAAGTCCCCGGCGGTAAATCTGTTTTGTTTAACGGGGAAGGGCTGGCAAAGGCCATGAATACCACTGAGAGCAAAGCAGCAGACGGGTTCGAAGTTATTTTCCACGAGAATGTAGCTCTCGGAACCGGAAAACATGCAAATAATCCCTGGCTGATGGAATTGCCTGACCCGGTTTCAAAGCATTGCTGGGACAATGTGGCTGCTGTTTCACCTGCTGATGCAATAAAACTTGGTATACAAACAGGTCATCTGATTAAACTTGCCGACGGGCTCATTCTGCCTGCTTTTATTCAGCCTGGCCAGGCTGAGGGTACCGTTTCTGTTGCTTTAGGCTATGGGCATAAAAACTCCGGACCTGTTGCAAATAATGTGGGTGTAAATGTTTACCCGTTTACCCGCATTAACGGAGGAAACCGAGTTTACGGGTTTATCAC
>DOTV01000132.1:470-10496 GCA_003520925.1 Bacteroidales bacterium | reverse complement strand
GAATCAGGCAATGAGCTTCATAAGCAGTATGAGGCAGAACACAGAACTCTTTATCCTGAAGTGAAATATGATGGTTTTCATTGGGGCCTTGCAATAGATCTTAATTTGTGTGTAGGATGCAACTCCTGTGTTATTGCCTGTCAGGCTGAGAACAATATTCCTGTTGTGGGAAAGGAAGAGGTCAGGAGGAGAAGGATAATGCACTGGATAAAAATTGACAGGTATTACTCTGATACACCTGATGATCCTAAGGTCTATTTCCAACCCATCACTTGCCAGCACTGTGATAATGCGCCATGCGAAAACGTCTGTCCTGTTTCAGCGACCAATCACAGCAGCGAAGGACTGAACCAGATGACCTACAATCGTTGTATCGGAACAAAGTACTGCATAAATAACTGCCCTTATAAGGTAAGAAGGTTCAACTGGTTCAGGTATACAAACAATAAAGCATTTGATTTTAATACTGCATCAGATCTCGGGAAAATGGTTTTAAATCCTGATGTAACTGTAAGAGAGAGGGGCGTGGTTGAAAAATGCTCCTTCTGCGTTCAGCGCATACAGGAGAAAAAACTGCAGGCAAAGCTTGAAAACAGAACCCTGAGGGATAACGAAATAAAAACTGCATGCATGCAGGCCTGTCCGGCAGGGGCAATCATCTTCGGGAACCTGAATGACAGGAACAGTAAAGTATCGGGGATATTTGAAAATCCAAGACGTTACCATCTGCTTGAAGAGCTGCATACTCTTCCGTCAGTGGGATACCTTACAAAGGTCTGGAATGATGAAGAATCAAAATCATAAGTAATCTGGAAGAAGATGTACAACAGGAAAATCAGAGGTCCGCTTGTTGAGGGTAATAAGACATTCAGTCAGATTTCAAAAGAGATTCTTTCCCCAATGGAGACCTCTCCCGGATTATGGTGGTATGTCGCTTTCGGGCTTGCATCAATTGCTGCTGTTTTTGGTTTCTATGCTATTTATATTACGGTTTCCCGGGGAATAGGAACATGGGGCGTAAATAATTCGGTTGGATGGGGTTGGGAAATTGTAAATTTTGTATGGTGGATAGGTATCGGACATGCCGGAACAGCATTCTCCATATTCCTCCTTATCCTGAGGCAGCGGTGGAGAACATCCATTAACAGGGCAGCGGAAGCAATGACAGTTATTGCAGTTATGTCGGCGGCTCTGTTCCCTGCTTTACATATGGGACGTGTGTGGCTTGCCTTCTATATTTTTCCATACCCTAATACCCGTGGTCCGCTATGGGTGAATTTCAACTCTCCTCTCTTCTGGGATTTTATTGCAATCACGGCATACCTCCTGATCTCATTTTCTTTCTGGTACCTTGGTATGTTACCTGATTTTGCGACTATCCGCGACAGGACAAAGTCGAAGATTAAAAAGGCCATTTATGCATTCTTTGGAATGGGATGGACCGGCTCAAGTCATCATTGGATAAGGTTTGAATCCCTGAGTTTTATCCTTGGAGGGATAGCGGCTGTGCTGGTCGTATCGGTGCACTCAATAGTTTCGACCGATTTTGCAGTCGGAATTGAACCGGGCTGGCACACAACCCTCTTTCCTCCCTACTTTGTTGTAGGAGCCATTTTCTCTGGTTTTGCAATGGTTATGACTCTTATGGTAATTGTGAGAAAGATATACAAGCTTACCGATTATATTACAGATAATCACATGGATGCAATAGCCAGGATACTTGTTTTTATTTCTCTTATAATGGGAACTGCCTATACAACAGAGGTCTTTATTGCATGGTACTCAGGAAATGAATATGAGATGTTTACATTTTTCCGGAACAGGATTACCGGCGATTATACATTCCAGTTCTGGGGAATGATTATCTGTAATGCTTTGATCCCGCAGCTTTTCTGGTTCAGGAAGGTCAGGCGAAGCTGGGTCGGACTGCTTGCAGTTTCACTTCTGATTAACCTTGGGATGTGGTTTGAAAGGTTTAATATAGTGGTCACTTCTCTCAGTAAAGATTTCCTTCCCTCAAACTGGGTTTCATATAACCCTACATACATCGAAATAGGTGTATATCTGGGAACTCTGGGTTTATTCACTGCAGGGATATTGCTTTTCTTCCGGTATATTCCGATTATGGCAATAAGTGAAGTAAAGAGTGTAGCTCACATCGGAAACAAAAAAGATGATTAACAGGGGTCAGTTATGAAAAGGGTATTCAAAATAGGAATTTTCGATGAGGAGGAAAGATTTATTTCTTCCATTGAATCACTGCAGAAAAAGGAATTCAAGATTTATGATGTTTTTACGCCATATCCGGTACATGAGGTGTTTCATCTGCTGAAACGGAAATCCCGGCTGCCAACAGCGGCTTACTTCTTCGGTCTTTTCGCAATTATCGGAGTACTTGCATTTCTTTACTACACTTCTGTAATTGACTGGCCTATTGTTTATGGGGGGAAGCCTTTCAATTCATTCCCGTCATTTATTGTAGTTACAATTGTAATAACAATTTTTACAGTTACAATAGCAAGCCTTGCCGCTTTTTCTGCGAGGTCGAAACTCATTCCAGGCCGGGAGAATACTATATTCGACAGCAGGGCAACTGATGATAAGTTTGTGATAGTCGTGAATACTGACTTGCTCGATAATTCAAAGTCGGAGCAAATCACAACGCTTATGAAGGAAAATGGTGCAGTGGAAGTTTATGATAAAGATTTTGAAAATATTTATGCATGAATAAAAGCTATATATCCGCAGAAATTGTCAAAGCAGTTTTTTTGCTTCTCATTGCAGTATTTTTTACCAGTTGCGACAGGAACAGGAACAGCACGGGATGGGATTATTTTCCTGACATGTTTTACTCCACTGCTTATGAGACTTTTTCAAAAAATCCAAATTTCAAAGATGGTTTGACTATGAGAGTCCCGGTTACCGGTAGTGTTCCACGGGATTTTACTCCCTTCAATTTTACAATTGATCCGGAATCACGCATGCTTGCAGGAAAAGAGCTCAAAAATCCTGAATCCCCGACAGCCGGATCGTTGTCAAGAGGGAAAGCGGTTTATTCGGCATTTTGTACAGGATGTCATGGTGATAAAGGTGAAGGTGATGGAAATCTGTTTACCAGCGGTCTCTATCCTTTAAAACCCCGTAATCTGACAGGAAGTGCTGCAGAAAATCTGAAAGATGGAGAGATTTTTCATAGTATAACACTTGGATTTGGATCGATGGGAGCACATGGATCACAGATAAGGACAGAAGACAGATGGAAAGTTGTTTTACACATCAGGGAGCTTCAGGTAAAAGTAAAGGAAACTTCATCCGCCGGTGGGATCGGGAAATAGCTATGGAAGGGTACCGGGAGATTGACAGAACATTATTCTAATAAAAAAGGCAAAATAATGGAGGACCAGACAAAATTATCCAGAACCTTCAGAATAATTACCCTGACATTAATAATTATTGGTGCTTGTACTTTTTTATTTGGTGTATTAACTGATCCTGAGAGGACCTGGGCCAATTATTTAATAGTAAATTATTATTTTTTATCGCTGGCCATGGGAGCTGCATTTTTTCTGGCGCTTCAGAGTATTTCCCAGTCGGGATGGTCAGCTGCTTTCAAACGCGTGCCTGAAGCTATGACAGCCTATATTCCGTTTGCAGCAGTTTTCTTTCTGCTGATCTTTTTTGGACTTAGCGACCTTTATCACTGGTCAGATAAGGGAGCTATTCCAAATGATCAGTTATTGCAGCACAAATTACCATTCCTGAATGTCCCCTTCTTCTTTGCCCGGATGCTGATCTATTTTGCATTATGGGTCATTTTAACAAGTATTTTAAGGAGAATATCTATTAAGGAAGATCAGACTGATCCAACCAATCAGAAAGAGATCCTATCGTTATTCAATAAGAGTGAGCTATACTCAAAAATCTTTATTTTTGTTTTTGCAATTACCTTTTCCCTTGCGGCATTTGACTGGATTATGTCCATCGATGTTCACTGGTACAGTACCATTTTCGCACTTAAAAATGTTGTTGCCTCTTTTCTGCATGGCGTATCAATCTTAGCACTTATAATATTTGTGCTTTATAAAGAGGGGCATTTCCCTTTTATCAATAAATACCATCTGCATGACCTGGCAAGATATATCTTCATGCTTTCGATAGTATGGGGATACTTCTGGTTTGCCCAGTTTATGATAATCTGGTATGGAAATATTCCTGAAGAAACAATCTATTATTTCGTTCGATGGAAGGAAGGATGGAAAGTTCTCTTTTTCCTCGAGATAATTAGTAACTGGGCAATCCCCTTCCTTATTTTGCTTCCTGTGAAAACCAGCAGGAATATGACTGTGATTACTGCTGTTATATTATTCCTGATAATCGGCCAGTACCTTGACCTTTTTGGTCAGGTGATTCCCGGAACAACCGGCTCGTTAAGATTTGGGTGGATTGAAGCAGGTTTGTTCCTTGGGTACGCCGGATTATTTTCTTTAGTAGTTGGAGTTTCACTCAGTAAAGCTAAATTAATACCTCCGAATCATCCATATCTGGATGAAAGCATAAATCATCTGTTTAAATGATGATTTGCCACTGAATGTAATCATCTCCGGCCGTTACAGTATTATCCTGTCAGAGATCAGCAGGATCAGCACCAGAAGAAAGTAAGAATCAAGGAGTATTGAATATTTCCTGTATAAATTCTTATTGCCGGATTGTCTTATTAATTCTGAGAACTGCCATATTAGAATTCCTGATGCTATCAACAGAATACCAACTATCAATTTGGTTTGAATTATTTCAAAATAACACAGGAAGATTGCTGCAATCACAGAAGTTAGGATCCAGGTAAAAGTGAGCCGCCCGATCTGGGTTCTGTTCATAATTCTTGTAAGGCTTGGCAGGCCGGCATTTGCGTACTCCTCACCATATTTCAGAATGAGAAGCCAGAAGTGCGGAATCTGCCCTGTAAAAAAGAGAAATTCAAGAAAAATGATAGGTTTATCCCAAAGACCTCCTCCGGCGGCCACCCATCCGATCAGAGGAGGGAATACTCCTGTCAGTGCCCCCGGAACCACCGCAAACGCGGTTAATTTCTTAGCATAAGTATATATTCCATTATACCATGCAATTGCAATTAAGCCAATGAGAACCGCTGTAAGATTTCCAGATAAATATACGAGAGCCATACCTGCAAAAAGATTCCAGGAGAAAAATAATAGTGCCTGGCGTGGTTTGATATTTCCTGATGGAAGTGGCCGTTTTTGAGTCCTTTCCATTTTCCTGTCAGAGCCAGTTTCCTGGATCTGGTTAAGAACAGATGCAGAAATTGCCAGAAAAAGTATCCCGATACTGACACTTACTATTTTAAATGAAAGACGCGGATCAAAAATAAAATATCCGGTGAAGCCTGTAAGGCTTACCGGAATCATTATTTTCAGCTTACATAGTTGCAGGTAATACTTGAGTTTATTTCCCGGGCTACTTGTCATTAAGCGATTTCATATATTCAATGATCTTTGAAATGTCATCATCACTCAATGTTGCTTTATAACTCTGCATGAGTCCCTTCGGATATCCTTTTACAATTTCTGAATTGGGATCATTTATGGCACGCTTGATATATTCATCGTCCACTGTAACTGTAACCTCTTTTCCCTCTCTTATCACAACCTGTTTTTCTCCATAGAGATTCATGTAACTTGGACCAACGATTTTGGTCCCGTCTGAAGAATGGCAGGCATTACAACCCTGGTTAATCATTATTTTCAGCCCTTCAGCACCGGGCACCGACTCTTCGGTTGCTGTGATAACTTTTGATGAATCAGCATACCATGAAGTATAGTCTTCGTTTGAAAGGACTTTGACAGTTGCATTCATATAGGAGTGCCTTAAACCGCAATATTCTGAGCAATAAAGATCAAAATCACCAACTGTCTGGGGAAGAAACCACATCATCTTTTCTCTTCCTGGTACCATGTCTGATTTTACCCTGAACGCAGGGATAAAAATACTATGGATAACATCCAGGGAGACTAAATTTAACTTTACAGGAGTATTTACCGGAATAACAAGATCGGGGCTCTGCTTTCCGTTTTCATATTGAAAAGAAAAGCTCCACATCCTGGCTACACTGGTTATTTTAAGAGCATCTTTCGGGGCCTTGTTCATTGGTTTCCACCCTGCCCAGCCATAGTAGAACATTGCAATAGCCAGAAGAATGGGAATGACGGTCCATATAATCTCCAGGCGGGTGTTCCCTTCATTCTGGACAGCAACTTTATTTTTTTTGTTATTATACCTGAAAACAAAATAGAGCATAATTACAGTAAGCCCTATCAGCAATAACAGTGATATACCTGCAATAAAGTAAAATGATGTATTGAAGGTGGACACAAAATTTGAAGCATCCGTTGCAGTGGTTGAATACATACTTGTTATCTAAAAAGGTAATCCAGAAGAGTTATTATTATTACGACGGCAATGAGCATGGTAACAGCTATTACTGCTGCTGAAAACATCCTGTTTTCATATTTAAGATGCATGAAGATCCGTAAAACAAATGATGATTTAAGAGCGGCTATAAAAAGAGCGATTGCGACTGTAAGCGTACCCAGCGAAATCTGTGTCACAGCTACTGATGTCAATGTCGCAACTATCAGACCTGCCAGTACATAGAGATAAGTTCTGTAAGGAATAATATGATTCGTTTCATTCTCCATTCTTGCCGCCAAAATTAAGTGATAAGATAAAATAAAGGAAACAGAAATATCCATATCAGGTCAACCAGATGCCAGTAAAGGCCGCTGTTTTCAAGCAAAACATAATTTCCCGAGTCAATTTTGTTTCTCATAATTTTTGATGCTATGAAACCGATAAAGACAAGTCCGATAATGATATGTAGTGCATGGAGCCCGGTCATAAAAAAGTACAAACCATAAAAAAGAACATCCCCATGGCCCCGAAGAGTTAATACCGGGGACCCGGGGTAAATATGTTCCCTGATATGACTGCCCCATTCAAAGTATTTGTTTGCCAGGAAAGCCAATCCCAGGAGTATTGTAATGCCAATGAGCATAAGAGCAAGCTTCTTGTTTTTCTTTTGAATCGCAGTAATGGACATTGCGATTGTCGTACTGCTCACCAGCAGAATAATTGTATTTATTGTCCCGATAAAAACACTTAACTCTTCAGCTGCAAGATGAAATGCCTGAGGATTTCTATACCTGTAAACTGTATATACAACGAACAAACCTCCAAATAACAGCATTTCGGTAAACAGGAATAACCACATTCCTGTTTTGGATGCCAGATCGTCGCGATGTATCTCTGCTGTCATACTTGTTTATAGTCGTAAGGTCCCTTTGTAACTACAGGAGTTTCAGTAAAATTCTCAACAGGCGGAGGTGAAGGAATTGTCCATTCCAGAGTCTTTCCTCCCCAGGGATCAGAAGGAGCCTTTGCTCCGCCTTTTAATGAAGCAAACAGATTAATAATAATAATTGCAAGTCCGGAATACAAAACCCAGGACCCCATGGTTGAGATAATGTTACCGGCATGAAATACTTCATCATAATCGAAATACCTTCTTGGCATCCCTTTAAATCCAAGGTAAAACATCGGACCATACAGGGTTATGAATCCAATGAAAAAGAGAATCAGACCTATGTTGGCCCATGTTTTATCATACATTTTTCCGGTAATTTTTGGAAACCAGTAATGCATCGCTCCGAAAAAAGCAAACCCGGTACCGCCGAATACTATAAAATGAAAATGAGCAACAACAAAATTGGTATTATGCAGATGCACATTTGCTGCAAGTGAACCAAGGATAAGTCCTGAAAACCCGCCGATCATGAATACAAATATAAAAGCTATTGCCCAGTAGAATGGAGTCTGAAGATCAATGGAACCCTTGTGCATTGTCGATATCCAGTTGAATACTTTTATTGCGCTGGGGATAGCAACAAGAAAAGTCAGGAGGGAAAAAGTATAAAGTGCTGTTCCGCTCATTCCGGAAGTGAACATATGGTGTCCCCAGACGAAATAGCCGACAAAAGCAATCGCCAGGACAGAAACAACCATGAATTTATAGCCGAATATTGTTTTGTGTGAGAAAGTGGTTATGATCTCAGATATTGCTCCCATGGCAGGTAATATCATAATATAGACTGCCGGATGACTGTAAGTCCAGAACAGATGCTGATACAAAAGTGGATCACCGCCCAGTGAAGGGTCGAAAAATCCGATATGCAATGTTCTTTCGGCAACAACCATCAGGAGGGTTATTCCAATGATCGGAGTTGCAAGCAGTTGGACCCATGCGGTAGCATAGAGCGACCAGGGGAATAATGGCATTTTAAGCCATGTCATACCCGGTGCACGCATTCTGTGTATTGTTACAAGGAAGTTCAAACCTGTAAGAATCGATGAAAAACCCAGAACAAATGCACCAAATACCGCCGGGAGCATGGTGCCGGTAGTTCTGAAGCTGTATGGCGCATAAAATGTCCATCCTGTATCAGGAGGTCCGTCTCCTGCAAACTGGGAAATAATAACCAGAACTACACCTGTTACATACAAATACCAGGAAAAAAGATTGAGTTTTGGAAATGCAACATCTTTTGCCCCGATCATTATAGGTAGAAGAAAATTACCAAATACGGCAGGCAACCCTGGTATGACAACGGCAAATATCATAACAATCCCATGGAGGGTGAAGAAAGCATTATAGGCCTGAGGGCCCATTATGGTTTTGCCCGGGGCAATAAGTTCAAATTTCATCAATAAACCCAGGGTGGCTCCTATTGCAAAGAGCGACAGTATTGAAAACAGGTATAATAAGCCTATCCTCTTGTGGTCGGTGGAAAAAATCCAGGAGAAAAGACCTTTGTATCTTCCCTTATAATCAAGATAGCCGGGCTCTCCAAACTCTTTCTGAGTATTCATCTATTTTGCCTTCCTTTTAAATATTGCCCTGGAAAATGCCAGAACCAGAAATATCACGACTACAAAAAACATAATCACTATTGCTGCAACCCTGGTCACATTAAAAACAAACTGATTACCCTGATCATCATAGGAATAACAAATTGCAAGCAGCCTGTTTATGCTGGGACCTATCTTACCTTCTGCTGCTTCAACCATCGTGATTTTAATATCGAAGGGTAAAAAGTCAATGCCTCTGAGGTAACGTACTATCTTTCCGTCAGAAGCAAGCGCTATAAGTCCTGTTGGATGAACATATTGATCATTGACCTTTTCATAGTTGAATCCAACGGATTTTGTTAATTTGGAAATGTTTGTGCTGTCAGAAACAAAAAAACGCCACTCTTTTGCCGACTCCTTGTCCTTCATCGTACTTAAATAACTGGCTTTTTTCTTAATTCCCAGGTCAATCCTTTCGGTTGGATCGAAGCTGATAGTAATAACATCGTAGTCTTTGCCAAGCTTGAGATCGACCTGATCAATGAATTTGGAGATCCCCCACATCAAAGGGCTGCAGGTCCCAGGGCAATTAAAATAAACCAGATTCAGAATAGTTGGTTTGTTTAAAACTTCCTTGAGAAGTATAGTATCACCTGACTCATTGACCAGCTTTGTGGTCAGATCTGCATATTGTCCCTGCTTTTCTTCAAATCCTATTTGCATCTGCTGGTTGAACAGTGTGGTTTGAGTATAGGATTTAGTACATGTCAGGAAAAGGGCAAGTGCAAGAAACAGTTTAAATTGACTCATTGATACGTGCAATAATTATTATGACCTGTTTTTAACCAGATTTTCTTTCTCAGAATATATGCCGGCTATCATAAGTGAGCCACCCATCAGAGATACGTCCTTTAATAGAGCAATCAGGGTGGTAGTGGTGTCGACGCCGTTTATAAGATGCGGTAAATGTATAGTGACAATAAAAACAAAAAGTAGCATTGCAAGAAGTAAAGTCGAAATTTTGACAAATTTCTTTGTTATGATGCTTATGCTTGCCAGTATCAGCATTATACCTGTCAGGATCATTATAAATCCTGTTTTGGGAAT
>DOTV01000132.1:0-139 GCA_003520925.1 Bacteroidales bacterium | reverse complement strand
GCAAAAAGAATTCTTCCAATCGTTGTGATTTTTTTCATTCAGCAACAGGTTTAAAGTTCTTAACTGTATATCCCGAACCTGTAATTGCGGCTTTTATTTTCACAGTGTCAGTTATCCCGGGAAAATATTCAACAATTGC
>DOTV01000185.1:16038-20866 GCA_003520925.1 Bacteroidales bacterium | reverse complement strand
TATGTCCTTCCGTTGGTATTGAAGGCAAATGACTCTTTTGTATCATCAAAAAGGTTGTTTCCGAATGCAATATATTCCCCGGCATAACCAAGATAACTTAACACCGAAGGCATTATATCGATCTGCTGGGCAATCCTGTTTTTAATACCCTGAAGATCGCTGTTATGCTTGTAAAAAATTATCGGTATGCAATAGGAGCCGAAATTATTCTGAAATTCCTTGTGCACCGATTCATTTGTATGATCAGCTGTTAATATAAAAAGTGTGTTTTCAAACCATGGTTGTGCAGAAGCCTGTTTAAAAAACTCCCTGAGAGCATTATCAGTATAACCCACTACCTCAAGGATCGGCGCCGGACCTTTCGGGAATTTATCTTTATATTTTTCCGGAACCTTAAACGGATGATGTGATGAAATAGTGAATACCGATGCTAAGAATGGCTGCCGGAAAGTACTGATCTTATTGCAGAAAAAATTCAGAAATGGTTCATCCCACACTCCCCACATGCCATCAAAGTCTTTTTCATCGGGATATTGATCAAGACCAAAATAATCATCAAATCCTGCCATCCTTGAAAATGAATCAAAACCCATCGAACCGTTTGGCGCGCCATGGAAAAAGGCAGAATAATATCCTTTTGCTTTCAGCAGGGATGGTAGTCCATTTATCGTATTATTGGCATAATGCGAAATTGTATAAGGAGTTTCAAGCGATGGTATTGAAGCAAATATCGAGGGCATTGCATCAATGGATTTCTTTCCGTTTGCAAGCGAGACATCAAAAGTCAGGCTTTTACTTATAAGGGAATCCAGAAAGGGTGAATAGCCTTTATATTTGTCGTTTTCAAGATCTTTGTTAAGCGATCCAATATATTCTCTGGCAAAACTCTCAAGGATTATTATTACAATATTATCATTCCTGAATTTAGCCAATGTATCTGGAATGTAATGTGGATTATAGATTTCATCAAGCTTATCATTATCAAAGAATTCATATTTAACGAGAATCTTTTTATTTATCGTTCTTATAAGACTGAAGGGAGTATTAAGCACTATCGCGACATCACGTGGATTCTCAACATACCTTGCCGCATTACTTATGCTTATCGGCCTTGTAGAATGTTTGTAGCCGCCCCTTGCTCCAATTACAAGTAATCCTGCTATTAAAGGAACCATCAATACATTAAGTACATGATATAAAACTCTTCTCTTTATGACAGGTTTCTCCACCTTGACCTGGTTGTACAGAAGGATCATTATAAATATCATCAGGATTGAGAATACAACTACGGGCCAATAATCGAGCTGGAATTTGAAAAAAAGCTTTACAAGGTTGTCTTCATGCTCAAATGTCTGAAAAACGTCGGTGGTTGCACGTTTAAGGACAAACCTGTAATAGATGTAATCGGCACTGTTAATTGCGATGGCTATTCCATTTGTGATAAAGAAGAAATACCTGAGAACGTCCTGATATTTATTATTATATCTGAATTCAAAAGGTATTATGTGAAAGAAGATGAATATCAGGTTGATGTAAATTGCAGCCGAAATATCGAATAAGAGTCCTCCTTTTAAGATTGTCAGAAGTTGGGAGGACGGGATATCCGGGAACATCCGAAAATTAAAAATGTAGAAACCTATTCTTGACAGGGAGAACAGGAGCATGACAATTAAGATCCTGTAGACAAGAATAATATAGATATTTCCCGATCCTGGAAGTCTTTTCATTCAGTCAATCCATCAAAATTCCAGGTTGCAGGTTGCAAGTTTATAAATCCTTCCATCCTGCAACATGCAACTGACAACTCTAAAGACGCCAAATATAAGAAGAGATTGGTCAGTGTTGATCAGACAGTCTGACTTTTTTAATCAACAAGAAACTGGAAATTTCCGCAGTAAGTCCTTTGTGTTCCTTCGTGATGTCCTTTGTGACCTTTGTGGTCAATTATTATGGAATTTTACCACAAAGTACACTAAGGATACACTAAGGTACACAAAGGTTAAATCATATAAAATGTTCTTTTAAACAAATGAACCTATCTTGTATCTTTCATCAATTCCGTCTGGTTTACCTGGCTCATTTCATCCATATATTTATTCAGCTTCTTTCGGGCATTTAATCCGGCAATCATAAAAATAACAAGAAGAGCAACAAGAACATACATGAATATCTTTGTTGTACCAGTATTTGTTTTAAGCGACTCGGTCAATCCAAAATACAGAAGGTAAAGAGCATAAAGATTTACACATAGAGCGACAATGGCTCCGAGAACCGGGCTTATCCCTGTAATAAATCCGAGAAGTGCACTCACCGGAAATACAACCATCACAGCTGCCACAACCCTGACGCATGCTTCAAAATCGGTACTCCCCTTACAGATTGCCGAAATTATCAGAACTATTACAGCACCAATAAATAAACCGATTACTGCTGCAATAACAGTATATACCAGCCCCATTGCCCCGATTCCTGCCCCAAACACTCCAGTCTGGCCGCCCAGACCAATAATGCCCCAGAGAAACACAATTATTCCTGCTACCACACCATAAATGAGTGCCTTGATAACAGGATCAGCCATACCTCCAGTTATCGGCATTGTTGAAAAATAAACTTTGGGATTTAACAGAGTCTCTTTTGACTCCTTAATAAATGCATTCAGATCGAAAGAAGTAGACTCGCTCATAAGAATAAAGGTTTAAAGGTTTAACGGCATAAAAGTTTAAAGGTTTAATAACTACGATCTTGAATTACGAAACCCTAAGAAAGGTAAGAAAAGAATTAATTATTACAAAATCTATTCGAGATATGTGTATCCGTAAAGACCTGACCGGTAGTTTGAAAGGAACTCTTTGCCCTCTTCAAGTGTTATAATCCCGGCTTTAACAGAAGTCGTAACCCATGATTCGACGGTCCTGACCATTTTCTTTGAATTATATTGAACATAATCCAATACTTCTGCCACTGTTTCACCGTCAATTACCTGGTCAATCTTGTAACCGTCCTCATCAACTGAAACATGTACCGCATTAGTATCCCCGAACAGGTTATGAAGGTCGCCCAGAATTTCCTGGTATGCCCCGGCCAGAAAAGCACCCAGGTAATATGGCTCCCTTCCTTTGAGAGGATGGACCGGAAGCTGATTCGGTGAATTGCGTGTCGAAATAAAATTATCGATTTTGCCATCCGAATCACAAGTCATATCCTGGATTGTTGCCAGTCTCACGGGTTCTTCATTCAGCCTGTGTATAGGCATTATCGGGAAAATCTGGTCGATTGCCCATGAATCAGGTAGCGACTGAAAAATAGAAAAATTACAGAAATACTTGTCCGACAGTATCCTTGAGATCTGCCTTAACTCGGCAGGTACATGTTTTGTCACGTTGGCAAGGAGGTAAACACGTCTGGCGACCGACCAGAAGAGTCTTTCAATCTGTGCCCGGGTTTTGAGATCGATTAGTCCAAGACTGAACCTGTCTAGTGCTTCCTCCCTTATCTGAAGCGCATCATGCCATGTTTCGAGCATCCTGGACTGATTCACATTATCCCAGAGAACGTAGAGTTCCTTGACAAGTTCATGGTCATTCTCATTAATTGTTTCTTCTTCATCCCAGGATGGCAGAGTGGTTGTCTCCAGAACCTCGAAAATAAGGACAGAATGATGCGCCGCAAGTGACCTACCCGATTCGGTTATTATATTTGGATGCGGAATATTGTTCTTATTTGCAGCATCCACGAAGGTGCTGATGGAGTCATTAACATATTCCTGAATTGTATAATTGACACTGCTTTCGCTGTTTGATGAGCCTGTTCCGTCATAATCAACGCCAAGGCCGCCTCCGATATCCACAAATTCAACATCGAATCCCATTTTTCGCAGCTGAACATAAAACTGTGAGGCTTCCCTTAATGCAACTTTTATCCTCCGGATCTTGGTAACCTGGCTACCGATGTGAAAATGTATCAGCTTTACGCAATCTCTCATTCTGTTTCTCTCGATGAAATCAATTGCTTCAAGAAGTTCACTGGATGTAAGTCCGAATTTGCTTATGTCACCTCCCGAATCTTCCCACTTTCCGCTGCCGACACTCGCAAGCTTAATCCGGATCCCTAAATTTGGCTTGACCTTTAATCTTTTGGCAATATTTGTTATCAGCTTTAGTTCATTAAGTTTTTCAACAACGAGAAATATGCGTTTTCCCATTTTCTGAGCAAGCAGTGCAAGTTCAATATAATCTTCGTCCTTATAACCATTGCAGATAATAAGCGATTCAGGATCAGTGTTAATAGCAATTACTGCATGCAGCTCGGGCTTTGATCCGGCTTCAAGGCCTATATTGAATTTTTTACCATGGCTGACTATCTCCTCAACTACCGGCCGCATCTGATTCACCTTGATTGGGTAGATAATGAAATTCTGAGCTTTGTAACCATACTCTTCAGATGCCGATTTAAAACAGTTTGAAATATTAATGATCCGGTCATCCAGAATATCCGGGAACCTTACAAGCACAGGTGTCGAAACATCAGAGAGGGTAAGCTCATCAAGAAGCTCCTTCAGATCAACCGCAACCCCATTCTTTGTAGGTCTCACTTCAACATTTCCCTTCTGGTTAATAGAAAAATAGTCAACACCCCACCCGTTTATGTTGTAGAGTTCAGCCGAGTCTTCAATTCGCCATTTTCTCATGTCAGTTCAGTTTTACCTGTTCTTTTATCTTAAATTTCTGCAATGTTATTAAAATTAAGGTAATAAGGGAATATTATGGGAAAATAATATTATTTGTCGTGTGGTCCTGCACGTCCTGCTGGCGCCCCTAAATCCCCTAAA
>DOTV01000185.1:14546-15723 GCA_003520925.1 Bacteroidales bacterium | reverse complement strand
AGATATGCAAGTTATTAATTATTTAAATTTACGATTGAATTAAACCAACCATCATGAAGTCAATCAATAATTACAATTCAGGAAGTAATTTATTAATTAGTCTTATTTCTTTACTTTCCATATTGCCACTTAAAACTTCGGGTCAGGAATACGCAATTGGTGCAGATCTTTCATTTCTGAAAAGTGCCGAGGATAGCGGTTATGAGTTCAAAGAAGATAATGAAGTTAAGCCCGGATTGAAGATATTCACCGATCATGGCTTTAACTGGATAAGACTCAGACTGTTTCATACCCCAACCAACCTTCCTAACAATCTTGAATATACAATTGACCTTGCCAGAAATGCAAAAAAAATGGGAATGAAGTTCCTTCTCGATTATCACTATTCCGATACCTGGGCCGATCCTGGCAAGCAGTTTATCCCCAAAGCATGGAATGGTATGACGCACAAACAGCTTGTTAAAGCAGTATTTGAATATACAAAGGAGACGATAATAGAATTCAGTAAAGCCGGAGTGATGCCCGACATGGTGCAGATAGGGAATGAGGTAATAAATGGGATGCTCTGGCCTGATGGAAAAATCCCTGATAACTGGGATAATTTTGCGGAGCTGGTCCAGGCAGGGATTAATGGAGTAAACGCAGGTTGTGATACATCAAACCGGCCGAAGATAATGATACATATCGACCAGGGAGGGAATAAGAACAGAACCAGATACTTCTTCGACAAATTCAATTCTTTCGGAATAGATTATGACTATATCGGCCAGTCATATTATCCATGGTGGCACGGCAGCTTGCTCGACCTTCGGGAGAATATGATCTTCATGGCTGAGACTTATATGAAACCAATCATTCTTGTTGAAGTTGCTTATTGCTCTTCACCAACGGAATACAGAATAAAGCCTGCTCCTTATCCTGAGACCCCCGAAGGACAGAAAGAGTTCCTTGATGAGGTCAATAAAGTTGTTTTGAGCACACCTTATAATCTGGGTGCCGGAATTTTCTGGTGGGAACCGGCAACAAGGTCAGGAGGCATTGGAACACGCGACTTTTTCGACGAGAAAGGAAATGTGCTGCCTGTGATTACTGTGTTCGATAAGTATACAAGGCATTAATTCCAAAAGTTTTATTTTACCACGGAGTTTGCAGGGAGTTTGCACGGAGTGTCACTGCT
>DOTV01000185.1:11360-14303 GCA_003520925.1 Bacteroidales bacterium | reverse complement strand
TCCGTGTAACTCCGTTTTAACTCTGCGTAACTCCGTGTTTAAATGGATTTGCGTCTAAAACCCACTTTATTGGGCAGGTGGCAATCTCACTGTTTTCAGGTCAGCTTTTTCAATGACTTTGAATACCGGATACTGATTATATCCCATTCCCCATTGTGGTACCAGGTACCTGTCGAAAAAATTCCAGGTCATCAAACCATCATTTGACTGTGGTTCGAGAAGATAAGCAGCCAGGTTAGCCAGAGGCTGGGCCATTCTGACCACCAGAGTGCCGGCAGGAAATTCCATGGATTCTTTTACAAACCTTCCATGTATTGTATTTGTATAATGCCCCTGGTTAAGCCTGGCTGATCCCTTGAGTTCACTGATCTCAAAACTTTCAATATCAATTTTGGAATTGGTGTTAAGTTCTTCCAGGGAAATGCCATGTGTCTTCAGAAGCCTTATAATTTCAGGATCATGAGTTTTGATAAGGTAAGCAAATGGCAGTCTGACATACTTCGATCCGTAGAAATCAATGAAATATGGAACAGTGACAGTTTTCTGCCTGTCTGTTTTCTGAAGTCTTCTCCTTCCGTTTGGATCTGTAATCATCTCCGCTTCGAAAGTCTTGATTGTGACCTTTTCCGGTGCAGATCTTACTTTGTATTCAATTGCAAAAGAGTCAGCAATAGAAGCATTAAGTCCCCTCTGAACTGTTTTCCGATCTGTTTCGCGAAGCATATTTCTTATTTCTGAACCATGCGAAACAACAAAATCGGCCAGAGAATAAATTAGTCGGTAGCAACCTTTAACCCTCGATTCATAATCAGCGTAAACATAGTTCTCATTCAGAATACCAAGCCGGTTCCTCAGCCCGAAATAATTGCTCATGTACCTGGGATCAGAAGCGTCATAAAACCATCCGTTTTCAGGCTTGAGCATATCATTGAATTCACCATAGTAACAGTTCTCAACATTGTATTTTTTCAACAGATTCCCTGACATTTCAGGTATCATCCTGTCGCGCATGTATCGTATAAGCGAGTTATCGCCATTCGGATTTACCATCCATGTAAATGTCACAGGCTCCACGTGATAAGATCCATTAGTGGTGTGGCAATCCATAAAAACAGCCGGATCCCATTTGTTGAATACATTGGAGATAACTCCCCGTACTTCCGGTGATTCTGCTTTCATCCCATCCCGGTTAAGATCTAGCATCTGTCCGTTGTGTCTTACTCCCACTCCATTTACAGGACCATTCTGGTATGTTCTGTTTGTTGGCGAGATCTGTTCGTTACCGTCGGGATTAAAATTCGGGCACAGCAGAAACACAACGCTCTTCAGGTATTCGGGATTTTTCCCGAAAAGAAGATCCCTTGCAAACATCAGTAAAGCTTCCTTTCCTTCGACTTCACCTGCATGAATATTTGCCTGCACATAAATTACAATCCTGCTATCTTTTGACATCTGTTCCGGCGATTTTGGAAGAGGATTTCCTATAATCATAAGGGGTACTTCCCTCCCTTCTACCGATTTTGCAATAGTTTCAACTCTTATGAACTTCGATGATTTCTTCAGCTGGTCAATGAATGTCATAACATCATTGTAATTTGCTGTGGATTTGAATTCCGATTTTTCTGCAACAGTCAGCATCTTTGATTGGCCATTGCATTGAAAATTAAAATATGAAATGATAGCCAGGAATGTTACCAGGGATTTCATTTTACGGATATTCATAATTACTTTTTAATTATTTTTTATTCTTTTACCACAAAGATCGCAAAGGAGTAGCGCAAAGGTCTCAAAGTTAGTCAATGTAATGTTATCTCCTTGCTTGCTTTGCGCATTCTTTGTGTGCACTGCGGTTACAAAAGAAAGAATAATAATTACTAAAAATAACTTCCAAAAATTAAAATTCGGAATTATGGAAAAATTATGTACATTTGCCAACTTAATTTTTAAAACATAATACAATGAACAAAGGAACAGTTAAATTTTTTAATGTATCAAAAGGATTCGGATTCATTAAAGATGCAGATTCAGACAACGAGTATTTCGTGCATGCAACAGGTTTGATCGATAAGATTAAAGAGAATGACGAAGTTACGTTCGAACTTGCTGAAGGTAAAAAAGGTATTAATGCTATTAATGTAAAATTAGCATAATTCAGCACACTACTGATTAAAAATGAGGAGGCCTTGAAGAGAGCCTCCTTTTTTTTTGACTAACTGAATTGTTACTTGTTGCTTGTTGCTTGATGCTTGGTGTAAAGTTTTCCAGCTGGTCTCCACATATTGTATATAATTATTTATCTTTTTACCAAGACTATCAAATTCAGGGTATAAACCATTGAAATCTGATAAATCAGGAACTTAATAAATTCAGCTTTGTATCTTCTTCTGCCATATCCCTCTGCTATTTGATCTCTTATACTTTTTGAAGACCGACGAATCTGACTACCTTGTTCATAAAGTTCAAAAGGAGGTAACTTAAATGAAGCTTTATGAACTCTTTTTGCCAATGCAAAAGCATTCTGGTATATATCGAGGTTTCGATAACTACTCATATCGTTCAATTTAGAATAAAAAAACTTTTGCGAGACCGAAAGATAAAGATAAGTAATATTTTTTACCTAGCACCCAGGAACCAGCAACAAGCAACTTTTAACAAGTAACCATCAACAAAAAGGGGCTGTTAATTTAACAACCCCCTGTTTCAGCTCTCTATTTACTTTTCTCAGCTTTTTTTGCCTTTTTAGCAGCACGTTTTTCCTTTAACGATTTGGTAGCCTGCTTTTTTTCCTTAGTCTGTTCTTTTGCTTTTTCGTGTGACATGACTTAAAGTTTTAATAATTAAACATTTTATTCAAAAATACAGAAAATGGTTCAAATATTTCTATAGGTTAAGGTTGCCAGATACTAGTCGCTCATACCTTTCTTTATTTCTTTATTTCTTTAT
>DOTV01000185.1:0-11111 GCA_003520925.1 Bacteroidales bacterium | reverse complement strand
CTTTATTTCTTTATTTCTTTATTTCCCGGTTTCTCATTGCCAATTAACGATCCTGCGGCCGCATCCAGAAACCAATATAACCTTCCATCAGTCGGTTTAACAAATGAAGCAGGAAATTGTTTTTTATCATTATGATCCCGTAAAATGTTATTAACAATAGTTGCCTTGTTTTTACCAGTGACAAGAAAGAAAACTGAAGCTGCATTATTAATAACAAGCCCGGTAATTGTTATTCGCTTTTGTCCGGTCGATGGATGAACAACAACTGCACAGATTTTATCAGTCAGAAAAAGGTGCTCATAGCCAGGAAAGATAGAGGCTGTATGACCATCTTCTCCCATACCAAGAAGTATAATATCGAAAAACGGAAGACGATTTTTTTTTACAGTAAAATCAAGCATTTCCTTAGAATATCTTTCAGCTTCCTTAACAGGATCAGCCTCACCTTTGATCCTGTGAATGTTCTCCTCAGGGATTTCAATTTTGGTGAACAAAGTCTCATTGGCCATCCTGAAGTTGCTTTCAGTATCTTCAGGCGGGACACATCTTTCGTCGACCCAGAAGAAATGAACCTTATCCCAGGGAACGGTACCTGCATAAAGATCACCCAGTACCGTAAAAAGGAACCGAGGGGTGCTGCCACCTGAGAGGGCTATTGTGAAATAATTAACACTGGTATCAACATTCTTAATCTGATTTACAAGATCAAAAGCCAAAGATTCAGCAAGAGCCTGAGGTGTTGGAAATACTTTATTATTCTTTAGCATATTCATTTATTAATCACGGAGCTGCACGGAGTAATACGGAGTTTCAGAGAGTTGAAGACATAGCATTACCGAGTCAGCTATTTGTTCCTTTTCCCCACACCCCGGACCACAGACCCTGTACCAAATTTAATTCTATAACTCGCAGTACAACTCCTCATCCGCCATATTTTTGCACGGATACCTCCACATGAGTCCTTCTCCCTCAATAAGACTATTTGACGGTTCAGGGCCCCAGGTACCTGCGGGGTAACCATATACCTTTATTGCCGGATTATTCTTCCATGCCTTCTGGATCGGTTCGATGAACTTCCATGCTGTTTCAACCTCATCATCACGGGAGAAGAGGGTTGAGTCGCCGAGCATTACATCGTAAAGAAGCCTCTCATATGCTGATGGCATTCTTGCATCAGCCAGATCCTTATAATGAAAATCCATATTCACATTTTTGACATTGAATCCGGCTCCGGGTTCCTTCATGTCAAATTTGAGCAGCATTCCTTCATCGGGCTGAATTCGTATAATAAGCTGATTGCCCGACAGTTTCCCCATAACTCTGCGGAACAGATGATGCGGGGTCTGCTTAAAATGGATAACCACTTCAGTGACCCGGGTTGGCAGACGCTTCCCTGTCCGTATGTAAAACGGGACCCCTCCCCATCGCCAGTTATCTATGTAAAATCTGATTGCCACATAAGTTTCGGTTCTTGAGTGAACGTCCACATCCTTTTCATACCTGTAACCCGTGACGCATTCTCCCCTGATTTTGGACGGAGTGTACTGACCCCTTATAACCTGCTTTTCAACATCCTCTTCCTTTATGGGCTGAAGCGATTGGAACACCTTAAGCACTTCATTCCTGATAGCATCAGCTTCGAGCGACGAAGGGGGCTCCATGGCAGTTAATCCTACCATTTGCAGAAGATGATTCTGAACCATATCCCTAAGGGCACCTGAGCCATCATAATAGCCTCCCCTGTCCTCAACACCCATGCTTTCGGCAGATGTGATTTCAATCCTGTGAACATAATTCCTGTTCCAGAGCGGTTCAAAAATCCCGTTTGCAAACCTTGTTACAAGCAGATTCTGGACTGTCTCCTTTCCAAGGTAGTGATCTATCCTGTAGATCTGGTCCTCCTGAACAAGCATATGCAAGGTTTTGTTAAGATTCCGGGCACTTTCCAGGTCATACCCGAATGGTTTTTCGATAATGAATCTCCTGAAACCATCGTTCTGAACACCCATCCCGGCTTTTGCAATATTTGTTGCGATAACCTCATAGAGACTTGGAGGCGTTGCCATATAAAAAATTATATTCCCACCGGTTCCGCGGGCAGCACTTATTTTTTCAATTTCCTGCCTGAGCTTTTCATAATCACCAGGAGACTGATAATCCATCTTGAAATAGTCGATACAAGCTGTAAATTGCTTAATATTACTGATGCCGGCATCCTTATCCTCTAAGAACTCCCTGACAGCCTTTTCCATATCATTCCTGAAATCTTCAACACTTTTTTCACTTCGGCCAACACCAATAAATGCACATTTATCCGGCATCAGGCCCTGATTTTTCAGAGAAAAGAGAGCAGGTAACAGTTTTCGAGAAGTCAGATCCCCTGTTGCTCCAAAAATAACAAGAATAAGATTGAATGGCTTTTCCATAAAAGATGCATAATATTAGTATCACCGGATGCTAAGATAGAATAAATTCATCTAAGTTGCTTGCTGCTTGTTGCTTGTTGCTTGTTACCATTAACCAGTAACCAGTAACCAGCAACTTCCTCTAATTGGAACAATTGCATCCTTAATTATCAACTATCATGTTAATAACTTTTTGTAATATTTTATGATTTTTATTAAGTTTTTTATGATTATTTGCATCAATCTGGTAGTTTTATTGTATATTTGCTCACGAATTAGAAATGAAGTTGCATAATATTATATTTTTCGTCCTGTTTTTAGTCATCAGGTTTACCGGAATTGACTGAGAATGGCGTTTTCATAGGATTAGGGATGACCGTTCTCTTCAGAATAAGAGAACGGTTTTTTTGTATAAAGGAATTTGTTAAAGGTTTAAAATAAATCAAATGAGAAGAGTCCGTCCCTCCAGTGAGGGATTATACAAACAGGAATTTGAACACGGCAGTTGCGGAATCGGTTTTGTTGCCCATGTGAAAGGGAGAAAATCTCATTCAATAATCAAAATGGGACTCGACATATTAAGGAATATGACACACCGTGGAGCGGAAGGTGCTGACAGTAAAACAGGTGATGGCGCCGGAGTGATGATCCAGATCCCGAGAGATTTCTATCTTATCCAGGGTTATGCCCTTCCTCAGGAAGGACAGTTTGGTACCGGGCTTATCTTCCTTCCAAAAAACCTGGATGATGCTGAAAAATGCACTGAGATTCTTCTTAGCATTATTAAGGAAGAGGGTGTCAGTTTTATTGGTTTTCGTGATGTCCCACGCGATAATTCAATTATCGGAGAGATTGCCCGCAGTGCTGAACCTGACATCCGGCAAATTCTCTTAAGCTCTGATATCCGGCAGGATGATCTTGAAAGAAAGCTTTACATTATAAGAAAACGTACAGAAAAGGCAATCAGGGATTCTGAAATTAAACAGAAAAAGCTCTTTTATATTCCCAGTCTTTCAACCAAAGTACTTGTGTATAAAGGTATGCTTACTTCCACACAGCTTGGGGAATACTTCTGCGACCTGAGGGATGAGAGACTCCAAAGCGCAATAGCCCTGGTACATTCAAGATTCAGCACCAACACTTTCCCAAGCTGGGATCTTGCTCAACCTTTCAGGGTGCTTGGTCATAACGGGGAAATTAACACTATAAAAGGAAACAGATTCTGGATGGTGGCCAGGGAATCGATACTCAAATCAGAAACGCTTGGCGACCTGGAGCGGATTTATCCGGTTATAGAACCGGAAAAAAGTGATTCGGCATCGCTCGACAATGTGCTCGAATTCCTTCTTATGAGCGGTAAATCACTTCCTTATGCAATGTCGATCCTGATACCCGAATCAATAAATCTTAAGAATCCAATACCGCCGGAACTTCGGGATTTTTATCATTATCACTCAACATTTATGGAGCCGTGGGACGGACCTGCTTCCCTTATTTTTTCCGACGGCAGATATATTGGCGGAATGCTTGACAGAAACGGACTGCGGCCTTCAAGATATGTTCTGACAACCAATGATCTCATAGTAATGGGATCTGAAGCAGGAGTTCAAACATTCAAACCTGAGGAAATAAAGGAAAAAGGAAGGCTGAAACCGGGAAAAATGCTGCTTGTTGATACTGTTGAAGGTGTTATTCTATATGACAGGGAGCTTAAGGCTAAACTTGCAAGTGATTACCCTTACGGGAAATGGATCCGCGATAATATGGTGAATCTGGAAGAGATCGAAACAGGACAGGTTATATCACCCGATCTGGGCACCCAATATCAGAAATACCTTTCTTCTTTCAACTATTCACTTGAAGATATTGAAAAGATAATAAAGGAGATGGCCGCTACCGGGAAGGAACCTATCGGATCGATGGGCAACGATGTACCTGTTGCAGTACTGTCGCGAAAGCCATACAGGCTTTTCAGCTATTTCAAGCAGATGTTTGCCCAGGTCACAAATCCGCCTATTGATCCTATCAGGGAGGAGCTCGTTATGACCCTTTCGGGGTACCTGGGTTCGCTACAACAAAACCTTCTGGACGAATCGCCTGATCATGTTAAAATGGTACGGTTCAGAAATCCGGTTATCTCCAACACCTATTTCCAGGTAGTTAAGAACCTGAGGTATAAAGGATTTTCGGCTGCAAATCTTATGATGCATTTTGATGCTGCAAAGGGTGGCGAAGGATTAAAAAGTGCCGTAAACCAATTATGTGCCGATGCTGAAAAAGCCGTCGATGAAGGGAAAAACTACATAATTCTGTCTGATCGCGGGATTGAAGAAAACAAAGCTCCTATACCGTCATTGCTTGCTGTATCAGCAGTACATCACCACCTGATAGAAAAACGCAAGCGGATGCAGATCGATATAGTTGTCGAGTCGGCCGAGCCGCGTGAGGTGATGCATTTCGCACTTTTGTTCGGGTACGGGGCAAGCATCATAAATCCTTATCTGAGCTTCGCGGTTATCGACAGGCTGGTGCGAGATAAGGCAATCCAGCTTGATTATCAGAAAGCTGAAGAGAATTATGTCAATTCCATAAATAAGGGTATCCTTAAAATAATGTCAAAAATGGGTATCAGTACCCTGCGGAGTTATCGTTCATCCCAGATTTTTGAAGCGGTAGGGATACATCCTGATGTCATTGACAATTATTTTTATGGCACAACAACAAGGATTGGCGGGATAGGAATCAGCGAAATTGCTGAGGAAGTTCTGATACCTCACAGAAAAGCCTTTGAGGAGGTTCATCTTCAGGAAATACTGACCGAGGGTGTCTATTCCTTCAGGAAGTACGGGGAAAATCATGCATGGAATCCGGAGACTATATCTCTACTGCAATGGAGTACAAAAACAGGAGACAAAGACAAGTTCAGGGAATACTCAAGAAAAGCCGACAGTGATACAATGTCACCGTTGTTTATAAGAGGTTTGCTCAGAATGAGAAGAAATCCAATTCCAATTGAAGAAGTGGAATCAGCCGAAAAAATAATGAAACGGTTTGTTAC
Source organism: Bacteroidales bacterium (assembly GCA_003520925.1). Taxonomy (GTDB): domain Bacteria; phylum Bacteroidota; class Bacteroidia; order Bacteroidales; family VadinHA17; genus LD21. Next base: position 5,648 of record DOTV01000185.1, on the reverse strand, counting down.
CGGTGCAATGTCGTTTGGCTCAATCAGCCGTGAAGCACATGAAACAATTGCTATTGCAATGAACAGGATTGGCGGACGAAGCAACACCGGTGAGGGTGGAGAGGATCCTAAACGGTTCAAGCCTCTACCAAACGGTGAATCTGTCCGTAGTGCCATCAAGCAGGTGGCAAGCGGCCGCTTCGGTGTTACAACTGAGTATCTTGTAAATGCCGATGAAATTCAGATAAAAATTGCACAGGGAGCTAAACCGGGAGAAGGGGGACAGCTGCCCGGACATAAAATTGACAAGATTATTGCCAAAACTAGGTATTCGATACCTGGCATCACACTTATTTCACCACCACCTCATCATGATATCTATTCGATAGAGGATCTATCCCAGTTGATTTTCGATCTTAAGAATGTGAACCCAAAAGCAACGGTAAGTGTGAAACTTGTCTCTGCCAGCGGCGTGGGGACAATAGCCGCCGGGGTAACCAAAGCTGGAGCTGATCTTATAACTATTAGCGGGTATGAAGGCGGAACTGGTGCCAGTCCTTCATCCTCAATCAAACACGCAGGGATCCCACTTGAAATTGGACTTGCTGAAACACAGCAAACCCTTGTAATGAACAATCTTCGCAGGAAAGTAATCCTTCAGGCAGATGGACAGTTGAAAACTGCCAGGGACATCATAGTTGCGGCACTTCTGGGAGCTGAGGAGTTCGGTTTCGCAACCTCTGCCCTTATAGTTCTAGGATGTGTGATGATGAGAAAATGCCACCTGAATACATGTCCTGTCGGAGTGGCAACACAGAATCCGGATCTGAGAAAAAGATTTATTGGAAAAGCCGATAACCTTGTCAACTTCTTCACTTTCCTTGCTGAAGATGTAAGGGAGTACCTCTCTGAAATGGGATTCAGAACCTTTGACGAGATCATCGGCCGGTTCGACCTTCTTGAGAGGAATCATGACGCTGATCACTGGAAAACAAAGAACCTCGACCTTTCAGCGATGTTAAAGCAACCGGCAGAAGCAGCAAGAAATGAAATGCACTGCATTGAGAAACAGGAAAGTAAGCTGAAAAACGTCCTTGACCTTGAACTGATTTCAAAAGCAGAAAAAGCAATCTCTGAAAAAGTTCAGGTTTTAATTTCAGGTTCAATCAGAAATACTGACAGGACAACCGGAGCAATGCTTTCAGGGAAGATTTCATCTATCTACGGATCAGCAGGTCTTCCTGACGGGACTATTAAATGCAGGTTTAATGGGTCGGCTGGTCAGAGCTTCGGAGCTTTTCTTGCCCCAGGAGTTGAGCTTTTTCTCGAAGGTGATTCAAATGATTATCTGGGTAAGGGCTTGTCGGGAGGTAGAATAATTGTCGTCCCTCCCGCAGGGTCAACATTTGAATCGGACAAAAATATTATTATCGGTAATACTGTGCTTTACGGAGCAACCAAAGGTGAAATCTATATATCGGGTGTCGCAGGAGAAAGGTTTGGAGTAAGGAATAGCGGGGCGACTGCAGTAGTCGAAGGAGTCGGCAATCACTGTTGTGAATATATGACAGGAGGCCAAGTGGTTGTGCTGGGTTCAACAGGTAGCAATTTTGCAGCGGGAATGAGCGGAGGAGTTGCCTATGTATTCAATGAACTTGGGAACTTTGACTACTACTGCAATATGGGGATGGTCGAATTGTCTCTTGTAGAGGACCGGAATGATGTTTATGAACTCCAGGAACTTATAAAAAGCCACTTAAATTACACTGGAAGCAAAAAAGCAAAAATGATACTTGATGATTTCAACCGATACCTTACGATGTTCATAAAAGTAATACCATATGACTACAAAAAAGTCCTTGAGGAACAGAAACTTGAGGAACTTAAAAAGAAAATAGCAAATGTTGAGATTGATGTTGACATCAGCGGTGGCTAACCCTGACTTTAAAGCGGTGTGTAACCCAGGCTTTAAAGCCTGGGTTTACGCACATAATTAATAATTACATATTCCATGGGAGATATAACAGGTTTCTTAAAGATAAAAAGGAAGGAGGCCGGTAACAGGCCTCTGAACGAACGAATTTGCGACTATAGCGAAGTGGAGCAGGTCCTTAATAGTGAGGACAGGATGCTGCAGGCTTCAAGATGCATGGATTGCGGAATTCCGTACTGTCACTGGAGCTGCCCTGTCGACAACCTGATACCTGAATGGAACGACCTGTTATACAGGGGTGGATGGAAAGCTGCATATGAACGGCTTATCTCGACAAACAATTTTCCGGAAGTAACAGGGAGGATCTGTCCTGCATCATGCGAACACGCATGCGTCCTCAATATTGACCAGGAACCGGTCACAATCCGTGAGAATGAGGTTGCAATTGCAGAAAGAGCTTTCTCTGAGGGATATGTCAAGCCTGCACCGCCACCTAAAAGAACCGGAAAGAGTGTTGCAGTGATCGGAAGTGGACCCGCCGGAATGGCTGCAGCAGATATTCTTAATAAAGCCGGACATAGCGTGACATTGTTTGAGAAAGATGAAAAAGCCGGCGGATTGCTCAGGTTCGGCATTCCGGATTTCAAACTCAGCAAAGCGATTATTGACCGGCGGATTGACCTTATGAAAAAGGAAGGGCTTGTTGTAAAGACCGGTGTTACAATTGGCAAAGATATTCCCGCAAAAGAAATAGCTGAACAGTTTGATGCTGTATGTGTTGCAATAGGATCGGGTCAACCGCGGGATCTGAATATTGAGGGACGAGGTTTAAAAGGTATATATTTTGCAGTTGACTTTTTAAGCAATCAGAACAGGGTAAATTCAGGCAGTCTGAGCTTCTCAGATAACCCTTTAAATGCTGAAGGAAAAAGAGTTCTTGTGATCGGTGGAGGCGATACAGGATCTGACTGCGTGGGCACCTCAATAAGGCAAAAGGCGGCAAGTATAACTCAGATTGAGATTCTTCCTAAGCCTCCCGTATTCAGGACTGCCGATAATCCATGGCCTTATTATGCCAAAGTTATGAAAACAACTACCTCACATGAGGAGGGCTGCGAGAGGATTTGGAGCCTGTCCACACTCAAATTCACAGGGGAGAACGGTGAAGTAAAAGGTGTTGAGGTAGAAGATGTACACTGGGAAAAGAAGAACGGTAGCTATACCATGAAACCGGTTCCAGAAACTGTCAGAATAATGGAAGCCGACTTTATTTTACTCGCCCTTGGATTCGTTCATCCGGTTTTCGACGGCCTGGTCTCAGAACTGAAACTGGAACTCGACGAACGGCAGAACATTAAAGCGGATCATAATCTTTCAACAAATATTCAGAAAGTTTTTGCAGCAGGTGACTCGGTCACAGGGGCAAGCCTGGTAGTTACTGCTATCGCTTCCGGAAGAAGAGCCGCAAAGGAAATCGATAAGTTCCTGAGGGATAAGCCACCAACCCCCTAAAGGGGGCTAAGAGTCTACCCAATAAAAAGCCCCCCTTCAGGGGGGATGGGGGGCAAATCCGCTAGCGCGGATCTGTGATCCGTGCTTGAAAAAAAAGGCACCGATTTAAAATCGGTGCCAGCACTTCGAAATTATTTTTATTATTTATCTGCCAGAGCTCTTAACCCTTTTACAGTATCGATAAGTCGTACAAATTCCGACCGGTATCCTTCTTCATCCTCTCCCCTGGCCGATCTTGCAAGCTTTGATGCCTCGGCCAGAGATGAACTTCCCTTGAATTCAGAGTTTCTGAGTATCATCCCGAATTCTGATACAGCAGCAGCAAACCTGAGGTTTTCTGACGCATCCTCCAGGTCATTAACATAGTTCCTGACCGGCTTTTCCATCAGCATGCTTGTAAGCCCGTCAGGCTTCTTATAACGAATCTTTATAGTCAGATACTCATTGTGATAATTATTTTCTGCTGAGACCCTGCTTCTAACTTCTCCCTGGTATTTAAGCGGATCGACAGAAGGTGTAATTTCTTCCGAACCAGCCGGTACAAGTTCATAAAGGGCTGTAACATTATGACCTGATCCCATTTCACCTGCGTCTTTTCTGTCGTCGTTAAAATCCTCATCATTAAGAAGTCTGTTTTCATACCCGATCAGCCTGTATGACTTTACTTTAGTAGGGTTGAATTCAATCTGAAACTTAACATCCTTTGCAATTGTAAACAGGGTTCCTCCAAATTCCCTTACAAGAATTTTCCTCGCTTCCTGCAGGTTATCGATATAAGAATAATTTCCATTGCCTTTATCAGCAATTATTTCCATTTTGTCATCCTTTATATTGCCCATCCCAAAGCCAAGGACCGTCATGAAAATGCCTCTGTCGCGGTTCTCTTCAACAAGTCGTTCCATTCCTCCGTTACTTGATTCACCAACATTGAAATCACCATCAGTTGCAAGAATTATCCTGTTGTTACCTCCCCTGACGAAGTTTTTGGAAGCAACAGAGTAAGCCAGCTTCAGACCTGCACCACCTGCTGTCGACCCACCCGCTTCAAGATTGTTGATCGCATTCATTATCACCTCTTTTCTGTTCCCCGGAGTCGATTCAAGAACCAGTCCGGCAGCTCCGGCATAAACCACTATTGCAACCCGATCCTGAGGCCTCAATTCGTTAACAAGCAGACCGAACGCAGATTTAAGCAGAGGAAGCTTGTTCGCGACATTCATCGAACCCGAGACATCAATCAGGAAAACAAGGTTGGAGGAAGGGAGTGATGATTTATCTATACTTTTCCCCCTAAGACCAACCAGAAGCAGCTGATGGTTTGTGTTCCAGGGGCATCCAGCCAGCTCTGTAAATACTGAAAACGGATGCTGACCCTCAGGTTCCGGATAATCGTATTTAAAATAATTTATCATCTCTTCTATCCTTACAGCCTCAGGAGGGGGCAAAACACCGCTGTTTATAAATCTGCGGATATTGGAATAGGAAGCATTGTCGACATCGATCGAAAAAGTTGATAATGGATTATTCTTGACGTTTTTAAAACCATTTTCCTCAATTCCGGCATAACCTTCAGTATTAAAACTATTGTTATACCTTTGGAATGAATGCTTTCCATTATATGAAGCAGGTGCAGGAACGGCCGTGGAATAGCTGTCTGATACCATCTCTTTTTTTGCACCATATCCTGTAACTACAATTTCATTTAGTGCGGTGATATCCTCCTCCAACATGATACTAATCTTAGTTCGGTCACCAATCTTTTCATTGATAGTTAAGAATCCTGTCATTGAGAATTGAAGGATTTTATCATCAGTAGTTATCTCAATTTTAAAGTTACCCTGCTGATCCGTAATTGTTCCTTTACTTGTGCCCTTCACAGTTATGCTGACACCTGCAAGCGGGAATCCGGAATTGTCAACAACTTTTCCAGTGATTGTCCTGGTCTGGATAAAAGCAATCATTATTGCTCCTAAAACCAGTATTGCCATGACTGATAATTTGTTTTTCATAATTTTAAGTTTTATTGATAAATATTTCCCTTATGATGCATGGATCCTATGAATTCCATAAATAGCTCGGGAAGTTTTTGCATTTGTTCTATCTTTAAAGTGAATTATGCCCCCCATCCCTCCCTGACGCTTCGATCAGGGTTGGCCTGAATGGGGGCCATTTATGTTCGCGATTTAAAGCCCCCTTTAAGGGGTTGGGGGCAAAAAGTGATAAA
>DOTV01000124.1:7150-12460 GCA_003520925.1 Bacteroidales bacterium | reverse complement strand
CTCTGCCATATGCAAAGACGGCGGTTAAAGAGACACTTAAATCACCCGGTAAAGATGATTATAACACTATTTCAAGTCCAAAAATGATCTACCCTTTTTCTACCTCAGTTAAAGTGTCGGGAAGGAAAATAAATGCCGGAGCGGAGCCGTTATCGGTAAACGTTTTTATAATCGATTTAAAAGCACGGTAATGGAAATATTTCATACTCTACTGGATTGGTACATGGCCAATCTGAACTATCTGACAATTGCATTGCTGATGCTTATTGAAAGCACTTTCCTTCCTTTGCCTTCAGAAGTTGTTATCCCGTTTGCAGCTTACAAAGCCGCGCAGGGCGATCTGAATATTTTCGGGGTAATCTTTTTTGGAACGGTAGGGGCATTAACCGGTTCACTCATTAATTATACACTGGCATTTTATCTTGGACGACCAATTGTATATAAATTCGCTGAGTCAAAGATTGGTAAGATTTTTCTACTTTCGAAAGAAAAGGTGGAACATGCGGAAAATTATTTTATCAGGAACGGTAAGACCTCAACTTTTATAGGGCGTCTTGTTCCGGGGGTAAGACATCTGATATCCATTCCAGCTGGATTGGCAAAGATGGATCTTAAGAGTTTTATGTTTTATACTTTTATAGGTGCTGGTTTATGGAATATAATACTTGCAATAATTGGCTTTTATATCTACGACCTCAGGGACAAAATTTTCCCTTATGTGGACGATATACTTTACGTACTGGGAGCAGTATTTGTCGTGTACCTGGTTGTGAAAGGAATAATACAAAAGAAGAAAGGTAATAAGGCGAAAGGTGCCAGGCAGCAGGCTAAAGGACCATCGGAATAAGAAACAAAAGGCCCACTAAACAGACCGATGCAACGATCATTCCAGGATTTATCCTGGAGTTTTCAACCCTTACTATATTCTCCATCGGAACTGACAGTTTCCCGTTTGATATTGTAACAAACGAAAGCGGTTCAGCGTAAATATGGACCTGCCGGCTTTTTTTGATCACTTCCGGATTATAAATTAATCCTGTAAACCGGTTACCGGTTTCAGTGACCGGTTTTACTATCCAGGTACTGTCACCTGCGTGAAAAAAATAGAGGTTTTTCCAGTTTGGTGCACCGGTTTTTTGTCCGGGAGCAAAGCCTTTAGAGGATACACAGCCGAAAAGTGTAAGGATTGAAAGTATACAGAAAAGGATAATAATTGATTTCAGGAGAAATTTTAAAAGCATAGAAGATTTATTTAAAATAGGATATTTAATGTGGACTCAGTTTCTTTTAATCGATTTTATTTTATTTATGATGAATTCATGATTTTCCAAAACCTGGTCGTTTGTAAATCTTATGACTTTGATTCCAAATCTATCGGGTTCTCCCGTTCGACCATCGTCATGTTCCTGAACAGCGGGGTCAAAGTACATTTCTCTTTCAATACTTTTCCCTAAATATGCCATGAGATTGAATATCCTATTTTTAAGGTAGCAAAATCATTTACCCTCTTTATGCCCCGTCTTTTTATCCATCGTTGCAAGGTTAACGACGGATAAATGCGGTTTCCCAAAGCCCCTGCCTCTGGGTTGTGGAGGGGTTCGGGAGAGGTTAGTTAGGTCCCTCCCTCCTGGGGGAGGGATTTAGGGAGAGGCTTTTATTATTCAACCACTTCCGCATCATCAAATTTCTGCGACTTAAAACTGACTTTCCGGTGCCGGACCCTGTGAACCCCTTTGCTGCCAAAAAATCCCCAGCCGCCGCTTCCAAGCAGGAATCCGAGAGCATATAATCCGCCATTGTTGTTCGGTGCGAACATCGTAATTCCCTTGTTAAAAAGCATCCCGATAAAGTCGAAAGGGGCGATAAATCCATGCCATAATCCTCCGAAGAATCCATACCTGTGACCTGTGAGACATTGATCAATAACCTCATTTTTAGCACAACCTGTTAAAAGGATAAAGACCAGAAACAAAGTTAAAAGCAGAAAATCTCTCTTAAGGGTGAGCAATTTCATTTTTTTGTTTTTTGATTTACATATATTAGAAAAGTGTACCATCGATAGGCTTGCCCGAATATTTTCCTTCGTGGTCAATAAGCCATTTCTTCTTGTCGAGTCCTCCGGCATAACCTACAAGGTCGCCGTCGGAACCAATAACCCTGTGACATGGAATTATTATGGCAATCCTGTTCGATCCGTTGGCGCCGGCAACTGCCCTTGCTGCACCCGGATGTTTTATCGATTTGGCCAGTTCGAGGTAGGATGTTGTTTTTCCATAAGGGATATTCTTAAGTCTGTTCCAGACTGCGATCTGGAAATCGGTTCCGACAGTTATCAGGGGAAGCGAAAACTCTTTTCGTTTTCCTTTAAAGTATTCTTTCAACTGTTTTTTAAGGGTCCTGAGATGCCTGTTGCTGCCTGATGTAACTGTTTCACCGAAAGTAAGCGCCAGCCTGTTGAATTCAGATTCGAGAGCCGGCCTGCTTGTGAATTCGAGAAGACAAACCCCATCCTTCGTGGCAGCAGCCGCCATTTCTCCAAGAGGAGTCTCGATTAGCAAGGTCTTAATCATATCCCTCTTTCCTAAATTTTCTTCGCTATAAACCTGTCTGAAGTAGACTTAATATATTTTATATTCCTGAATCTCATCGCTGACCAGTCTTCATCTATAGTAACCAATCGTATCCCATAAAACTCAAGATCGTTCAGCGCTTTCCAGCCATTATCTCTATTTATATCTGATGAGTACTTTTTTGATGTTTTCTTTGGATAACAGAACCACAGGATACCATCCACAGCAAGATTATGCAGCGCTACAGGGGTTATCTCTTCAACCTCCCTGGACTTCCTGACAAAAATTATCATGAAATCATAAGGATATCTCAGATCTATTTCATTATCTATCTGGATATCTTTAGTTTCCTTTTGCGGAGCAAGCTTAAAACTCTTCTCAGCATTGAAAACGACTATCCGCTTCTGCCCTTTATAATTCAGTTTTTGAAGAAGAGTCTGCATGGAGATCCCCGATTTGTATGCCAATTTAAGAAAAATCTGAATTAACTGACAAGTTTCTGGTAAAAGATAGTAATTTTGTCATGTCGAAAACGGGGTGCCTTAATATTACAGGCTGAGATCATACCCTTATACCTGATCCGGGTAATGCCGGCGTAGGGAAAAGCACCCTGTGACATTTTTTTAATTAAGATCTTAAAATGAAAATAAATTTTTCATTTCTGTATATCGTTTTTGTTTTGTGGTTTTTTGCTGGTCATGAATGTGCGAATGGTCAAAACCTGAGAGGAAAAGTTACTGACCTGAATGACGATCCGCTTGCAGGAGCTGGTGTTTCAATTGCAGGTACCTATAACGGTGTTCAGACCGGACCGGACGGAGTGTATGGATTCACAGGACTGAAGCCGGGGAGTTATACAATAAGGTTTTCGTATATTGGTTATGAAACAGTTACCAAAGAGGTGAAAGTTTTAAGAGATACCCTTATTGACATTAAATTAAGACCGGTAACCATTATAACAGACGATGTTATCATAAGTGCAACACGGGCAGGTGATCAGGCTCCGTTTGCCTACTCAAATATAGCCGGCGATGTTCTTGAGAAAAGGAACTCAGGACAGGATCTGCCTTATATGCTGAGCCTTACACCTTCATTTATAGAAACCTCCGAGGCAGGAAACGGCATAGGTTATACAAGTATGAGAATCAGGGGAACTGACGCCAGCAGGATCAATGTAACTATCGATGGCATCCCCCTTAATGATCCTGAATCGCAACAGGTCTTCTGGGTTGACCTTCCTGACCTTGCTTCATCAGTCGACAACATCCAGGTACAGCGCGGAGTAGGAACCTCCTCTAATGGAGCGGGAGCTTTCGGGGCTTCAATTAACATCCGGACACGCGGAATTGAAAATGAACCATTTGCCGAAATAAACTCATCAGCCGGTTCATTTGGTACCTTTAAAAACAATATTAGTGCCGGAACCGGACTTTTAAAAAACAGTTTCGCATTTCAGATGCGCTATTCTGATCTGCGAAGTAAAGGTTTTATTGAAAGAACCGGATCAGAACACAACTCAGCTTTTTTGAGTGCTCTTTACAGGACTGGCAGATCACTGCTTAAAGCTAACATAATCCTCGGGAAAGAACATACCGGGATAGGCTGGTGGGGTGTCCCGAAAGAGATGCTCTCCGTAAACAGGAGGTACAACCCGGCAGGGGAGTATACTGATGAAAATGGTGTAATACAATACTATGATAATGAGAGCGATAATTACATCCAGAATCATTACCAGCTTATTTACAGTCTTAAAATATCGGGTAATTTGTCCCTTCATTCTGCTCTCCACTACACAAAAGGGAAAGGCTATTATGAGGAGTTTAAGGAAGACGGTTCATATGCAAATTATGGATTGCAACCGGTAACCATTGGCAGTACGGTTTTCACGGAAACTGACCTGATACGCAGGAAATGGATGTCGAACGATTTTTACGGGTCGGTTTGGTCCTTGAATTTCAAAAACAAAAAGATTGAAGCCACTTTAGGAGGTGAATTGAATCTCTATTCAGGCGATCATTTCGGACGGATTATATGGATGAGAAATCCTGGAGCTACAGAAAGAGATGATCAATGGTACTTCAATAATGGCAAGAAAGGTGAAGCTGGCATTTACGGAAAAATGAGCTGGTCACTTACGCCTGAACTCTCTGTTTTCGGGGATATGCAGTTCAGATATATTAAATACAGTCTCGATGGAATTGATGATGATCTGAAAGATATCGGACAGTTACACAGATTCGGTTTCTTAAATCCAAAAGCCGGCCTTTTTCTAAATATAGCATCAAATCAGGAAGCATTTCTTTCATTTTCTGTCGCAAACAGGGAGCCGACACGAAGCGACTTCAAGGAAGCTTCAGGCGACTATGAAGCTATGCCACAGCCAGAAAGACTATTCGACACCGAACTGGGATATAAGGTGAGATTTGCAAAAAGTTCTGTAGCTCTTAACTTGTATGGCATGATATATAAAGACCAGCTTGTGCCAACAGGAGAGCTAAGCAACGTGGGCTATCCTATAATGACAAATGTTGAAAGAAGCTTCCGGACAGGAGCCGAAATTACCGCAGGGATTATTCCTGCCCGGTTTTTTTCCTGGGATTTCAGCATGACACTGAGCCGGAATAAGATACTGGACTTTACTGAGTATTATTTTGATTATAATACATCCGACTGGTCTTCAGAATATAAAAGCAGGCGGCTTGGAACCGTTGATATTGCATATTCACCGTCGGTAATTGCA
>DOTV01000124.1:0-6737 GCA_003520925.1 Bacteroidales bacterium | reverse complement strand
TCTCAGAGGTGCAAGTCTGCAGCTTCTTGTGAATAATATCTTCAATACAAAATATGAGAATAATGCTTATGGCGGCAACTGGTTTGAAGACGGAACCGAAAAGAGCTGGTCATACTATTTCCCGCAGGCTGGCACCAATTTTATTCTTAAGCTTGGCTTGAAATTCTGACAATATGATACCTGATTGGTTATCAAATAACTTGATTGAAATATTTGGTGCAATAACCGGTATAATCTACGTTTTCCTCGAGATAAGGCAGAATATCTGGTTGTGGCCTGTAGGTATTGTGACATCAGCAGTTTACATAATAGTCTTTTTTACAAGCAAGTTCTACGCCGATATGAGCCTTCAGGTTTACTACCTGGTAATAAGCATTGCGGGGTGGGTGTGGTGGGTCAAAGGCGCAAGGCGTGGGGCAGAGGCCGCGGGGCAAGAGAAGACCGATCGACTTAGAGACCGCCAGACTGCAACACCGCAAGACAGCAAGACTGTAAGACTGTATGTTACACGACTGACACTTAAAACCAGTTTAATCCTTTCCATGGTATTTATACTCTTGTATTTTCTGATGTGGTTTGTTCTTTCGCAACTGACTGATTCGCCTGTCCCGGAATGGGATTCATTTATAACCTCCCTGTCGGTAATTGCCACATGGATGCTTGCAAGAAAGATTTATGAGCACTGGTATTTATGGATGATTGTTAACTGTACTTCGGTAATCCTGTTCCTGACAAGAGGCCTTTACCCGACAATAATCCTGTACGTTGTATACCTTGTAATGTCGTTCGTCGGGCTTAAAGAATGGAAGCGTTCCCTATAAAGTGTAACATGTACACTTTACCGGACTTATGAATCTCTGCCCAAGATTCATCTCTTTCAAACGGCTGAATCGTGCATCGAAACACCTGTCACATTTTGAGAAAAGTTTCAGGTCCCAGACATCTGCAAAAACACGCCCCGACTGCTGTTCAATTCCATACTCCAGTACTTTTTCAAGTGACCTGAGATCAGGCAACTCAAAGATACCTTTTTCCATCAGTTTATCCATTACGCCGTTACCTGCCCTGACAGGAATTATTACACAGCACTCAACGCCTGCATTGAAAGAAAAATCAATAGAACGTTCAGCCCAGAAAACACCTTCGGCTTCAGAGAGGAAAGGCGGACGAAGAAGAATGAACGTCCTTGTAAAAATATCATGGTCTATTAGGAAATTTACCGAGGCCGTAAAATCTTCCAGGGTCATCCTTTTATTGAGCTTCCTGAGTACTTCAGGATTTACGGTCTCAAGTCCGATGGCGATCTGAAGATCGGATTTTAGCATGTCCCTGAACCTCAGGCACTCTTCGTTTATAAATGCCGGATGACTTTCAACTATTACTGTTTCGAAACTGCTTATCAACAATGCAATTTTCCTGTAATCTTCCTCAGGGACCGCTTTTTTATCAAAGAAACTTCCGCTGTTGTACAGTTTAAGATTCTTTGCTGCCGGCATATTATTTAGTGCCCATTCAATCTGGGCAGGGATAGTTCCCTCAGGTACCGGTTTATCGGTGGTGTTCTTCCATAGGTCGCACATGAGGCAGTGAAAAGGACACTCACGGTTGGTCAGGAAAACAGTTGCAACATCTTCAATCGTTCCTGAGGAGGTCCTTTCTTTCTCCACAATCCATGCATAGGGTCTCGTCGGATCGACGCTGTTTTTATTACCTCGGCACGAAACAATCCATTTATCGGTTATCTCCGGGCCGGTAAAATCATTCATAACTTGAGAGAAACTCTTTCCGGTAAACAATTTCCTTTTCAGGGAAATGATTTCTGAAGGCTTTTGCAGAAGCTGCCCCATGCTGAAAGCGTCTTTTGGGAAATATGGGCATAGTCAAACCTGTGACTGCTTTAACTCCATCGGAAACGATCTGTCCCTTAAGCTCATACAGTTTAATATGATCCCAGTTCGTAATATCAGTGAATGGAATACCTTCCGAGACTTCAATTACATTCGGCAATGTATACGGGCTGAAAGATTCAAAACCAAGGCTTTCACCTGTGGTATATGTCCGCATAAATCCTCTGCTTAATCCTCCTGAGTAAGTAAGTGAGTGTTTTATTGAATCGACTCCCCAGCCTTCATGGTAAAGCATCAGGTTGTTAAGGACGCTCCTGATTGTAAGTTCCGGATTTTCCTCGATAGGATAGTCTTTAAGGTTTTCGTTGCCTCCGTCACCGTCAATCATGAATTTCCAGTCGGGATACCTCGAACGAATGCCCTGCAAAAGTGCAAGGTTCATTGTAGCTGACTGTATGTCGAGAGGTTTGTAATCCTCCACCACTCTTATAGTTTTCTTCCAGTCGAGAGTTGAATAGTCAGCTTCAATTACTTCAAGGAAGAATCCAAGATTCAGATCATCGAGGAATTTTTTAGCCTGGGCCAGATCCTCACCACCACCATCGATGCTCAAAGTAAAAGCCTTCAGCCTCGATGGACTCTCGCCAAGTTCCCTGAGAGCTTTGTAAGTAAGCAGGAAAAGAGCCCCGCTGTCAACTCCGGCTGAAAAAGTTATACCGACAGGTCCGGTATTGGCACGGAACCTTAGCCATTTTTTTATCTCCTCATACAATGTTCTTATATAAAGTTCACCTAATATCGGAGTATCATCTGGAGAGTATTTGTTTCTTTCCGGTTTAAAAAACCTTTCATATTGCGGATTGGGATCGGGACAGCCAAGGAGTTCAATTTTTGTTATGTAGTGTGCCGGAACCATCCTTGTGTAAGAAGGGTGGAACTGATGATCAAGACCTTCTTTTTTAAGATAGTCAAAAATTATGTCGATCCGTTCAGCAACAACGAGCTCAGGTCCGCCAGGTCTTTTTGCGATGAAATAACGGATGGGACGTCCGATTGATCTTGCCATCCTTATAGTCTTTCCATCGACTGAAACAAGTGAAAACTGACCATCTATCTTCCTTACCGCTTCCACATTCCCCGACCTGACAGCTTCAACTGCCTCCTCATGAGTCATGTTATAAATTGTATTCTTTTTCGGATCAGTAAAATCCACCACTTTGCTTATGTATTTATTGTTCATTTATTATAAGTTTAATTTCTACTTTTTATTATGAAGTGCCTAGAGTGCCTAGAGTGAGCTAAAGTTGACTTAACTCTAAGTACTCTAGTCACTCCAGACTTTAGTCACTTTATTCTATTATCCCTTTCCCCTCCAATATCGTAATATATCTGTCTGCAGCAATGTTTTTATAGGTTTCCTTTTTCCCGCCGGTCCAGAAAATCTCAAGTGATTCAATTGTTTTTGCACTACCCAGGCCTATATGTACCCTGGGATCATTATTACTGAGGTAGCTTGTTGTCCATTGATTGACAAGAACCTGCCTCTTTCCTCCCGCTGTTGCGATAACTTTGGCAGCTATTGCCGAAGCCGGACCTTTGCTGCCTTGCAGTGTCAGTCCCAGCCAGTGGTTTGAATTCGCTCCATCGTTCCTGAGCAGTGCTGCAGTTGCATTAAGATCAACATGCGATATAATGATATCAATATCACCGTCATTATCATAATCCCAGACAGCCATACCCCGGCCTGATCTTTTTGTGGAGAAATAGTCTCCATAATTCCTGCCAGTGTCCCTGAAATGTCCTTTCCCGTCATTCTCCAGCAGAAGGGGATATTGGAGTATAAGCTCCTCAGCTGTACCGTTTGCTGATACTATATCCAGGTCACCATCGTTGTCAAAATCAATGAAAGCTGCTGCCCAGCCACCCTTCCCTGCCATAGGTACCTGAATACCGCTTGATTCTGTAATATCTTCGAAGAATCCATTTCCTTTATTCCGGTAAAGGGCTCCATACGAAAGATCTGAAACAAGGATATCTATCAGACCATCGCCATCGACATCTCCGATAGTACCATGCATTGAGCCGGTACCTTTACCCTGGCTGTTTGCGGCCACGCCAATTTCAACGCCAACCTCCTTAAAAACACCATTATCGTTCCTGAACATGAAGTTAAGCTGATGGTCATTGGCCTGGAAAATATCAAGATCGCCGTCATCATCATAGTCAAATACAGTAAGTCCCATACATTTTGAATCGGGAAAATATATTCCGTTCTTTTTAGTGACATCTTTGAATTTTCCGTCAGGTTGCTGCTCATAGAGCATAGAAGCCTGGCCTTTATATTCTGAGGGCTGAGGCATCAGATCGGGTGTCGTGGGTGTAAAGTAAGCCGGATCGAATGCAAGAAAATTACCAACCATGGCGTCGAGCCTTCCATCGAGGTTATAATCCCAGAAAGAGACGCCAATGCTCCATTTGACAAATCCGTTTAATTTATCCGGACCCCTGAGACCTGTAAAATCTGTAATGTCGGTAAAAGTCCCGTTGCCATTGTTCCTGTAAAAAACATTCGGACCATAATTTAAAAGGAAGAGGTCCTGATCCCCGTCATTATCATAGTCAATTGCTCCTGCAGCCATGCTCCAGTGAGTATCATTGACCCCGGCTTTCTCAGTAACTTCTGTAAATGTTCCGTTACCATTGTTTTTATAAAGCCTATCGGGAGTGTTAATGAATCTCTTTCCATCGGGATCAGATATGCCTTCAAGATATGTTCCGTTCATCATGAACAGATCCATCAGTTTGTCATTGTTGTAATCGAATATCGTAATTCCTGATCCGCTGCTTTCAAGAATATTCCTGTAGGAGAGATCTCCGAATGTATATTTGAAATCTATACCGGCTTGTTTTGTGACATCTGTAAATCTGATTACCGGCTTTTGAGCTGTAAGAGAAAAATAGACACATATCAAACAAATGGTGAAGATCCATTTTAACCGCAAAGTCCGTAAAGCAGCCCTAAAGTTTGCAAAGCTAGTTTTTATCATTTACTCTTAACGCGTTTAAATACTCATCGGCTGTTACGACCCTTGTATTATACTCCCGGTTATATTTTTGTAATTCAGGACTATCCGGATAATTATCACTTTTTGACGGAGGATAGCTCTTCATTCCATGGAAAGGAAGAGGCAAGACTGTATTTCCGAAAGCTGTATTAAGGTCTCCGTCTTTAACCCATCCGACACTCCGGATAAGGAAATCCCTCTTCCATCCTTTTGCAAGCGGAGGCAGTGCTGCTGCATTGAATTCAACTGTGGTTTCGTCGCCGGCATTTGTAATAATATACTTATTATCCGACTCAGATAAAAGCGGCAGGACATCACCGAACCGTGTATAATTTCCAGTCAGATCTCTCCATTTCGGTTCCTTTGTAACAACCGAGTAATTGAACCAGTGAGGTCCGTAACGGCTCCCTTTTCTGAAAGGTTCAGAGAATCCTCTGTAGTGCAGGTCAGCACCTGAAGGATCAAGAACACTCTTTACAAGGGGAGCACCTGGAATATCTTCAGCGAAGAAGATCTGGTCCCAGTAAATTTCCATATTTGTCCTTATCCTTACCCGGTGATCTTCTGAAAGGAATTTGCCTGTAAGATCTATAATAACGGTTTTATCCTTTCCCATTGGAAATCCGGTGCTGCCGGTAACTGTAACCCACCCTCCATTTTTATCTAAAACCTGAATTAAAGGAGGGGCTACCTCGATTTCATCTGACTGTGATATCGCGACATTTATACTGGCATCTGTCGGGAATATCCATCCATTCATGAAAAGGAAAAATCTTCCGGTCACATCAGCTTTTCCCGGATCAATTATAAGATCCTTCATCTCAGTTATTCCCTGATATCTGCCTGGTCTGAAATCTGAAAAATAAATGTCATCTTTCCTGGAAATGAAAGAAAGCACATCATTTCCCTCTGAATCCACAGCTGAAACCGGAATATGTTTTTCTTTGACTGTAAGGATCTTCAAACCCGGGAATGGGGGAGGACCAAATTGTTCAGGAACAAAAACATCCAGTGAATCGGGATGATCCACTACCACAAGTTCAAGTTTGTCAATGTAAATAGTCTCCCAGAGTTCGGAAGTGACCTGAATTGTATAATTTCCATTGTTCTCTTTCAGCATATCGCCCGGAATTTTCAAATAATCATCCGAGGCATCTGCAAAAGCATATGAGGTGGTGCCGCCCATTATACCGGTGGGCATTCCAAGTGCACTTCTCCATAATATATCCTTCACAAATACAAATTCTTCCCCGTTCCAGCTATAGAGAAAAGGACATGAACCCTTAAGAGTCTGTTCCTCGATAAGTGCCTGATCCGATCCGGGCATAAAAATGTTCTGAGGTACTCCGTTGGTCCATCTTATCCTTATAATATCAGCTCTCGAGTTGTTGCCTATTCCAAAATGGATATTGGGATCAGTCACAACCATCGTTTCATAAAGTTCGCCTGCACGCATCTCGACTTTCGCTCCGATCCCGAAGTGATTATTTTTGGCGCTGCCTGCTCTGAGACCCACCAGCTTCATAGTAATAAAATGGTTGTTATTTCCGCCGTCATTGCGGAGAAGGGAAATTCCGCCATTGATACCTGCAATCAGGGCATCGAGGTCACCATCATCATTATAATCAAAAATTGTAATCTGTTTCCCTGATTTTACATCAGCAGGCAGTAATTCCGAAACATCTTTGAAAATTCCCTTTCCGTCATTGTAAAAGAGATTAATACCACGGCCATACTTTTCCTGTGATTCCCCTGCAACAAGAAGATCAAGGTATCCGTCATTATTAAAATCCAGGAATGAAGCATCATACAAATTCATGGTTTC
>DOTV01000075.1:18805-45394 GCA_003520925.1 Bacteroidales bacterium | reverse complement strand
TTTTACCAAACATCGAACTTTTCATAGCTTTCAAATTTGAAGAATATTTATTGTTTAATTATTTATTTCTTAGTTAATTGTATTCTTTTTTATTCTGTCATTGCGATCACGCAAAGCGTGAGAAGCAATCTTTTACTTTATTCTTTACTAATCTGAACCAGCCTTACCGGCATTGTTGCAGGAACCAGACCTGATTTCAGGACAATAGTCTGTCCCTGCTGGGAAGTCACCCACTGGATAAATCCTGATCCCAGCCCTCTGTGAGACTCTCTTGAAATAAGATAAACCTCTCTGATAAATGGATATGATTTATTTGCAATCGATCCCTGGGCCGGTCGATAATATGATCCGTCATTAACAAACTGCTGGGAAACAGCCAGTACATTCACCTTTTTAATAAAGCTTCTGCTTACAGGATCATCTTTATCGCTTATCCAGTTCGCGCTTATAATCCCCATTGCCTCAGGATTCCTTGATACAAAGTCTATCACTTCGGCATTGCTGTTAACCGCATAAAAATTATTACCGAGGCTGTCGTTTATTCCAAACAGCTCTTTGAAATACCTTATATTACCTGATTTGTTACTGTCGAAAATAACACTTATCCTGCCAAGTTTCGAGTTTGCATTTATTTCCTTCCAGTTAATAATTTTCCCTTTGAAAATATCCCTGACATTATTATATGAAACTAGTGTATCGATGTTTTGCCTGTTCGTTATAAGAGCGAGGGCATCATAGGCAAATGTGATTGTACGACCTATAATAAGATCTTCGCGAAGATATTGCAGCTGGCTGTCAGATAGTTTTCTGCTGGTTACCATAACCACCACTGAATCATTCATAAAATCATTTACGACATCAAATTCAGGCTTATATTCCGGGTTAATCTGCGCCCTCTGGTAGAGGGAAGTGAAAGTAAACACTTCAGTATCAATAAGAGGTTGAAAAGATTCATCCACAGAGATTTTAATATTCCCGCTTGTAGGTGTAGTCAAAACCTCTTTAGGCTTTCCGGAATTGCAGGAGAAAAGGAAAAATGATAATATCCAGACATACAGAAAACAGATTCCTGATGTTAAAAACTTTCGGGATTTCATTCTCACGGTTGTATAGATCATTGGTGAAAAACTCCGGAATGCAATAATAATAAAATTTTGACAAACTACTTCTAACTTCATTTACTTAATATTTTAAGAGCCTTTGTCTTATTTCATAACAGCATTACTGCAAAGCTTATGCCAATAGATATTTTAGTCAGTTATCGATCGTCATCTTCATCCTGGTGCCTGAAAAATAGTTTCACAATACTTACATATGTTGTATAAGCCCTGTACAAACCATAGAATATACAAAACACACCAAATATAGTAAACACAGGTTTCCCCAGCATACTCTGCTCCGAATCAAAAAAGAATAACAGGAATATCCCAACCCCTAAATAGAAAAATACCATGAACAGACTGAAAATGGCAGTCATCTGTTTCATTATCTTATTATCGTTCATACCGAATCTTTTAGTTAACAAATTAACGAATAATCAATCTATATTCAAAAAGAATTTTGACAAATGATTAAAATCAGTACTTGGAGTGAGCTAGAGTTTGGAGTACTTAAAGTTTAGAAAAACCAGTAACTAACTCAATGCACTCTAGGCACTCTAGGCACTCCAAACATTGATTATTTACGCCACCTTTTATTCATCAGATCAGTAATGAACTATCTCCATAACTTAAAAACCTGAACCCGTTTTCAAATGCATATCTGTAAATTTGTTTCCACTTTTTTCCCGTCCAGGCAGAAATCAGAAGAAGAAGGGTACTTCTGGGCTGATGAAAATTAGTGATGATACCTTTTATCATTCTGAATTTATAGCCGGGGACTATTATTATCTTTGTTGAAGCGTGCAGGAGATTAATATCATTATTCTTCATAATAGTTTTCAGTGCATTCAGTGAATCTGATACGCTTATCTCCGGGTCATTTTTATAGGGTTCCCATTGTTCAATTTTCAGATTCCCCAAAGGCAGTTTGGTGTCGGTTGTTGCTTTAACCCCTAACCAGTAGAGGCTTTCGAGTGTTCTCACCGATGTGGTTCCAACTGCAATTATTCTGCTTTGATTCTCAATCAGTTCATCGATTGTATCATTTGTTACAAAAAAATGTTCGCTGTGCATTTCATGTTGCGACACATCTGAAGTTTTAACAGGTTGAAATGTACCTGCTCCGACATGAAGGGTGATATTTGCATTTTTTATACCTTTTCCGGCAAGGTCCATAAAAACATTTTCCGTGAAATGGAGGCCAGCTGTCGGGGCGGCAACTGACCCCTTTACTGCTGAATATACTGTCTGGTACCTGGCTGAATCTTCCTCCTCATCCATCCTGGTTATATAGGGCGGCAGGGGTGTATGTCCTGATGCTTCAATCACGTCGCCAAAGCTCAAATTGCTATTATCCCAGCTGAATCTGACCCTCCAGGCATCTTCCTCGTTGCAGATCCTTTCAGCATGAAGCTCATGTTCTTCCCTGTTATAAAAATATTTCAATGAAAGTCTGCCGCTTTTCCACTTTTTCAGGTTTCCGATCATGCATCTCCAATCAACAGGGCTCTCTGATGAAAAAGATAATTCATATGAAGCAGGATTAAGCGGATCAAGGCATAATATTTCAATTCCAGCTCCCGATTTTTTCTGAAACAGAAGTCGGGCCCTGATTACCCGTGTGTTATTGAAAACAAGTAATGATCCGGCAGGAATATATCTGTATATGTTCCGGAAAACATCCGAATTTATTTTGGTTCCGCTGGAGATAAGAAGTTTTGAGCCATCACGGTCTGCAACCGGGTACTGAGCTATCCTATCCTCAGGGAGGTGATAATCATAATCGGCAATGTTGATACTGTTCATTCAGGGAAATTTACAACCTATATCGGATCGTTCTATGCAAGTCAATCTCGTGTTTTTTTACCCCTAAATCCCCCAGGGGGGACTTTTTGAATTTTCAAAAGTAGTAAATTTAAGAGTTTTCACTGTTTTTCTTATCTTTGCATTGCAGCAGGCTGTTTCATCGTTCTCCTCGGAGCATAGTCGAAGAGGGGAAAGGAAAGTCCGGACAACATAGAGCGCCATGCTTCCTAACGGGAAGATATCCGCGAGGGTATAGTAGTGTAACAGAAAATAACCTCCCCTTCGGCTTTGCTCAGGGGAAAGGGTGAAAAGGTGAGGTAAGAGCTCACCGGTCATGGTGGTGACACTGTGAGCCGTACACCTTATGGGTTGAAAGACCATGTATACCGGCGCCAAGGACTGCTCGTCCGATGCCGGGGGGTAGGTCGTATGATCCCGTAAGTGATTGCGGGACAAGATAAATGATGGAAACCGGTTCAAATGTCTTTTGCAGATGAACGAACAGGAACAGAATCCGGCTTACAGGCCGGCTGTAAACAATGTAGGGGCGTAGCATGCTAAGCCCCTACAATTATTTAAAACATTACTGGATTTCAGTCCCCGCTTGGGGGGAGGAGGGTGTATATCCGGGATTTATTTTATCTTGAATACGCTATCCTCCATAGGTACATCAACCTCGACTTTTGTAAAGGTGGTCACAATCTCCATTCCGCTTGCAGATGTGGTTGTCTTCATAGGCAGAAAGATCCCGTTGGTTTCGGTATATTCTGTGGGATACGATTCCACTGTCATTGCCATTCCATTCTGGCTGACATCAGCAACAGTTTTCAGAATCAGGTAAGTAGATTTGTCAATGAACATCATTGCCGAGTTTCCTCCGTCAAGTGCTGCCTTAACCTTGTAAGCCGGCTTGCCGTTTACATTATCCTCACCTTCAAGAGCGAGCTTCCCGTCTTTCATATACTGTGCCATGTAGTTATTGAACATATTGTTCCTTCCTATCTCTTTAACCTGGTCAGCAGTCATTTCAACAGGGTCCGATGAACCTGCCATGGGGTTTACCATATAACCCTTTTCACCATCAAAGACCTGGATAATATCCTGTCCGTTAAAGCTGGTAACACTTTTAAATTTGTTTGGATTCTTCATCCATATTTCCATGGGCATGTCCATACCCATCACTGCTGTCTTGGCTGAGATCCGGATAGTCTTGAAATTTGAGATCTTGTCTAGCTTGTTTGCCACCGTATACTTGCCAATAATATCCTCAAGCGACTGGGCATTCAGGGCTGCAACTGCAAGAAGAAATGAAACTGCGAGAAATAGTTTTTTCATGAGAATTGTTTTTTGTTATTATTAATTAAAAGGTATTGATTGTTTTCCTTAATTCCGTAAGCATTATTAAAAGTTGTTCCATTTTTGAAAGAATGAGCATGTTTGCACCGTCTGATTTTGCTGAAGCAGGATCAGGATGAGTTTCAATGAAAATTCCATCGGCTCCGACACTTATTGCTGCTTTACCTATGGTTTCTATCATGGAGGGGTTTCCTCCGGAGACTCCCTTTTCCTGGTTAGGCTGCTGGAGTGAATGAGTAATATCCATGATGACCGGGACTCCTATCTCCTGCATAACAGGAATATTTCTGAAATCCACCACAAGATCCTGGTAACCGAACATATTTCCGCGGTCAGTAAGCATAATCCTTTCGTTTCCTGATTCCTTTACTTTATCCACCGCAAATCTCATTGATGCACCCGATAAGAACTGACCCTTCTTTATGTTTATCCACTTCCCGGTTTTTGCAGCAGCCGTTAGAAGATCCGTCTGACGACATAAAAAGGCAGGGATCTGAAGGATGTCAACATATCCGGCAGCACTTTGTGCTTCAGGCGGATTGTGTATATCGGTTATAACAGGGATTGAGAAATGTTTCTTTACTTTGGCCAGAATCTCAAGTGCCGGTTTGTCTCCAATACCAGTAAAGGAATCGGCTTTTGATCTGTTGGCTTTCCTGTATGAAGCTTTGAAAACAAACGGAAGCTTAAATTTATCGGACAGGTTAACAAGATGCTCTGCGATCTCAAATACATTATCCTCACTCTCAACAACACAAGGACCGGCAATCAGAAGGAAGTTCCCTGTTTCCCCGTATTTAAGTCCTGGAATATTTATTCCGTGTTTTAACATTCAGTGGTAAAGATAACAAATATTCTTTTAACCCTTCTCAGTGTGTTTATGCCCCCCATCCCCCCTGAAGGGGGGTTAGAAGAAAGCCACGCAAAGCGTTGTTGGGGGCGGTTACTCGTAATCGTAAATATCCTTCCACAAACCCTTCATCCTCTTTCTTATTTCCTCTTCTTTTGGATTTAGTCCCGGTTCGTAGAATTTAGTTCCATTTATTTCTTCCGGCAGAAAATGATCCTGTGTGAAATTACCTTCAAAATCATGTGCATACTTATATCCTTTATGATACCCGAGATCTTTCATAAGTTTCGTCGGAGCGTTTCTTATATGAAGGGGAACAGATAAATCACCTTTTTCCCTGACAATCGCCTGTGCATTTTCTATTGCCATATAGGAGGCGTTGCTTTTTGGTGAAGTTGCAAGGTAAACCGCTGTCTCCGACAAAATGATCCTCGATTCGGGCCATCCAATAACATTGATTGCATCAAAGCATGATTGGGCAAGGAGGAGGGCATTCGGATTCGCAAGACCAATATCTTCAGCTGCAAGTATCAGCATCCGCCGTGCAATGAATTTTGGATCTTCGCCTCCTTCAACCATGCGTGCAAGCCAGTAAACGGCTGCGTTCGGGTCGCTTCCCCTCATCGATTTGATAAATGCCGAAATTATATCATAGTGCTGTTCCCCGCTCTTGTCATAAATGGCGAGGTTTTTCTGGACATGTCTTAAGACCTTGGCATTATCAATAATTAGTTTTTCTGAACCTGATTCATCAGCTTCTGATGAAACAACAAGCTCAAGCGCATTATATAATTTCCTTACATCACCGCCAGATATTCTTAATAGTGCTTCATTTTCCCTTATTTCAATATCGAATTTTGCCAGGTAGATATCTTTTTTAAGTGCTTTG
The DNA here is from genome assembly GCA_003520925.1 of Bacteroidales bacterium. GTDB lineage: Bacteria > Bacteroidota > Bacteroidia > Bacteroidales > VadinHA17 > LD21. The sequence continues at coordinate 39,393 of DOTV01000075.1, read as the reverse complement.
TTTAAAAGAAGTGTCAGCTCTTCTTCGTTCAGCGGATTCATCACATACACCTGACAGCGTGAAAGCAGGGGAGAGATGACCTCAAATGACGGATTTTCTGTTGTTGCACCAATAAGTGTAATGACACCCTGTTCCACAGAGCTGAGAAGGGAATCCTGCTGGGATTTATTGAACCGGTGTATCTCATCAATAAAAAGTATTGGATTTGGCTGGTTGAAAAACTGTTGTTTTTTTGCTTTTTCAATTGTTTCCCTTACATCCTTTACGCCTGAATGAACAGCGCTCAGATGAAAAAAGGGTCTTTTCAACGAATTGGCAATGATCCATGCCAGAGTTGTTTTTCCGACACCAGGTGGTCCCCAGAGAATGAATGATGGTAAGTTTCCTGATTCTATGACCCTCCTGAGAACTGCATTTTTACCAACTAGATGCTCCTGCCCGGAGAATTCATCGAGATTCCTGGGACGTAGTCGGTCGGCCAGTGGTTGATTTGCAAGCATCGTGAAATATTTATGTAAAAGTAGCGAAAAGATTTTTTGCTAATTTTGAGATCATTTTAAAATCATGAACAAAATAATATTCATCATACTATTTGTATCCGCTATTTACGGATGCACAGGAAAAATATCTGTTAATAAATTAACAATAGCTGAGGGCCGGAATATAATATCTGACAGCGGCATGGTAGTATCAGCCCATCCTCAAAGCTCCCGGATCGGGATTGCCATCCTGAGAAAAGGAGGGAATGCTGTCGATGCAGCTGTTGCAACCGAATTTGCCCTTGCAGTCTGTTACCCTGAAGCAGGTAACATTGGGGGAGGCGGTTTTATGCTTATAAGGCAAGCCGATGGCACAACTGATCTGATAGATTACCGTGAAAAGGCCCCTTTGAAGGCATCAAGAGACATGTATCTTGATGCTTCAGGTGATGTATCTGAAGGACTTAGTACAGAAACACATATGGCATCGGGTGTGCCGGGCACTGTTGACGGGATGGTCAACATACATTCAAAATACGGGATTCTTTCGTTCAGAGATGTCATCCAGCCGGCTATTGACCTGGCCAGAAAAGGATTCCCGTTAACCGATGGTCAGGCTGCTGATTTTAACTCCAACAGACAAAATTTCATCACCCGGAACTTAACACCCCCTTCTTTTGTTAAGGATACTCCATGGGTTGCAGGTGACACCCTCAGGCAGGAGAGCCTGGCACAGACTCTGGAAAGAATAAGGGACCGAGGTCGTGACGGGTTCTATTCCGGTACCACTGCAAGGCTCATTGTAAAGGAGATGGAGAGAGGTAACGGGATAATTTCAGGTCAGGATCTTTCAGAGTACAGGGCATCCTTCAAAGACCCTGTTTTAAAAGAATACCACGGGTACAGGATCATATCAGCCTCTCCGCCATCAGGCGGCGGCATTGTTCTGCTTCAGATCCTCGGGATGATTTCACCATATAATCTTAAGGAAGCCGGATTTCATACCTGGCAATCGGTCCATCTTATAACTGAGGCTGAAAGAAGGGCTTTTGCCGACCGTTCAAAGTTTCTTGGTGATCCTGGTTTTACTGAAATTCCCGTTGACCGGTTACTTGACGATAATTACCTTGCCCGACGAATGAGCAATTACAGCAAAGACTCAGCTTCATCATCATCGAAGATATTTCCAGGCTCTCCGCTTGCTGCCGTGAGTGAGGAGACAACCCATTATTCTGTAGCAGACTATCTGGGTAATGCTGTTGCTGCAACAACTACTCTCAATGGCACTTTTGGCAACAGCATAATTGTTGATAGCGCCGGATTCCTGCTGAATAACCAGATGGACGATTTTTCGGTAAAACCGGGTGTTCCTAACATGTATGGCCTGGTTGGTGGTGAGGCTAATTCAATTCAGCCCGGAAAAAAGATGCTGAGCTCCATGACTCCGGTCATTATAGAAAAAGACGGGAAGCTGTTTATGATAGCCGGTTCTCCTGGTGGTTCAACAATACCGACTTCGGTTCTCCAGGTAATTATAAATGTGATAGATTACGGTATGAGTATAAGGCAGGCGGTGGACACCGGCAGATTCCATCACCAGTGGTTACCCGATCACATAAGTTACGAGAAAAATTCGCTTGACAGCACTAATATATTGAAGCTTAGGAGTATGGGCCATGAGCTCAGGGAGAGGAATGCGATTGGCAGAGTTAATGCAATAATGATCTTACCTGATGGAAAAAAAGCAGCTGGAGCTGACAGAAGAGGCAACAATTCAGCTTGCGGATATTAAGCAGATCTGTTTTTGGGAGCATTTGCTTGGATGCCATAAAAAAAATGCTAAATTGCCATAAAATATTTTGTCTGTAGAAAATAAATGACACATTTTGTAGTTATTTAACTGTCTATAAATGTTTTTATATAATAGTATTTGAATAGTTTCAGATATTTATTCAGTTATGAAAAAGCCTCTGATTATAACAACTATCATTCTTATTCTGGTTCTTGCCTTACCTTTTATTAACTATCTGCGATGGTCATTTCAGGAGAAGAAACCTCTTGAAATAGTAATTCTGGATAAGACAGTTCCAACTCTTGAACGTCTTAACCACAAGTCATTAACCTGGATCCTAAATAGCGGCCGATTTGTTAAGAAAGATAATAAGAAAAGTTATTCATACATAAAGGACTATTATGGTTTTGCTCCAACAAGACCGTTAAAGGACAGAGGCAACACAAAGAAAGAGTATCATCTTTCAGAAATGCTCGAACTCCCCGAAAAAGTCGATGCCCTCTATTTTGCCGATACCTATGGGGTTTTCTTTAATGACTGGTACACCGGAGTTAATAAAAGCAGAAGATCCAGAAGAATTTATGGAGGCTTAAACAATACTGATTATCTGCTTATTAACGAGATGAAAAACAGGAATAAGCTGATTATCCTCGAGTATAATTCATTTGATTATCCGACACCGGCTTTTGAGTCTTTCAGAACCCAGGAGAAGTTGGGAATCACTTTCACCGGATGGTCAGGTAAATACTTTGAAAAGCTTGATACCACTGCAAAGAATTTTCCTGTCTGGATGACATCAATGTACAGGAAAGAATATAACAAGCCCTGGACTTTTTCAAAACCGGGAATTGTATTGATGAGTGAAAAAAACATTATAGTCCTAGAAGAGGGAACTCACCTTAAGGAGGCTATGCCCTATATTGTTACTGAAAATGCATATTGTGAAAAGTTTGGAGTACCGCCATCGGTAGCCTTCGACAAATGGTTTGATATTATAGACCCGTTGCAGAACAATGTAATATCGAAGTTTGAACTCAGTACAACATCCCTTGGAGATACTTTACTGAAAGCAAACATGCTTAGTAGCATTTTCCCTGCCGTTACTCAGGATTCTGTCACCCAGAGAATCTATTATTTCTCGGGTGATTTTGCTAACAATAAAATTGAATTCTGTTCATCAAGATTGAAAGGATTCAAGGGAATAAAAGGAATTTCATACTCTGATAAGCCGAAAGATACACGAAGATTTTTCTGGCTCTACTACAAGCCATTAGTGAATACTATCTTCAGTGATTATTATTCAAGCTTAAAATCAAAATAAAAGCTAGCCTTTTTAGTTAGATTGTATAAGAAAGTGGGATTTTGATTCCCCCTTTTTTTTTACCCCTAAATCTTCGCAAGCTGGCAGGGAATTTCCTTTACAGAGGCTGTTGAAAAAGTCCTTCTCCTTCTTTTTACCCCTAAATCCCCCAGGGGAGACTTATTGATTTACTGATATTTATAAAGCCCCCCTTGGGGGGTTGGGGGGTAAACCTCAGCTTTTTCAACACCCATAAGGGGGCAATTAACGTTTGAAAGATATTGAACGGGTTTTTCTGATATCCTTTTTCTTAAATTTACCAGGTATTTAAATAACATAGTTCAAAGATGAAATTAACCCTTATCCAATTTGATATAACCTGGGAGAATAAGCTCAGAAACCTTGAAAAACTTAGTGAACTTATCTCCTCTATTTCCACAGGTTCTGATGTTATTATTCTGCCTGAAATGTTCAGTACCGGATTCTCAATGAATCCGGCTGAGCTTGCAGAGGCGCCTCATTCAGTAACATTTGACTGGATGCATGACATTGCAGCAAAAATCAATTCCGGCATATGTGGAAGTTATGTTGTAAGTGATAATGGAAACTTCTATAACAGGTGGATTTTTGTTTCGCCTGATGGTGAAGTATGCATTTATAATAAAAGGCACCTGTTTTCAATAGGTGGCGAAGAAGCTCTTTTTACAAGAGGTGAAGAGCGTGTTGTTTTTAAATTCAGGGGAATCAGAATATGTCCAAATGTCTGTTATGACCTGAGGTTCCCGGTCTGGAGCAGGAACCGGAATGATTATGATCTTCTTATAAATTCATCAAACTGGCCTGAAAGCAGGAGAGATGTCTGGACCACTTTGCTGAAGGCTCGGTCTCTTGAAAACCAGTGTTATGTAGCAGGGGTAAACAGGATCGGAACTGACGGAACCGGAATAAAATACTGCGGCGATTCAATGATCTTAGGTCCTAAAGGGGAAATTATTGCAGAAGGCAGACAAGATCTGGAATCCGCTATTACCGGTGAAATATCATTGGATGAATTATCAGACTTCAGGAAAAAATTTCCGGTTCTGTCTGATGGCGATAACTTTACAATTTATTAAACCGATTGAATCTTCGAAATCTACCGATTGCAAATCGAAGCAGGCAGGGTTATATCCACTCCAGATACTGATTTTGCCTGATACCTTACGCCATCAGCATTTCTTTAGTGCTTCATACAAAATTACAACCGGTGGTTTAGCTATCCTTCCTGTCCCGTCTTTGATATGGTGTCTGCAGCTTGTTCCGGGAGCTGCAACAACCACATTATCAGAGCTCTTTAATATTTCGGGGAACAAAACAAGTTCGCCGATCTTTTTTGACAGTTCAAAGTGTTCCTTTTCATATCCGAACGATCCTGCCATTCCGCAGCATCCTGATGGGATCTCGCTGACCCTGTAGTTAGCCGGTATTGAAAGCATTTCTACCGAGCAGGCCGACGATGAAACGGCTTTCTGCTGGCAATGGGCATGCAGTAATATTTCAAGATCCTCATCTGTAAATTTATCTCTGCCAATACGTCCTGCCTTGAATTCGTTTGCAATAAATTCATCTACCATGAAACTGTTTCCGGCTATTTTCTTCGATTTTTCCCTTAAGTCTGAGTTCACCAGATCGGGATATTCATCACGGAAACCAAGAATGGCTGATGGTTCAATACCAACCAGGGGGAGATTTTCATCGATCATGCCTGAAAAGGTATTAATGTTTTTTATGGCAATCTTCCTTGCTTTTCTAAGCAGACCTTTTGAGATAAAAGTCCTTGCACTTAGATCATGCTCAGCCACTTCAACCTTATAGTTTAATGCAGTAAGCAGCCTTACAGCTGCAATGCCTGCTTCGGTATCATTGTAATTTGTAAATTCATCTATAAAAAGGCACAACTTTCCAATTGGTTTGGAAGGATTCATAGAGGCAAGATTCTTTTTTATCCACCTAGTCAGGCTCGTTTTATAAACGATAGGGATTGATCTTTCAGATGCAAATCCGATTGTCCTCTTGAGCAATCCCGAGAAAACCTTGTTTTTAAGAAAGAAGTTATAGATATCAGGGACAAATGAACCTATCCTGTTGAAAGTCGAAATATAAGCGATCAGTAATGTCCTGAGTGGTATACCATGTTTGTCATACCAGTGCTGGAGGAATTCCGATTTCATCTTGGCAATATCAACACCTGATGGGCATTCTGATTTGCAACCTTTGCATCCAAGGCAGAGGTCAAGAATATCATATATTTCCTTATGATCCCAGGGATTTGAGTTTTTGAGGCTAAGAAATTCGCGAAGGATGTTGGCTCTTGCCCTGGTGCATTTTTCTTCATCCATTGTGGCCATAAAACTGGGGCACATTGTGCCTCCCAGCTTGATTGATTTGCGGCAATCGCCTGAGCCATTGCATTTCTCTGCTGCTCTAATTATTCCTTCAGTTGATGAGAAATCATACACTGTTTCCAGTTCGGGGGTCAAAGTACCGGGTTCATACCTCAGAAAAGTGTTCATAAGAGGTGTGTCGACTATTTTCCCGGGATTCAGTATATTTTCAGGATCCCAGGAGGCCTTTAACTTTTTAAGCAATTGATAGTTGGCTTCTCCCAGGATAAGTGGAATAAATTCACCTCTTAACCTTCCGTCGCCATGCTCTCCGCTCAAAGAACCACGATATTTTTTAACAAGCCTGGCTGTTTCAATCCCTATGGTCCTGAACAGTTCAACATCCCCGGAATCTTTCAGATTAAGAACAGGCCTTATATGGAGCTCGCCGGTTCCTATGTGTGCATGATAAACGGAATCCTTTCCATATTTCGCCAGCAATTTTGCAAAATCGTCCATATAGGCAGGGAGGTCCTCGACGCGAACTGCCGTATCTTCGACAAGTGAAACTGTTCTGCGGTCGCCTTTCATTTTCCCCAGAACCCCAAGTCCGGCTTTCCTGAGTTCCCAGGCTTTTGCCATATCCTTTCCTCTTACAACAGGATAAGAATAACCATATCCGGCTTTTTTAAGGGCTTTTATCATTTCATCCGTAACGGATTCTACTTCCTCAACTGTATCCCTGGCAAACTCAACCATCATAATAGCTCCGGGATCCCCGTCAAGGAAGAAACGATTATTTTTCTGGCTCAGATTGTCTTTTGTGAGTTCAAGAATCCTGTCATCGGTGAGTTCAACAGCCGAAGGCTTGAATTTAAGGGCTACAAGGTTTGCGAGGAAGGCCTCATCCCTGTCTCTATGATGAACACAAACCAGTGTCTTGCAAGCAGGAGGAAGAGGAACCAGATTCAGCTTGATTTCAGTTGTGACAGCAAGGGTTCCTTCTGAACCGGCAAGGAGCCTGCAGAAGTTGAATTTCTTTTCTGATTTAGTATCAAAAATCTCTGAATCAAGAAGCAGATCGAGAGCATAACCGGTATTACGCCTGTTAATTCTTGGATCAGGATAACCGTCCCTGATTGATTTTTTGTTTTCCGGATCATCAAGTATATCTCTTAATTCTCTGTATATTTTGCCTTCAAGATTATCCTGTCTGCATTTCTTATCAAAAGTATTCTTATCAACTGGTGCGAAGGTAGCTTCACTTCCGTCGCTGAGAAGTGTCTTAAGCTCAAGGGTATGATCCCTCGTTGATCCGTAAACAAGAGAATGGGAACCACACGAGTTGTTTCCGACCATACCTCCCATGTTACATCGGCTTGAAGTGGATGTTTCCGGGCCGAAAAACAGACCGAAAGGACGGAGGTACATATTCAGTTCATCAAGAACTACACCAGGTTCGACTCTTACCCACTTCTCCTCGCGGTTTACCTCAAGGATCCTGTTCATATGTCTTGAGATATCCGCAATGATACCTGAGGTGACAACCTGTCCGGCAAGAGAAGTTCCTGCAGCTCTGATAGTTAATCCGATTTTTTCTTCTAATGCGAAAAAAATGAGCTTCTTCAGATCCAAAATCCCTTTTGGCCAGGCAACTGCAACCGGCTCTTCTTTATAATCCGATGCATCTGTTGAGTATATCGTTTTGGTGATGATATCGAACTTAAATTCTCCCTCAAGTGAACCTTTAAGAGAATTGAACTTACTGTCCAGAGAATCCATTTTTGCTTCTGTTTTGAAACCGCTAATTTAGAAAATGATTTATCATCTTGAGGATAAAATTCGGCTTCTGGTAATTTTTTACTAAAAAACCCTGTATGAAAATAATCATCTCATTGCGGTAGTTAAATCGTACTTTTTTTTCTTACATTTAAAGCAGAATCTTATAAACACTAAATAACTGATACACAATGGAATTAATAGAACGGGTCAAGCTTAGTGCAAAAAAACACAATATGCGCATCGTGCTGCCGGAAGGATATGAGGAACGAAATATTAAAGCAGCCGATATTGCGGTTGCTGAGAACCTTGCTCAGATAATTCTGATTGGCGATCCTGAGGAGATTACATCTCATGCTTCTCAGCTTGGATTAAAGAACCTTTCAAAAGCAAAGATTGTAAATCCAAAATCGCATGACAAAAAGAACCATTATATAGATATGATGGTGGAACTCAGAAAGAGCAAGGGAATGACAAAGGAAGAGGCTTCACGGCTTATTGAAGATCCCCTTTACCTTGGTGTGCTAATGATAAAGAATGGTGATGCTGACGGTGAGGTCTCAGGCGCTGATCATGCCACAGGCGATGTACTTCGTCCGGCTTTTCATTATGTCAAAACAGCTCCCGGTATATCAGTTGTATCAGGTGCCTTCTTAATGATCCTGCAGGATAAGAAATTCGGTGAAGACGGTGTGATTATTTTCGCTGATGGTGCAGTTCATCCCAATCCTACAGACAGGGAGCTTGCAGAGATTGCCATTGCCACAGCCCATACGGCAAGGGCAATCGGTGGGTTTGAACCCAAAATTGCGATGCTGAGCTTTTCAACAAAGGGAAGTGCAAAACATGAGCTTGTCGACAAAGTTATAAGCGCAACAAAGATTGCTCAGGAAATGGCTCCCGATCTGATGATTGACGGTGAGTTGCAGGGTGATGCCGCTCTGGTAGAAGCAATAGGACAAAAGAAAGCACCGGGAAGTAAAATTGCCGGTCATGCCAATGTTCTTATTTTCCCTGATCTCAATTGTGGTAATATAGCATATAAGCTTGTTCAGCGCCTTGCTAATGCTGAGGCTATCGGGCCGATCCTTCAGGGAATGGCAGCTCCGATAAATGATCTTTCACGGGGTTGCTCGGTAAACGATATCGTAAGCATGATCGCAATTACCGCAAATCAGGCTGCAGGGAAATAATAGAACCAGAAGATTACTAAATACATTCACTGAAATGATCATTCTTGTCTTAAATTGCGGAAGCTCATCAATTAAATACCAGTTATTTGAAATGTCCGACGGCCACAAGCTGCTGGCAAAGGGACTTCTTGAACGAATCGGCCTGGTTGACAGTATCCTGACCCATAAACCGACCGATGGGGAACCTTATAAAGTAATAAATGATATTCCTGATCATACAACAGGAATAAATCTTGTAATGGCAGCCCTGACAAATCCGAAGCATGGAGTTATAAAGGATGTTAATCAGATCACGGCTGTTGGCCACAGGGTTGTCAATGGCGGGGAAAAATACAAGGATAGTATACTTGTTGATAACGAAGTAAAAAGGCAGATCGAGGTAAATATTGAGCTGGCCCCGCTTCATAACCCTGCAAACCTTAAGGGCATCCTTTCGGTTGAAAAGCTTATTCCGGGTGTACCGCAGGTTGCAGTTTTCGATACTTCTTTCCATCAAACTATGCCGGATTATGCCTACATGTACGCCCTGCCCTATGAGTACTATGAAAAGTACAAGATCAGGAAATACGGATACCACGGCACAAGCCACAAATTTGTTGCAAACAAAGCTGCAAAGCTGCTAGGGAAGGATGTGAAGGACCTGAAAATCATAACCTGTCATCTGGGAAACGGTGCGTCAATTACTGCAATACATAGTGGAAGATCTATTGACACATCAATGGGTTTTACACCTGTCGACGGACTTATAATGGGAACGAGAACCGGAGAGATAGATGCAGGTGTTCTCATTTATATTGCCGATAAGGAACACCTGAATGTCACAGGTGTCAATAACCTTATAAATAAGAAGAGCGGAATGGTTGGTATATCGGGACTATCCAGCGATATGCGCGACCTTGAGGTAGCTGCTGCAGAGGGAAATGAAAAAGCCCTCCTTGCACTTAATATGTATGCTTACAAGGTCAAGAAATTCATAGGGTCTTACGTTGCTGTTCTTAACGGACTTGATCTACTTGTCTTTACAGGAGGAGTAGGCGAGAATGACCATAAAATGAGAGCTATGATATGTTCCGATATGGAATCGCTCGGAATAAACTTTGATTTTGAAGCAAATAACGGAGTTCGTGGAAAGGATAAGGTATTATCAAAACCTGATTCGCGTGCTACTGTTATGTGTATAACAACTGATGAGGAATTCGTTATTGCTGCCGACACTAAGTATATTGTTGAGCATCAAACAATTTAAGTTCAATTTATAAAGCGGTAAACAGATGGTGTTAAAAAGTATGTCCGATCTTAAAGGGATCGTGGCAGGCAAACCAAGGAAAAGGCTTGTACTCGCTGCAGCCCAGGATCAGCATTCCCTGGGAGCTGTTCTGAGAGCATGGAAAGATGATATTATTGAACCGATCTTTATTGGCGACACGGATGGAATACAGGCACTGTGCAGAGAAAACGGTTATGACATTGCCGGAATAAAGATCGTCCATGAACCTGAAATTGATAAATCTGTTGAGCTGGCTGTAAAGATGCTAAGCAGCAGGCAGGGAGATATTCTGATGAAAGGAAAGGTCGGCACATCATTGCTGTTAAAATGTGTTCTGAACAAGGAATGGGGCCTCAGAACAGGTAACCTGCTTTCACATATTGCTCTTTTTGAAGTCGACACCTATCACAAGCTTATAGCCGTCACTGATGTTGCAATGAATATTGCACCTAACCTGAAAGACAAGATATCCATTGTAAATAACTCGGTATCGTTTCTGAACAGGCTCGGGTATGTAATGCCCAAAGTTGCTGTCCTCGGGGCGGTTGAAATGGTCAACGAAAATATGGAAGCCACTCTTCACGCAGCCTTGCTTTCAAAAATGAATCAGCGTGAACAGATAAGAAACTGCATAATTGACGGACCTCTGGCATTCGACAACGCTGTCAGTCTTGAAAGTGCTCAGCATAAAGGAATCAAGAGTGAAGTGGCAGGAGATACCGATCTCCTTCTGATGCCCGATATCGAAGTCGGGAATGTGCTCTATAAATCGCTGGTTTTCTTTGCAAAGGCAAAAGTTGCATCTATTATTCTCGGGGCACAGGTACCAATTGTGCTTACATCCAGATCCGATTCAGAACAGGCAAAATACGACAGTATTCTTCTTTCAGCAGCTGCAAGCAAGTAAACTGAGATATATGATCCGAACACTTGACCAGATGGTTGAAAAGGTTCTGTCGCTTCATAAAAAGCACAGAATTGCGGTAGCCTGGGCACATGATATCCATACTATAAGTGCAATTCATAAAGCAGTAAATTACGGGCTCGCTGAGGCTATTTTGATTGGTCAGTCATCGGAAATCAAAGGTATATGCAGGAAAACCGGTATTAATCATGACCTTTTTACAATAATCGAAGCTGATGATGAGGTAAAATCTTCAACCGAAGCTGTCGGTCTGACCAGGTCAGGAGAAGCTGATGTTGTAATGAAAGGAACTGTTAGTACCGATAAATTCCTGAAAGCCGTAATGGATAAAAACGATGGTCTGATGATGCCGGAAGCAATCCTGAGTTACGTATGTGCAATTGAGCTTCCTGCTTATCATAAACTGTTGTTTATCACCGATCCGGCTGTAATACCTTCACCAACGCTTGAGCAGAAAATAATCATGGCTGAATATGCAATTTTGATGACTGCCAGGTTCGGTATAAGCCGGCCAAAAATTGCATTGATTTCAGCTTCAGAAAAGCCAAGTCGCCATTTTAAAAGCTCTGAGGATTACGGGGTGATGTGCAAAATGGCCAAAAAAGGGAAGATTGCAAATTGCATAATGGACGGACCTCTCGATTTATTTTTAGCCTGCGATAAGAAAAGTGTTGAAATAAAAGGTATTGAAACTCCGGTAAATGGTGATGCTGATATCCTTCTGTTTCCTTCGCTTGAATCAGCAAATCCATTTTATAAAGGGCTGATGCTCTTTGCTCAGGGCGAACTTGCCGGCCTGATACGGGGAACTGAAAAACCAGTTATCGTAATGTCAAGAAGTGAAAGTGAAAAATCGAAGTTTTATTGCATAGCCCTGGCATGTATGATGGCTTAAAGATTTTGGACCATCGGCATATTTTAAATTCAACTCAAATCCAATGTCCAAACGGTTAATACTGGCTATAAATCCAGGATCCACATCAACTAAATTCGCTCTTTTTGAGGAAGGTAACTTGCTTTTTGAAAAGACTCTGCGGCATACTTCTGAGGAATTATCAGGTTATAAGAAAATAACAGACCAGTTTCATTTCAGAATGGATTTGATAATGAAAGAACTGCATGCCAAAAAAATTGATCTGTCAGGACTCGCTGCGGTTGTCGGTCGAGGTGGGTTAATAAAACCTATCGAATCAGGCATTTACGAAGTTAATGAAAAAATGATTAATGATCTCAGGAAAGGGATCATGGGGGAACATGCAAGCAATTTAGGCGGTCTGATTGCTGATGATATTGCTTCATCATTACCCGGGGCCAGGGCTTATATTGTGGATCCTGTTGTAGTTGATGAGCTTGAACCTGTTGCAAGAATCTCAGGGCATCCTGCAATTGAGCGGATTTCTATCTTTCATGCATTGAACCAAAAGGCAGTTGCTCGTACTTATGCCGAATCGGTCGACAAAAAGTATCAGGACTTAAACCTTATTCTGGTCCATATGGGTGGAGGGATAAGTGTGGGTGTCCACAGGAAAGGCAAGGTAATCGATGTCAACAATGCACTGAATGGGGACGGACCATTTTCTCCGGAACGTTCCGGAGGTCTTCCCTCAGGTCAGCTTATTGATCTCTGCTTCAGTGGCAAATACTCACAAGCGGAACTTAAATCGATGATTACGGGGAGAGGAGGAATTATTGCATACCTGGGAACAAACGACTTTATTGAAGCTAACAAAATTGCCAATAGCGGAGATCAAAAGGCCATGCTCATTATAGAGGCAATCGCATATCAGATCTCCAAAGAGATTGGTTCAGCAGCAGCAGTTCTTGATGGTAAGGTAGATGCCATTATTTTAACCGGTGGTCTGGCTTTCCAGGAATCACATGTGGAAAGGATCAGGAAAAAAGTCGGTTTTATTGCTGAAGTTGTAGTCTTTCCGGGCGAGGATGAGATCAAAGCCTTGGCTTACAATGGATTGCTTGCATTGGATGGCAAGATAGAGATCAAGGATTACTAACCGCCACAGGTAATACTTTTCCATTGAAATACTTGTGTCCGTTTACAGCAAAATATGAGATGAATTCAGCCATCTCTTTCGAACCGAGGGGCGCCTTAAATCCCGGGAATGCATTCTCAAACATCCCGGTCTGCACCGATCCTAGTGCCAGGCAATTGACACTTATACCTGAATCGCTCAGCTCACCAGCCAGGCATTCGCTCAGGCACGACAGCGCAGCTTTTGAAGCGCTGTAAACCGAGAGGCCCCTGTATTTTGAGCTGCCCTGAAAACCTCCCATGCTGGAAATGTTGACTATATGAGAACCTGCCGGCATTAATGGGACCAGGAGCCGGATGAAAGTTGCCGGACCAAAAAAATTTGTTTCCATCATTTTGCGGGAGTCAGGATCCGTCAGCTTCATAAATTCACCGACAATAAGTGATCCGGCGACATTTATCAATATATCCACCACGCTGAAACGGTTGTAAATCTGATCTTTGACAGCTTCAATCCCTTTGGATAGTTCAGAAATATCCATTTTTAAATAGGAGACATTCTCATTAACGCATTCCATCTGTAGCTCTTTGAGCATGGCTTCATTCCGGCCTGTGACAAGTATCTGATTGTCTTTTACTTTAGCCAGATGAAGGACAACCTCCCTGCCAATGCCCTTTGAACCCCCGTTAATTATTATATTCATAAAGGCGCTATATTTGGTTAATTGATTTTTTCGTTATTTTGTTAACCTTTTATGTAAAGTTACAAAATAGTTGTATGATACCATTTTGCGTTAGAAGATATAATATACTTAAAACGGTTCGAACCGCAGGCCTTATGGCAAGTCTTATTCTTGCTAATATCAATCCTGCAATGGGACAGCAGAAAGTTAAGGGTGATGTTCCTCCGTTAAAAGAGAGACTTTTCTATGGAGGTAATTTCAGTCTTCAGTTTGGGACATATACCGACATCGAAGTGTCACCTGTAATTGGTTTTTGGGTACTGCCCCGGATTAGTATTGCAGCTGGTCCTGATTTTCAATACTATAAACTTTATTCCAGGAGTACAGTTATTTACGGAGGCAAAACTTATGCGGAGCTTCTTTTCCTCCAGGATCTCGATAATATTATCCCCCTGGGAATTCATCTTGGTCTTTTCCTGCATGGTGAATATGAGGCCCTGAGTCTTGAAACTGCCTTTTTTGAAGCGCCTTATGATTCAAAGCGTTTTATGTTAAATACTTTTCTTGCTGGCGGAGGCATCCGGCAACAGATGGGCCAGAGGTCCTCGCTGAATTTCACTTTCCTCTGGGTTCTGAATAATTCTGATTACAATGTTTACGGAAATCCTGAGATCCGTGTCTCATTTATCTTCTGACAAGAGCATTAATTAAATGTAAACTCTTACTCCCCGGTATATTTTTCCTTTTCGGCAACTTCTTCACAATTCAATATTTGACTCCTGTCTTACATGTATACCCAAATATGCTTGTAATTTCAAAGCTAAAGTTTCGCTGTTAATGATGTCTTGTCTTAAACATGCCGCACCATTAGGAACATGGCCAGATTGATCGGGACGATCTGTTCAAGATTGTCAGTCCAGGAGTGGAATCAGTACGATTTACAATTGTGAACACAATTAATTTTACTTAATTCACATTTATAACTTAATGGTTACATGATTTTATATGACAAATGTAAAGAATAATTATAGTTAAATATTATTGAATTAATAGATTAATTATCAGTGTTATTATATTATTTATCTTATATAATAATACAGATTTTATAAGATATTATATCAGAATTTCTTTAGATTGAATGTTAATTTGGGATTAAAATACTGTTAACCAATAGTATAAAAGCCTAAACTCAAGCAATGCATCAGATATGATTGAATACTAACTTGTTGTTATATAATAATTTACGAATAACAACTGAATGGAATAGCTGAAATCAATAGTGTATAGTTACAATTGTAATCCAATAAAGTTAATCATGTAATTTCAATATTATTTACATTTGTAATAGCTAAAATTCAAACTATGAAAGAACGGATCCTTGAATTCCTTAAAAGAGAAAATAAAACTTCCGCTCAGTTTGCTGAAGAGATTCACGTTCAGCCTTCCGGTATCTCTCATATTATTTCAGGGAGAAACAAACCTAGCCTCGATTTTGTAATTAAAATGCTTGAAAAATATACCTTCTTATCAACAGAATGGTTGATGTTCGGCAAAGGATCTATGTATAAGGAACCTAAAATGGGTGATCTGTTTTCGGAAAATAATATGGTTCAATCTGAAAATATAACTGAAACAACCCCTGCACAAACCCTCAAAATGAATTTTGAAAGTGCTCAGGGGAAGGATATTCGGCAGTCTGTTGGAGAAAATGCATATCCGGACGATTCTGAAGCAGTTAAGGTAGTCTGGTTTTATAGTGACGGGAGTTTTGAGGAATTTTATCCCAGGAAACACTGAACAAAGTTTTCCGGTAACCGATCATTAATTATCTTTGCTAAAATGTTCCGCTGATGGCAAAGAGAATAGAGGATTTTAAGATAAAGGAAAACCTTCGCCTGAACAATGATCTTTTTATTCTTGAGCTGACAGGTAACAATCAAATCCCAACCCTAAAACCAGGGCAGTTTGCCCAGGTAAGAATTGAAGGAAGTCCCGAGACATTTCTTCGTCGTCCGATATCAATACATGATGTTGATTATGAAAGGAATACAATAAAATTCCTTATACAGATCGCCGGAAAGGGAACTAAGAGACTTTCAAATCTGAAGCAAGGAGAAACTCTAAACATCATTTATCCTCTTGGTAATTCGTTCAGTCTTCCGGGTGAAAATGAAAAGGTCCTTCTGGTAGGGGGTGGCTGCGGTGTTGCTCCCTTATTGTTCCTAGGCAAGTATTTACAACTAAAAGGTTATAAACCTGAGATACTTCTGGGATTCAGAAATTCTGACCGTATAATTGAATACAATGAGTATACCGGTATTGGAACGGTTTATCTCACTACCGAGGATGGATCCAGCGGTGAAAAAGGATTCGTGACTGAACATACGGTTCTGAATGAACAGCATTACGACCATGTTTACTGCTGCGGGCCTGAATCGATGATGAAGGCAGTGGCCGCTTATTGCTCAAAAAACGATATTAATTGTGAAGTATCTCTTGAACACCTTATGGCATGTGGTTTTGGTGTTTGCCTTTGCTGTGTGGTAAACACGGTGAATGGAAATTTATGCTCTTGTATTGATGGTCCTGTTTTTAATACAAAGGAATTGAAATGGTGAACCTTGGTTTTACGGTAGGGAATCTGAAATTTAAAAATCCTGTTATCACTGCTTCTGGGACTTTCGGGAACGGATCAGAGTATGATGATTTCATTGATGTATCAAGACTTGGCGGTATTATTCTGAAAGGAACAACAATGGAACCAAGGGAGGGAAATTCTTATCCAAGGATGGCCGAAACTCCTTCAGGAATGCTTAATTCTGTTGGTCTCCAGAATAAAGGTATTGATTACTTCGAAAAAAACATATATCCAGTAATCGCAGCTTATGACACCAATGTCATAGTTAATGTTAACGGAAGTTATGTTGAAGACTATATTGCTTTGGCTGAGAGGGTTAATAAGCTGGATAAGATCCCGGCAATTGAACTCAATATTTCCTGTCCCAATGTTAAAATGGGTGGCATGGCGTTCGGAACAAATCCCGAATCGGCACGTGAAGTCATTAAAGCAGTCAGAGCAGTATATACAAGGATCCTTATAGTCAAACTCTCCCCGAATGTTACCAATATTACCGATTTTGCCCGTATTTCTGAGGAGGAGGGGGCCGATTCCGTGTCTCTGATAAACACCCTGTTAGGTATGGCAATAGATATCAGGACAATGAAACCATCATTGTCCACTATTACCGGAGGTTTGTCAGGACCCGCTGTGAAGCCGGTTGCCTTGAGAATGGTTTGGCAGGTGGCCAAAGCTGTTAAGATTCCTGTTATCGGGATTGGAGGAATAATGTCGGCCGGGGATGCAATTGAATTTCTTCTGGCAGGAGCCAGCGCAATCCAGGTCGGAACAGGTTCATTTATTGACCCGGGAATTTCAATAACCATACTTGAAGGGATCGCAAAATATCTTTCTGATAAAGGATGCAGCGATGTTAAAGAGATTATCGGATTAATTAACAGGTAACCAGCTTCAAAATACCTTCATAAAAAGAAATTTCACCTTCACGTAAAAATCTATGTTTTTCCTTTAAATTTGTAACTGTTAAATACCGGTTTTCATTTTTCTTTAATCAAAATCATTAATAATGTCAGAAAATATTCATATTGATAACCTTGATAAGAAAATCCTTGATATCATTACAAAAAACGCAAGGGTTCCTTATCTGGAGGTCGCCCGGGAATGTAATGTTTCAGGTGCTGCAATTCATCAGCGTGTTCAGAGGCTGATTAAGATCGGTGTCATTAAAGGATCAGAATTTAAAGTGGATCCGAAACTGGTAGGGTTTAAGACCTGTGCATATATTGGGGTTTACCTCGACCACCCCGGCCATTACCGTGATATAATTACGAATTTCAAAGCGATTCCGGAAATAATTGAGTGCCACTATACAACAGGCAACTATTCGTTATTCATTAAGGTATATACACGCGACAATGAACATCTTCGCGATATTTTGACTGATAAAATTCAAAACATACCAGGTGTTGTCCGGACAGAAACTCTCATATCACTTGAAGAGTCAATTAATCGGCAAATCCCGGTTCTATCGAAATAAAATTAGCAAGTATTAGGATTTTGCCTGGACTGTAAAATAAAAAATGCTCCCGAAGGAGCTTTTTTTATGTGATCTAGCTGGGATTCGAACCCAGGACCCCATCCTTAAAAGGGATGTGCTCTACCAGCTGAGCTACTAAATCAATTACTTAAACTTTCTTTTCTTTTCGATTCGAGCCCAGGACCCTCCCGCAAGGCGGGATTCTCTACCATCTGAGCTATAAAATCATTACTATCTGGATGAGCAAATAATTCATCCCTGTTTTAAGCGGTGCAAAGTTAGAAGAAAATTAATTTAAAGCAAAAATTCTTTTTCTTTTAATGTGGATGCCCCAATTCTTTGTAATGAATTCCAGTCTCATACGTCATCCTTTTAAACAAATTCAAATAACCTTTTAATCATTAAGCTATGAAAAGAATTTTCGGAATATTAGTACTGTCAGCAATTATAGGAGCTGCTTTTGGACAACGATCAATCGACAGGCTCTTTGAAAGATATGCAAAAAATGATGGATTTGTGTCATTAACAATTAGCGGTAATCTGTTAAATCTGATCAAATCGGATGAGAATGAGTGGAATGACAACCATTGGCCTGACAAGATAACCGAATTAAGAATTCTAGTTCAGGAGGATAAAGAAGGAGTTAATGAGAATTTCTTTGACATTGTTAGAAGAGACCTGGATTCACAGGATTATGAGGAGTTTATGACTGTAAAGAAGACCGATCAGGATCTTAAAATGCTAGTAAGGATGGATGGAGATATAATAAAAGAATTTTTGCTTATAGGTGGAGGGGAGGATAATTTTATCATTCAGGCAAAAGGGAGAATAACTGTTAAGGAGGCTGAAGATTTTAGTCATGAGGCGAGGAAGGACAATGGGAAGAACATGTTTTCGGAACTTAATTAGTTAATTATGTGATTATCTTTGCATCAAGGATAATCGCTTCTCTGTCAATGACAAAAACTGAGTTTAATAACCTTGTTATCACTATAGGCAGAAAACTATATGGAAATGCTTACCGGATACTCAGGGATAAGGAGGGTTCCGAGGACGCTGTCCAGGAGGTCTTTGTTAAACTGTGGAAGATGAATGCAAAAATTGATGAGTACGAGAGTGTTGAAGCTCTTGCTGTTACAATGGTCAGGAACTATTGCATTGATCAGATAAGGAGGCAAAAATTCCAAGAACCTGCTGGCAATAATTCCTTTTCACTCTATCAGGATCCTCAGCCATCGCCACTGGAGAAGCTTGAAAGCTCCGAGATGACTGCTATAATGCACAGCATAATTAATGGTCTCCCTCAAATTTACAGGGAGATCATTCAGCTCAGGGACATAGAAGAACTATCATATGAGGAAATTGCAGATAAAACAGGTCAGAATATCAACACTTTGAGAGTCAATCTGTCGAGAGCAAGAAAAAATGTAAGGGATGAATTTAATAAACGGAACAATGAATCCAGAGGAAATAAAACGATTGCTTGAAAAGTATTATGAGGGGGCAACAACCTCAGGTGAAGAACTCCTGTTAAAGAAGTTCTTCAGCATGGAAAATGTCCCTCCCGATCTTAGGAATGACCAGGAAATATTCCGTTACTATATGCAGGCTTCTGAGATACCTGAGCCATCAGTCGACTTTGAGAAGAAAATTATTTCTGCAATTGAAAATGATGAAAAAGATTCTGACAGGATTAAAAGAAGAAAACTTTATGTTTCAATATCACGGATAGCTGCTGCATTGTTGATTCTGACGGGTTCATATTTCTTTTTGACAAACCGGTCAGAACCTGGTGATACTTATTCTGATCCTGAAATAGCCTATGCAGAAACAATGAAAATACTCTGCCAGGTCTCAGCACGACTTAACCAGGGTACAAAAGCTCTGGGATATCTGAGCACGATGCAGGATGAAACTCAGAAAACTGTGACTACTGTGGGCAAATCAACCGCTAAAATTGAAAATAATATGAAACCGCTTGATAATGTCTTTCAATCTATCAGGAAATCTGATAATAATTAACAATTAGTTTGGACAATTCAAGATAAAAAATATCAAATTACAAATAATAAAATTACCAATCACCAGATATGAAAAAGTTAATTCTCTTCAGCACAGCTCTTTGCATCGTTACTTTTTTAAATGCCCAAACAAGTGCAATAGATGAGTTTTTCGAAAAATATTCCGAAAAGGAGGGTTTCACGACTGTCACTATTTCCAGCAAGCTGCTAAGTCTTTTTGCCGGGAAGAAAAGTGAAGGAAGTGACATTATAAACCGGCTTACTTCAATTAAAATCCTGTCGGTGGAAGATTCACTCCTTAATCAAAGCATCAATTTCCAGAGAGAGCTCTCAAAGAAGACCAACTTTTCCGGGTATGAAGAATTAATGGTCGTTAAAGAGGGCTCAGATGCAACCATGTTCCTGACAAAACAAAAGGGCGATATTATAACCGAACTGCTAGTAATAACCGGTGGACCGGGAGGCAATACCCTGATATCAATAAAAGGTGATCTTGATCTGAAAAGTCTATCAGAACTGTCGAATGAGACAGGAATTGACGAACTCAGGGGTCTTGAAAAAATTAAGAAAGAGAAGGAGGAATAGCTTTATTATGTTGCAAGTTGCTGGTTGCTAGACTTCGCTAAAGCTTCGGCTGGTGATACTAGTTGGTTGTTCTTCGTTCTTCTGTCTTCCGTCTTC
>DOTV01000075.1:15125-18556 GCA_003520925.1 Bacteroidales bacterium | reverse complement strand
CTTCCGTCTTCTGTCTTCCGTCTTCTGTCTTCACAGATATGAATTTATTACCTCAAACAATTGCTAAATTGTATCTTAATTAGTTACTTTCAGGGGTAATTATTAACCCAGGAATAGACTGATGCCCGAAGCTCAAAAAATAGACAGAGCATACAGGACTCTGCTTAAGACTGCAAAAAACTCGCTTGCTCCCGGGGATTCCAAGAAGATAAGACGGGCTCTCGATCTGGCTCTTGAAGCGTGTTCCGGCAATTCTATCCTGACAGGCAAACCTGAAATCCTTCATGCTTTATCGGTTGCCACTATCATTTCAGAAGAGATGGGTTTGGGTACAACTTCTATCATTACAGCTCTTCTTCACGATTCATATAACAGACTTGGAATTTCTCCCCAGCAGCTTGAAAAGGAATTAGGGAAGAAAGTCGTTGAGATACTTCAGGGATTCTCGCGAATTGAGACGATCAATTCAACCCAGGCTTCATATCAGTCGGAAAATTTCCGAAAACTCCTTTTAAGTCTTGCCGATGATGTAAGGGTTATTCTTATCAAGCTGGTGGAAAGGCTTGAATACATGCGAAATCTTGACAATGCACCGGAAAAGGAGAGACTTCCGCTGGCTTCGGAAACTTATTTTCTTTACGCTCCCCTTGCGCACAGGCTGGGTTACTATAATATAAAGTCGGAACTGGAAGACCTGGCGGTCAAATATCTTGAACCTGAGCAATATACCTATGTTGATAGCAGGATAAAGCAGACCACTGCCTCAAGAAACAAGCTTATCCGGGAGTTTACTGCACCGCTTAGTGAGAAACTCGGAACCCTTGGTATTGAATACACAATAAAAAGCCGCACTAAATCAATTCATTCCATAATGCTGAAGATGAAAAAGCAGGGAGTGGATTTTGATGAGGTATATGATCTGTTTGCTGTCAGGATAATTGTTGACAGCAAACCTGAGAACGAGAAATCCGATTGCTGGCGGGTATATTCAATTGTGACAGATCTTTATCAGCCAAATCCAAGCCGCCTCCGCGACTGGATCTCAGTTCCAAAGTCAAACGGTTATGAATCGCTTCATACTACAGTTGTGGGTCCGAGGGGCAAGTGGGTTGAAGTGCAAATCAGGTCTTCCCGAATGGATGAGATCGCTGAGAAAGGGTTGGCAGCTCACTTTAAATATAAAGGGGTTAAAGGGGAAGGGGGACTGGATATCTGGCTTACCAGGATGAGGGAAATTCTGGAATCGTCTGAGAAAGAGGATGATGCATTTCTCGACAAGGTCAGGTCAGGGTTGTACACCGATGAAGTATTTGTTTTCACTCCAAATGGCGACCTGCGACAGCTTCCGGCAGGTTCAACTCTGCTCGATTTTGCCTTCGATATACATACTGCTGTTGGAGCATCATGTGTGGGTGGAAAGGTAAACGGGAAAAATGTAACACTTAAATATGTACTTCAGAATGGTGATCATGTTTCAGTATTAAGATCGAAGAACCAAAAGCCTAAACAAGACTGGTTATCATTTGTGGTTACCAGCAAGGCAAAAACAAAAATAAAACAGGTACTGAGTGAAGAAAAGACTAAATCAGCTGCTGAAGGCAAAGAAATATTGATGCGCCGACTCAAAAACTGGAAAATAAATTATGGTGATGCAGTCATTCAGAAGCTGATAATTCATTATAACCTGAAAACTGCACAGGATCTTTACTGCAATATAGAATCAGAGAAACTTGATCTGCTTGAAATTAAAGAGATCCTTATGAAAGGAGTGCAGGAAGAAGGTCCGGCCCAGCCAGCTGTGCTTCCAGTGAAGGAATTCAGAGAAACTTCTGACTCGGCTTATTCTGATTATCTTATAATTGAGGACCGGGTTGATGGCCTCGACTACAAACTTTCAAAATGCTGCAATCCGGTATTCGGGGATGCAATTTTTGGTTTTGTAACAATTTCAGAGGGTATCAAGATTCACAGGACAGGTTGTCCCAATGCCCACAATATGATGGCCAGATATCCCTACCGGGTTGTGGCTGCCAGGTGGACAAAAACAAAAGGCGAACCCACATTCAACGCAGTAATTAAGGTCTCAGGAATCGAAGACATTGGAATCGGGAACAAAATTGTTGATATTATATCAGGCTACCATCTAACCATAAGAAGTTTCAGCTATAACCTGGATGAGGGGACGTTTGAAGGTACTCTTAGCATTATGGTTCCAAATAATGATGTACTCTATGGAATAATCCGTAAAATACAATCTGTGAAAGGCGTTGTCAAAGCTTCCCGCCAAACCAGTGATTAAAATTAAAAAAAGGACATATTACATAATACATATTACATAATACATTGCTCAAATGTTCAACAACCTGATGTTCATTTCACTTGCTCCCATCCTGATCATTGCGTTTTATATTTATAGCAGGGACAAATATGAAAAAGAACCTCTCCGTTTCTTGTTAAAGGCTTTATTGGCAGGTGTTTTAATTGTATTACCTGTTGTATTGATTGAGAAGGTGCTTACAAGCCAGTCTGAAGGCATGGAAGGATTATCATATGTTGCCTACACAGCATTTATTGTTGCGGCAATGACTGAAGAAGGAATGAAATTCCTTGCTTTTTATTTTTTCTTCTGGAGAAATAAAAATTTCAATGAACGGTTTGACGGTATTGTTTATGCAGTCTATATTTCCCTTGGTTTTGCAGGGATCGAGAATTTAGTATATGTCTTTTCAGGTGGCTATTCAGTAGGTGTCATCCGTGCACTCACTGCAGTTCCTGCCCATGCTCTTTTCGGAATAGTAATGGGTTATTATTTTGGATTGGCAAAATTTAAACCCGGAAGTAGTAAACTTTATCTTATAATGGCTTTTTTACTGCCTTATCTGTTTCACGGGGTGTATGATTTTCTGCTGATGGGAAATTCTCCGGTTCTTTTAACAATATTTATCCCGGTATTTATTTACTTCTGGATCACCGGATTCAGGAAGATGTCAATTGCTTCGGATGCATCTTCTTTCAGAGGATTTTCAGATGAAGAGATTAATCAGGGCGGTTAAAAAGATGATCTTTCAGTATCTTTTATCTGGTCTGATGGGAAGCTTTGCCAGTTTTTCGACTTCAATTGAAGGGAACCCGAACTCCTGAACCACTTTCCCTAGGATCAGGTATGTTCCGCTGCCTTTAAAGGGGTAGTTCTTCAGCGATTGTGAAAAATGAGTTGTATCAAAGAAGTCTCCTTGGGCATCGATGAAACATCCGAAATTCATCCATCCTCCATTTATTGTCTTAATATATTTTATCGTTACAAGGTGTCCGACCATTCGTATCTTTTTTCCGGCGTATTTCAGCATCTCACGTGCTGTAATCTCACCGCGGAATGACGTCTCCAGCATGTCGAACCAGCTCACC
Organism: Bacteroidales bacterium; assembly: GCA_003520925.1. Lineage (GTDB taxonomy): Bacteria > Bacteroidota > Bacteroidia > Bacteroidales > VadinHA17 > LD21. Next base: position 15,151 of record DOTV01000075.1, on the reverse strand, counting down.
GTGACAGGAAAGCCGAACAGCTCGAT
>DOTV01000075.1:2131-14807 GCA_003520925.1 Bacteroidales bacterium | reverse complement strand
CGGACAGGCTGGGAGAAGAGCGGACGTATGCTCTCCTGTTTTTTACTGTTGATCATCATGTGAGCTTCCCAAAGCAGTACTGCTTTCTTTTTCCCGGTGAACCTGAAAGCTCCGGCCCTGATGAGAAGAACAACCTGTTCAAGCCCGGGGCAGACCCTTTCGACGAAATCATTCAAATCGCTGAATGGGCCATCAGCAGTACGTATATCTTCGATCGATCGTGCAAGTTTTTCTCCAATGCTGAGAATATGAATAAATCCAAGGTAGATATCCGTTCCGTAGATAGTTGTCTTGAATGTGCTTTTGTTTACACATGGCGGCTGGATGGTTGCCCCGCATCTTCTGGCTTCGTGCACATATACCCATGTCCTGTAGAATCCTCCGAAATTGTTGATGACTGCCACCATGAATTCGAGAGGGAAATGAGCTTTCAGATAGAGGCTCTGAAAGCTTTCCACGGCATAGGAAGCAGAGTGTGCCTTTGAGAATGAATAACCCGCAAATGATTCAATCTGTCTCCATACCTCTTTCGTAATCTCATCGCTGTAGCCCTTTTCATGGCAGTTCGAGAAGAATTTGTCAACTATACCCTGCATCTCCTTTTTGGACCTGTATTTACCGCTCATGGCACGACGGAGCGTATCGGCGTCGGCAAGATCGAGACCGGCGAAATGATGACAGACCTTCAGAACATCTTCCTGGTAAACCATCACACCGAATGTCTCTTCAAGCTGATCTTTCATTACCGGGTGGATGTACTCGAACTTATCGGGGTTATGGAATCTGTAGATATACTCTCTCATCATTCCGGAGCGCGCTACGCCGGGCCTGATGATTGAGCTTGCAGCTACAAGGGTAGGGTAATCATCGCACTGCAGTTTTTGCAGAAGGCCTCTCATTGACGGGCTCTCAATATAAAAACATCCTTTTGTATCTCCTCTCTTAAGGTATTCTTTGACCTTAGGATCGTTCTTGAATTTCTGGATCGCATGAAAGTCAATATCGACCGACTGGTTCCGCATTATGATCTCGGTGCTTTCGCGTATGTGGCCGATTCCGCGCTGACTAAGGATATCGAGCTTTTCAAAGCCGATCTCTTCGGCAGTGTACATATCCCACTGCGTTACAGGGAAGCCCTTCGGTGGCATGTCAAGAGCGGTATAGCAGGTAATTGGCTCCTCGGAGATCAGAATGCCGCCGGCATGGATGCTCCTCATGTTAGGAAAATCGGCTATTTTCAGCCCGGTTGAAAAAATGGTGTCGGTTATTTCATTCCTGTTTGCCTCTGATGCCGGATTATCGATCAGATTATCAATCTCTTCCTTTGGCAGTCCGTGCACCTTACCCAGCTCGCGAACAATCGATTTGCCCCTGAATGTGCTCATTGTTCCGAGGAGTGCGGTATGTCCGCCGCCATATCTTTTAAAAATGTAATCGATCACTTCGTCTCTCTCTTTCCATGAATAATCGATATCAAAATCGGGAGGACTGCTGCGCTTCGGGTTAATGAACCGCTCGAAGTAAAGGTTCAGGTCAATAGGGTCGACATTGGTGATTTTCAGACAGTAAGCAACAATTGAATTTGCACCGCTGCCTCGTCCGACGTGATAGAATCCCCGTGACATCGAGTATCTGACGATGTCCCATGTTATTAGAAAATAGGCAGAGAAACCCAGCTTGTCAATGATTTCCAGCTCATGCCTTATTCTTTTCTTTGCTTCAGAGTTCTGTTTGCCATACCGGTATATCATGCCATCCCATGCAAGCTTTTCGAGCAGCAGCTTGTCGTCGTACCTGGTCGCTGAAAATATCTTCTTGTTTTTCAGACTGTTGCGGTCAAAATCAAGAGAACAGTCATCCATCAGCTTTTTTGTGTTTCGAACTATCCACTGATGTTCAACTGACAGGTTTTTACGTTGTTCCGCTGTTTTAAAAAACTCATCTTCACCCGCACATTGTGACTGCTTAAGATGGCTGAGAAGTATGTTGTTGTCAACCGCCCTGAGGCTTTTATGAATGAAGATATCATTGTCTGATGCGAAAGTCACCGGCTGCAGAAGAACCATTGAATTCCTGCCGGCTGAACCATTTAATGTAACCAGGCGGTTGATCTCACCCGGCTTTATTCCGATTCGCTCGTGTTCAAGAAGCCGCCTTATAGGAGTTTTTTTCAATGAGTATATTGTATATGCATCGGAGAACACCGGTGCCGGAAAGGGAACAGGAGTTTTTTCAAAATTATGCTTTGAAAGGAATTCATTCAATTCCCTCAGGCCGTTATTGTTGCGTGCAATGCCGATATATTGAAGTTCATTGTCATTCCTGAATTCAATGCCGGCGACAGGTTTTATGTTATTTTTTTCACATTCTCCTGCAAATTCTGGTATCCCGGTTGAATTGTTGATGTCGGTCATGGCGATGCACTCTTCTTGTGCAGCAATAGCATTCTGCACAAGCTGTTCCACGGACATCATTCCGTAGCGAAGGGAATAATATGAATGACAGTTTAAGTACATTTTTTTAGGCTTCAGGCATCGGGCGTCAGGCGTCAGGAAGAACTATTGTCCTTTGCCTGATACCTGTTGCCCGTCGCCCGTTGCCTTTAAAATCCATACATCATATACCCTTTTAATCTCTCTTCCATCATCTTCTGTTCATTCATTGCATTCTCAATCTGTTTCAGAGCCTTTTCCTCCCTTTCCCTGACAGTCATTACCCCGACAGCTCTTCGCACTGCATCGCGGCCGAAGCGTTTACGGATATTGTCCATTGTCATATAAAGGCTCACCTTTTCCGGAGTGTCATCGAACATATCAAGCTGCTGAACCCCTCTGACCAGATGGCTGAACCTTACCCCGATAAGCCTTATAAGCATACGCCGCTGGTAGAGCCTGCCAAAAAGCTCTTTTGCTATATCTGAAAGGACATGATCAAAAGAGGTATACGGGATCCTTTTCTGGAGTGTGTGCGTATCAAAGTTTGAATACCTTATTTTTACAGTTACGCACGATGTGAGTTTTTCCTGTTTCCGGAGCTCAAAGGCAATTTTTTCAACCATGCCTGCCAGGAGCTGATTCAGCCTGACCATGTCGGTGGTATCTTTTTCGAAAGTGTGCTCGGTGCTTATCGATTTCTGCTCAGAGTAGCTGATCACAGGGGTGGAATCTATCCCGTTGGCTCTTTTCCATATCTCAATGCCGCTTTTGCCCATAAGGTTCTCAAGCATCTCAGCCGGGATATTTCTCAGAGTATATATAGTTGCAATACCCATCGACCGCAGTGTGTGGTAAGTTTTCTGTCCTACCATCGGTATCTTGCTTATCGACAGCGGATCGAGAAAGGGGAGGACTATCTCTTTTTTTACTTCAATTTCCCCGTTTGGCTTTGCTTCTCCTGTCGCGATCTTTGATACTGTTTTATTCACTGAAAGGCCTATGGATATGGGAAGTCCTGTCTCTTTTATTATATACTTCCTCAGTTCTTGTGACCATTTATAGCATCCATAGAAGCGGTCCATGCCGGTAAGGTCGATATAATGCTCATCGATCGATGCTTTTTCATAAAGCGGCGATCTTTCCGCAATTATTCCCGTAACCATATGTGAATAGTTGCTGTACATCTCCATATCACCTCTTATAACAATAGCATCGGGACACATGCTCCTGGCCATCTTCATCGGCATTGCTGAGCTTACACCATATTTTCTTGCTTCATAGCTGCAACTCGATACAACGCCGCGGTCCGACATACCGCCGATTATGACAGGCTTGCCTGTGAGCCTGCTGTTCTTAAGCCTCTCAACCGATACAAAAAATGTATCCATGTCGAGATGAAGAACTGATCGGTCTATGTTGCCGGCGATAAACATTTTAAAGTTATAAGTGCCTAGAGTGCCTAGAGTACTCCAAACTTTAGCTCACTCTAAACTTTTTTCTTAAATAATTTGCGTATTAAATATTTATAATTTACATTTGATTAGAATTTGATCAATATTATGATTACAATATAATCAATATTTTATATGTACTTCACTTCCAACATAAAATTTTTAAGAAAAAGAAGGGGCAGAACACAGGATGATGTTGCTGTTGCCCTTAACCTGAAACGTTCAACCCTCAGCGGGTATGAGAACGGTGTAGCCCAGCCCGGGATAGATATTCTTGTATCATTTTCGGGGTACTTCAACATGTCGATCGATACACTGCTTAAGATCGATATGACCAGGTTGTCGGAGAGCCAGCTCGGAGAACTAGAAAGGGGTTATGATGCATATGTAAAGGGAAGCAACCTGAGGGTACTGACAACAACTGTCAATTCGGAAAACAGAGAAAACATAGAACTTGTTGCCGAAAAAGCAAAAGCAGGCTATACAACCGGATATGCCGACCCGGAATACATTGGTGAACTTCCTGTTTTCAGTCTTCCTTTCCTTTCCGATAAAAGAAAATACAGAACATTCCAGCTAAAAGGTGATTCAATGCTTCCGATCCCCGACGGATCGTGGGTTACCGGTGAATTTCTTCAGGACTGGAGAAACATAATAACCGGGAAAGCCTATATTGTTTTTACACTAAATGACGGAATCGTATTCAAGATACTTGAAAACAATATTTCAAAGGATGGAAAACTTATTCTCTTTTCACTTAACCCTCTCTATGAGCCTTATGAGGTGCATATTAATGAGGTCAAGGAGATATGGAAATTTGTCAATTATATAAGCAATGAGCTTCCGGAACCGGTTCTTCCTGAAAAGCAGATATTTCAATCAATTGCTCTGATGAAAACCGATCTTGAAAGAATTAAGGCAAAACTCGGAACAGATATTTCAGATGTAAAGGAGATTAACTGACCGGCAGACATTTAAATAAAAAAACTCTGTGTCCCTATGAGACTTCTCAATGTCCTCTGTACAAGTTTTTAAAAATCTGTTACACAGAGCTCCAAAGAGTACCACCGGGGAACACAGAGTTCCTATAAATCAGAGTATCCTGCTATTCCTTCGTAAGTCCGATAATGAGCTGAATGATCTTCTCATTTTCCGTCACAGGAACTTTTCCACTGTAAATGTACCGGCAAATCCTGTTCTTGTCGAGTATCACAACACTGTAACTGTCTTTTGGCAATCCCCAGATTTGCTGAAGAGTAGCTTTGTAATCGAAAAGAATAACAGTCTTGTATTTTTTTGCTTTGTTTCCCGCAATCGTCCTGATAAGTCCGTTGGGTTTCCAGGTTGATTTTGTATCAACAACACCGATTCCCTTAAAGTATGTGCTGTCAATTATCTTGTCTGTCTTTACAGCTTTGTCAAGTGCCTCATTATAAGTTTCATTCATGTCTTGTTCGTCGGGGTCGACATAATTGACCTGCAATACTTTTCCTGCCCATGAATCCATGCTGAATTCCTTTTTGTTTGCATCGGGAAGTAGCCATGCAGGTGCTTTCATTCCAACTTCAAGCTTACCCGTCTGGGCATATGTTGAAGCAATTGCTATGAAAGAAAGGAAAATGGTGTAAATCAGTTTTTTCATATATCTGTTTTTAAATTTCACGAAATATATGAGTTTTTTTCATACAAATAAATTTTAGGCGTTTATAACATTAATACAGTCAACAATATTACTTTTGCAGGTCTTTAATAATTTTATGCAGCCACTACGAAATATTGCGATTATTGCACATGTTGACCATGGAAAAACCACTCTTGTCGATCGTATTATCCAGGAATGTAAGGTATTCGACGAGAGAAAAGAGATTGGGGAACTGATACTTGACAGCAATGATCTGGAAAGGGAGAGGGGTATCACGATAATATCCAAAAACGTTTCGGTTAATTATAAGGGAGTAAAGATCAATATTATAGATACACCGGGTCATGCTGATTTCGGCGGTGAGGTTGAGAGGGTGCTGAAAATGGCCGATGGGGTTCTTCTTCTTGTTGATGCTTTTGAAGGACCAATGCCGCAGACCAGGTTCGTTCTGGGGAAAGCCATTAACCTCGGACTTAAACCAATAGTTGTCGTAAACAAAGTGGACAAGGAGAATTGCAGGCCTGATGAGGTTCAGCAGGATATCTTTGAACTTATGTATAACCTTGATGCATCAGACGAACAGCTTGATTTTGAAACTGTTTTTGGTTCTTCCAAACACGGGTGGATGAGCAAAGACTGGAAAAAGCCGGCAACAGACATCACTGTTCTCCTGGACACTATAATCGAGCAGATACCTGAGCCGCTTTTTGTTGAAGGTACGGCACAGATGCAGGTTGCATCACTGGACTATTCAAATTATGTGGGCAGAATAGCAATCGGCAGGGTTTTCAGAGGTGAAATTGTGACTGGAAAGGATTATACGCTTTGTAAGAAAGACGGTGAGGTTAAGAAGGTGAGGGTCAAGGAACTCTACTTGTTTGAGGGACTCGGACGGGTTAAAACCGATAGTGTCAGATGCGGGGATTTATGCGCTGTTATCGGTCTCGAAGATTTCGAAATAGGGGATACTCTGGCTGATCTGCTTTCACCCGAGGCACTTCAGCGGATCGAAGTTGATGAACCTACAATGAGCATGATCTTCACTATAAATAACTCTCCGCTATTTGGCAAAGAGGGAAAATTCGTGACCTCCAGGCACTTAAGAACAAGGCTGTTCAGGGAAACCGAAAAGAACCTGGCCCTGAAAGTTGAAGAAACCGGTTCTGAAGATACATTCATTGTCTATGGGAGGGGAATCCTGCACCTTTCTATCCTGATTGAGACTATGAGAAGGGAAGGATATGAATTCCAGGTTGGAAAACCCAGGGTGCTTATAAAGGTCATCGAAGGAATAAAGTGCGAGCCTTACGAAACATTATCAATCGATTTACCGGCTGAGCTTTCGGGAAAGGCAATAGAGCTTGTCACTGTCCGAAAAGGTGAAATGACCGTTATCGAACCCAAGGGCGACCTTATCCATCTTGAATTTGATATTCCTGCAAGAGGAATTATTGGGCTCCGGAACAATATGCTAACGGCAACATCAGGGGAAGCTGTTATGTATCACCGGTTCAGAGCCTATGATAAATTTAAGGGAGATGACCTATTACCCGTCCAGAATGGTTCAATAGTGTCGCTCGATGAGGGTATGGCAACCGGATATGCACTGGACAGGCTTCAGGATCGCGGCAGGTTTTTCATCGACCCGGGGGAAAATGTTTACAGAGGACAGGTGATAGGGGAGTACACCAGGGTCAAAGATATTGAGGTTAATGTTGTGAAGGGTAAAAAACTCACAAATATGAGGGCATCAGGGTCTGATGACAGTTATAAGATAGCGCCGAAATTAAAATTTTCCCTTGAGGAATCGATGGAACAGATCAAAGATGATGAGTACCTCGAAGTCACACCCTTGAATCTGAGGATCAGAAAGATTCCTGGTCAACCGCGATTCTGAAAATTTATCTGTCAGATATGAGAAAAGTCCTATTTATAATCGCTATCTTTTTTTTATTCTCATGCAATAAGGATGAGAATTGCTTCTCATGTACCACAACATTTACTATTACTATAAAAGATCCAGGCGGAACAGATTCATTTTCGGTAGAAGATAAGCGTAAAAAATGCGACTTTACTGAGAGTCAAATCAGGGAATTCGAGAAAAATAACTCAGACACAATTACCTATATTAATGGTGAGCTTAGAATAGATACTGTAATCGTTACAATCTGCAAAAGACAGTAGCAGACTCCTGATTTTCATAATTCAATAGTTGCTCAGGAAATCATTCAATGGCTTCATGATCCTTGCTGCTTTTACAATATAATCAACACATTTACTATCGGTAATATCCTTATCCGAGATCATTTTTGATACCAGGAAACTCTTCATCTTCAGGTACTCAATATATCTGTTATCCCGGGCATATCCCTTTGGTGCACTTTTCAATTTTTCTCCTTCGATTACTCCAAAGAAATCCAGAAAATCTTTGTTCTTCAGGATTTTAACAAATGTGTCACCCTGTTCATCAATTTTTTCTCTTATGGCTGTCAGCCACGGCATTGGAGGAACATAGGCCCCTCCGGCAATCATACTGTTGCTTCCGGGTTCAACATGTACATAATAGCCAGCATACCTGTCGCCGTTTTTCTTTCCTCCCTTAACAATAAAAGCCCCCATGTAGGTTTTATAGATTGTTTTGTCATTCGTAAATCTTATATCTCGATTGATCCTGTATGTACAGCTTTTAACCTCCAATCCTTTCAGTATGGGATCAAATTCAGAGATCCGTTCTATTACTGCCTGCACAAACGATTCAAAATTCTTTCTTGCATCATCATACCTTTTGCGGTTTTTCTGAAACCATTCTCTTTCATTATGATATTTCAGATCTGAAAGGAAAGTCAGGGTTGATTGTTCTATCTGTGTCATCTCTTAATTGAAGTTTTAAAAACATGATAAACAAAATAACTATATTTAGCGGGACAATGTTCACTTGGTGACGTGATTTTTTGACCGATTCCTGAACTGAAACTTAAATTTGATTCACACAATGCAATAAATAATTGATTGTGAATGTTAAGGATGTAATTATACTGATCTGAGAACAGAATGCCAGGGATTAATTTTAATCAGGAACGATTTATAGCTCTTCTATTTTCTTTGATAATCACAATTAAGTTGAATTCCCAGATCGGGATCCCTTCTCAATTGCCATTGATTGTAATTGAAACAGGGGGAGAAAGCATTAGTGCCGATTCAAGGATAACAGCCTGGTTGAAAGTTATCAATAACGGCCCCGGTGCCCTGAACAGTAAATTTCAGAATGGTACTGATTATGATGGAAGAATGGGAATTAAGATCAGGGGGCAATCATCACAGATGTTTCCAAAAAAAAGCTATTCTCTTGAATTAAGGGCCCGATCGGGTGCAGATACTACCGCAAGTCTTCTTGGTATGCCTGGCGAGGAAGACTGGGTCCTGTATGCCCCTTACAGCGACAAAACTATGCTTCGGAATGCTCTCACTTTTCATCTTGGCAGCAGGCTGGGAGGGTGGCAATCCCGGAACAGGTGGTGCGAAGTTTACCTTAATGGAGATTATATTGGCATCTATCAGTTGATGGAGAGTATCAAGCGTGACAGTAACAGGGTTGATATCAGCAAATTGAAGCCTGATGAACTTTCAGGTGATGACCTCACGGGCGGATACATTTTCAAGGCAGATAAGATTGACTTTGGATCATCTGATTTTTTCCAGATATTCCCCTCAACTCATTATCATAATTCAGATAATTACAGATTCACATATGTCTATCCGGAATACGACGAAATTGGGGAGGCACAGAAAAGTTACATAAAAAAGTTTGTAACCGATGCTGAGAACAGCCTCAACGGGAGTTCATTCTCTGATCCTTCCTCGGGATTCAGGAAGTTTATGGATGTAAATTCCTTTGTCGATTTTCAGATAATCCAGGAGCTGGTAAACAATGTCGACGGATACCGTTTCAGTACGTTTTTCTACAAGGATAAGGATTCCAAAGGCGGGAAGCTGCATGCAGGTCCGTTGTGGGATTTTGATCTGTGCTACGGAAATGAGGATTATACCGATCTAAATCTTGATACTGATATCTGGTTATATTCTAAGTTTGAAGACAAATATGGCGGAAGAATGCACTGGTGGGCCAGGCTGATGGAAGATCTGGGATACAGGGGTGTATTTGTTTCACATTGGAAAGAGATCAGAAAAGCAGCATTCAGTACCGACTCAATAATGAATTATCTCGATGGGACAATCGAATATCTTGGAGATGCTATAAATCGTAATTTCACAAGGTGGCCTATAATAGGAAAATATGTATGGCCAAATTATTTCGTTGGGGAAACCTATGAGGAAGAGGTTGGATATTTGAAGGAATGGATAACAGCCAGGTTGAATTGGATGGATGCAAATATCATGCTTGCTGAAAATGTATCCGAGAATTACGCAAAAAATGAAATCCTTGTATTTCCTAATCCTGTAAGGGATCAGATCAATCTGTATTTCTACCTCTCTTTTTCTGGTGAGATCAGGATCGAACTGTTTGATTTAATGGGGAGAAAAGCACTTATTAAAGAAGATATCCCGGAATATACGGGTTATCAGTATCTTAGTATTGATATTAATAATCTTGCCTCCGGGTATTATATTCTGCAGGTTTCTCAGGGTAAAAGGCAGATTGGAAGGCGAAATATACTTGTGACAGGCAAGTAAAAAAGTAATTACAATGTAATTACAGTTTCAGTAAATGTATAAGATGTTTTCAAGACTATTTTTCTTAACTGTATTCATTGCCTTTATCGCGGTTCATGATCTGACAAGTTCATCCCTGACACATTCGACAAGTGGTGTTCCTGCTTCACCGGAATTCAGCATTAAGCACGGCTTTTTCAATTCTCCTTTTCTTCTGGGAATATCATCATCCAATGGAGATGTAAGAATATTCTATACCAGAAATGGAAGCAATCCCTCTTTAAACAATGGGAATCTTTATACCGGGCCTTTTCTGATAGATAAAACATCGGTGATACGTGCAGTATGTATTGCAAACAATAATTCAGTAAGTAAGACTACCACAAGGACATATATTTTTCCTGACGACATAGTGCACCAGCCAAACGATCCTGATGGCTATCCTTCAGAATGGGCACCATTTACAAGCATCAACGGGGTTGCTCCCGGGGACTATGAAATGGATCCGGACATGATGGCAGATCCTCAATTTGAATTATCGGTAAAGGAGGCCCTGGAGGATATTCCTGTGATTTCACTTGTCACGGACAGAGGATATCTGTTTTCTAAAAATGTGGATCAGTTCTCAGGCGGAATTTATATTTATACAGGTGTTTCTCAGGGGTTAGGATATGGATGGGAACGCCCTGTTTCATTCGAATACTTCAGTGCAAAGGATACGGGCTCATTTCAGATTGATTGCGGAATTCAGATACAGGGCGGGGAGGGGAGAAGGCCGGAGAAATCACCTAAACATTCATTCCGGCTAATCTTTAAAAATGAATATGGACCCTCTAAGCTGAGATACCCTCTTTTCGGTGATGATGGAGTTTCGATATTCAATACGATAATCTTAAGAGCCGGGTTCGGCAATACTTGGATCCATTGGAGTCATAGCGAAAGATCAATGGCACAATATCTCAGGGATAGGTGGACCAAGGATATACATGGAGCGATGGGACACTATTCAAGCCATGGCAATTATGTGCACTTATTTCTAAATGGTTTATACTGGGGACTATACAACCCATCGGAAAGGATTGATAGCGACTTTGCAGAATCATACCTTTTTGGGGAAGAGGCCGATTTTGATGTTATAAAAGACTACTCGGAAGCTGTTGATGGTGAAATAACAGCATGGAATACACTGATTGGGATGGCAAATGCCGGACTGGTACAGAATGATGCCTATCAGCTCATACAGGGAAACAACCCGGATGGTACCCCAAATCCAGAATTAGAAGCAATGGTAGATTTAGTAAGCCTTTCCGACTACATAATCTTGAATTTCTATGGCGGAAACTGGGATTGGGATCATCATAACTGGGTTGCAATCAGAAACCGGGTCACTCCGGGCAGGGGATTTCAGTTTTTCTGCTGGGATGCTGAACATATGACAGAGTCGCTGAATTCAAATATTCTTTCCGAGAATAATGATAAGTGTCCCAGCCGTGTTTTTCAGCAATTGCGTCAGAATGAAGACTTCCTCCGTCTGTTTGCTGACAGGGTCCAGAGGATGTGTTTTAATAACGGACCACTGACTCCTCATTCTGCTGCCGAACAATGGAGTCTGAGGGCCGGGCAGATTGAAAAAGCTGTCATAGCAGAGTCAGCAAGGTGGGGCGATTACCGGCGTGATGTTCACCAGTACCAGGCAGTGGGTCCTTTTGATCTGTACACCAAGGTGGACCACTGGCTCCCCCAGATGCACTATATGATTAATACATACTTCCCTGGTCGTACAGACGTATTTATCAGTCAGTTAAGAAAGGCCAAACTGTTCCCGTCTATTGATGCACCGGCCTTTAAGCTTAATGGCAATTCTCTGTTTCAAAGCAAGGTAAAACCAGGTGATATCATTACATTATCCACAGGAAGTGGCAATATTTGGTATACAACGGATGGAAGTGATCCTGCCGTATATAAACCAGTGGCAGGCATTTCACCAACATCAGTAATGTATCTGAGCCCGATCATCATAAGTGAATCTATTCATGTAAAAGCACGAACGTATTATAATGGAGCATGGAGCGCACTGAGTGAGATGCACTTCGCAGTCCCGGCGGATTTGTTTAAATTGAAAATTACTGAGATTCACTATCACCCGGTGAATCAAAATAAGATACAAGATTCTGTTTATGAGTTTATTGAACTTAAGAATACCGGGACATCCACACTCTCCCTTGATGGAGTTAAATTTATAAAGGGGATCAGGTACAGGTTTCCTTCTGAAAGCTATCTGAAACCACAGGAATTCGTAGTTCTGGCGTCTGATAAAAAATATTTCAATGAGTTATATAACTTCATTCCCTTCGATCAGTACAACGGACAACTTGATAACGCCGGAGAGGAGCTGGTCCTTGTGAGTCGGGATAATGATACGCTTTGTTCTTTAATCTATGATGACGAAAATGACTGGCCCTTATTACCCGATGGGG
>DOTV01000075.1:1352-1748 GCA_003520925.1 Bacteroidales bacterium | reverse complement strand
GGAGATCTTCTTCCACAGTTATCACTGTTTATCAGAATTATCCGAATCCTTTCTCAGAAACGACAACGATTCCTTACCTGCTCCATTCAGGAGCATCTGTGAAAATCACTGTTTTCAATCTGTCAGGTAAGCCTTTAATCATCCTCGACGATGCGAACAAATTAACAGGATATTACAGAACTGAATGGGATGGATCTGACCAGAATGGAAGCAAGGTGCCGACAGGAATCTATTTTTACCGGCTTGAAGCCACCAGTCCGGGAGGGAAAAATATCATCACAAAAAAGATTATGCTTATAAGAAAGTAATTGACATTACTAATTGAGTAATAGCTTTATATAGACCTGTCTAGATGGCTTATAATCAGTAGTATATCTTCGCAAGCATTTATTTAAT
>DOTV01000075.1:0-1044 GCA_003520925.1 Bacteroidales bacterium | reverse complement strand
GTGAGATTGTTATTTATAGTGACGTCAGCAAAAGCCAGAAGTCTCAACCCATTGGGATTTCCTGTAAGGCGCCTTAAGAACCCGTTGAAAAGTTTTCCGATCAGGTCAAAACTGTTTACCAATTCACCGGTACCGGCTTCTGCCTGGTCGTATATATTTATTGAAATCCGATGAGATTCATTTGTTGCTAAAAGTTTGACAGAATCGGGGTATTTGATAAATAATCTTGGACTAATTCTGTCTTTACCTGCGCTATATTCAATTTCTGAAAATTCAAGAAGGTTCTTTTCATAACGAAGAAACATTCTTGAATCATTCTTTCTATCCTTGTTGAAAATAAAAGAAAATGCCAGATCAATATCTTTATTCTGGAGACGACTCCATAAGAGACCTTTTACATCTGAGGGTATTCTTTTTGATCTTAAGAGATCTATGTTGCCTGCAGCATTAATGAATTCTGCACTGGTATTGGGTGTGATGAGATTACCTTTAACTAAGCTTCTGAAATTATATGATTTCCATGTTAAGGAATCCTTTTCTTTGTTATCTGCAGATAAGACCTTTAATGGACTCGTTTCTGCCCGGAACAATGAATAATTTAAATAAATCATTATCAATTCAGTGGCAAATTCAATTTTTACAGAATCATCCTTAATGATTATTTTACCTTTTGAAAATATTATGTCCCGTGAAGAACTGTCAATCACCTTGATCCTTGTGTTGAATATGAAAGAGGGCATTGGTTTACCTGAAGAATCAACTTTTGTGTACTGGATTTGGAGAAATGAAAGATAACCTTTTCCAATTTTTAAAGCAAAAACCTTAATAATAAGAGAATCGTGGTTCTCTGCAAAAATGCTAAAAATAAACTTATTATACCCAGACAGTATCATATATGAAACAGGTATAAGCTAAATCTTAATAATTGCAAATTACTATTTTTTTAGGATAACAGGGGACAATATCTTAAATTATGTAAACCACTTATTAACAAAAGCCTACAGCTTTTTCTTTCAGAAGGCACAATAACAATAAAGTTTGCCC
>DOTV01000095.1 GCA_003520925.1 Bacteroidales bacterium | reverse complement strand
TTTGATAATTACTTTTTTAACGGCATAAAAGTCGAGGGAACCAAAGTGTTTGAAAACCTTGGACTTAATGCCAATAATAATTTCGTTATCTCGGTAACACTTAATGACGGCAAGCTTATTCTGCCTGACGGCAAAACATTGGAAAGGGAATCTGAACATAACAGAGAATGGGTGGCCGGATTTATGACCCCAAATAAATGGGATGATGAATGTCTTGTGACAGGATCCGCAAGCGGCAGGAACGCAGAGGGAATATCATACTTAAGAACCATTACTAACCCATTGCACTGGAAAAGAGTTTGTGCCTTTATTGTGAGCGGAGTTGTTAAATTTGAAAGAGATGGTAAGGAGCCCTTTGAACTCGATTACGGTACGGGTGAATGTGATAATAAAGCAGTTGTTTCAAGGGGAGGAGAATCGAAGGAGATCCAGTTGAGGCACAGGCACAGAAATTGGATACATTAGATTTCATAGCCCCCTTCCCCCTGCCTTGCTACGCCGAAGTCCCGAATACTCGGGACGAAGGCGCAGAAGGGGGTTTTTATTTTCAGAAATTTTGAAAGTCCCCTTTAGGGGATTTAGGGGCATTATATTATGATGCCTTCAGGACCTTCATATCAATCCTTTCGAGCTTGCGGATTGCATAATCTGTTGTAATTGTCAGCTCTTTTGAGCCTTCAGAAGGTGAATCGAACATTGCATCGAGCATTATCGCCTCACAGATCGATCTGAGTCCGCGTGCACCAAGCTTGAATTCAATGGCTTTATCGACAATGAAATCCAGAACTCCTTCACCGAAAGTGAGTTCTATGTTATCCATTTTAAAGAGCTTAATGTATTGTTTTACAAGGGCATTCTTCGGTTCAGTAAGTATTGCCCGGAGTGCTTCCCTGTCAAGCGGATTAAGATGAGTCAGGATGGGTAGTCTTCCGATTATTTCAGGAATAAGCCCATAAGACCTCAGGTCCTGAGGAGCAATATACTGAAGAAGGTTTTCCTTGTCAACCCTGTCTCTTTTTTTAGAGGCACCATATCCTACAACCTGCGTATTGAGGCGATGGGCAATTTTCTTTTCAATTCCCTCGAAGGCCCCTCCGCAAATGAACAGGATGTTTTTTGTATCGACGGGGATCATTTTCTGCTCAGGGTGTTTCCGTCCTCCCTGTGGAGGGACATTCACAATCGACCCCTCGAGAAGCTTCAGCAGGCCCTGCTGAACACCCTCACCTGAAACATCACGTGTAATCGATGGATTGTCGCCTTTCCTTGCTATCTTGTCAAGCTCATCAATAAATACGATACCTTTCTCAGCAGCCTTTACATCATAATCGGCATTCTGAAGAAGACGGGTAAGAAGACTTTCAATATCTTCTCCGACATATCCTGCTTCAGTAAGAACAGTTGCATCTACAATAGTAAAAGGGACATGCAGCATTTTAGCAACAGTTCTAGCTAAAAGGGTCTTCCCGGTACCGGTTTCTCCCACCAGGATAATATTTGATTTTTCAATATCAATATCATCTTCATCAGGCTTTTGCATAAGCCTTTTATAGTGATTGTAGACAGCAACTGAGATTATTTTTTTTGCCATGTCCTGACCGATGACATACTGATCGAGAAAATGTTTTATTTCGGCAGGTTTAAGAAGGTTGATAGAGTCAAAGCTGATATTCTTTTTTGTGCCGAGTTCCTCGTTCATGATACTGTGAGCCTGCTCAATGCAATGGTCACAGATATGTCCTTCAAGACCAGCAATAAGCATGCTGACCTCTTTCTTTGTCCGGCCGCAAAATGAACATTTATCCATTGTAACTATCGTTCATTTTTCTGAAGTATCTCATCGATCATCCCGTAATCTTTTGCTTCCTGTGATGTCATCCAGTGGTCCCTGTCGGAATCCTTTTCCACCTTTTCAAGTGTATTGCCTGAGTGAAGTGCAATAATCTCGAAAAGTTCCTTTTTAAGCTTCATGATCTCACGTGCCTGGATCTCAATATCAGAAGCCTGACCTTCAAATCCTCCCATAGGCTGGTGGATCATAATCCTTGAATGCTTCAGTGCCGATCTTTTACCCTTGGTTCCTGCGGTAAGCAGCACAGCACCCATTGAAGCTGCCATTCCGGTACATATAGTCGCTATATCAGCTGAAATATACTGCATTGTGTCATAAATCCCGAGACCTGCATTGACAGATCCCCCGGGGGTATTGAAATAGATCTGAATATCCTTCCCGGGATCAGCGGAATCGAGATAGAGAAGCTGGGCTTCGATTATATTTGCAACATAATCATCGATAGGTAAACCCAGAAAGATGATCCTGTCCATCATCAGTCGCGAAAAAACGTCCATCGAGGCGACGTTCAGCTGGCGCTCCTCTATAATAGTAGGAGATATATAGGCATCTGCAGTAATTGAAGCAAACCTGTGCAGTGAAAGACTGCTTATTCCATGCTTACTTCTTGCATATTTTCCAAAATCACTTAAATTACTCATAATAAAGGTCCTTTCGTTAAAACACAAAGATAGAATATTTATTGTAAATCATTGTAATGCATTGATTACTATTCAAAAAGCTTATTGAATTCTTCGATCGATACTGATTTGTTCTCAAGTTTGACTGTATCCTTCAGGATCAGGTTGACTTTTTCTTCAAGTATTTTGTCTGCAATTCTTTTAGCATCTTCTTCCCGTTTCAGGGTCTCCTTTGCATAGTTTTCAACCTGTTCATCAGTGGCGTAAAACAATCCGTACTGACTGAATTGGTACCTCGTAATTTTTTCAGCTTCCTTAAGAAGTTCCTCTTCAGTAATTTTAAGCTCATTCGCTCTGGCGATCTTGTTACGGATAAGCTGCCATTTCAGATCGCGGCTGAAGTTGTCGAATTCCTTTTCAACCTGTTCTTCTGTAGTTTTATCATTTACCTTGAGAAGCCATCTCTTCAGGAAAGCTTCAGGAAGCTGAAATTCAGACTTCTCAAGTGCAAGCTTCTTCAGATCAAGCGAAAGTTTATATTCACTCTCATTCCGGAGGTTAGCAGTTATCTCTTCATTCACCCTGTTCCGGAATTCTTCTTCTGAATGTATGACGTTCTCTCCATAGATCCTGTCAAAAAGCTCCTGATTTAACTCTGCTGGTCTGAAGCGGCTTATCTCATTTATTGTAAATCTGAAATCACCAGAGATGCTTATGACTTCTTCTTTCTGTTTTTTAAGGAGACCAGCAATTTCATTGTCATTCGGGAAAGCCTTTCTTAGGTCAAAATCGATCGTGTCCTTTTCAGTTCTTCCGATAAACTGTTTTTTGATTTTCTTATCCTTGATTACCTCAATTGAAAGCGAGGTGTCATCGGCTGAAATCCCATCGGGATCGGTGCTACCTTTATCATCGAGCGCTTCGATTCTCCCCTTCAGTATATCCTTTTCCTCCGAAATGTCAGCTTTCTCGAATTTGCCGTAACGACGGGTGTAATTATCGAGATAATCATTCTTCATCTTTTCGTCGGACGCTATCTCATAATATATTACTTTGTTTTTCTTGCTGAGTTTTGTTTCAAAAGAGGGAGCAAGTCCAAGCTCGAATGAAAATGTAAATGATTCCTGAGTATCAAAATCGATCTTCTCATTGTCGTCAATTTTAGGTAGCGGATCTCCGAGGATCTCGATCTTTTCGTCGGTAATATATTTCTGAATATTCTCCGTAACAACCTTATTGATCTCATCTATCTGAACCGCTTTCCCGTACATCTTTTTAACAAGGCCTATTGGTACCATCCCAGGACGAAACCCCTTAATATTGGCTTTTTTGCGGTAATCTCTCAGAACTTTTTCAACATTCCCGTCGTAATCAGCCTTTTCAACCTCTATTTTCAGCACTGCATTCAGATCGTCAATACTTTCCTTTATGATATTCATTTTAATTAATTTTTGAGTACTTAAAAACCGCCAGAACGCTCTTATCAATCGTTACAGGCGGTCTGTAAAATTGTGCGGATGAAGGGACTCGAACCCCCACGTCATTAAGACACAAGATCCTAAGTCTTGCTCGGCTACCAATTACGACACATCCGCGGAAAAATCCCCGCAAAAGTAGATAAAATAATTATCATTACAAAGCAGGACTTTTACCGCCGGAGTTCAAAGTTCTTTCCGAGATAGACTTTTCTTACGTGCTCGTCTTCAGCAAGTTGTGAAGACGTGCCTGACATAAGTATCCGGCCTTCAAACAGCAGATAGGCACGGTCGGTTATTGCAAGTGTTTCGTGGACGTTATGATCTGTGATCACAATTCCTATATTTTTCCCTTTAAGCCTGGAGACTATTTCCTGGATATCTTCAACTGCGATAGGGTCGACTCCGGCAAAAGGTTCATCGAGAAGGATAAATTTTGGTTTGAGGGCGAGAGCCCTTGCAATTTCGGTTCGTCTTCTTTCTCCGCCTGAAAGCTGGATACCTTTACTTTTTCTGATTTTCTGAAGTCCAAATTCATTAAGCAGTGTATCAAGGCGATCGGCCTGTTCATCTGATGAAAATCCTGACATTTCAAGAACTGCCCTTATATTGTCTTCGACTGAGAGATTTCTGAAGACCGATGCTTCCTGGGCAAGATACCCTATTCCTTTCCGGGCACGCTTGTAGACAGGAAGAGTTGTAATGTCTTCATCCTCCAGAAAGATCTTTCCCTCACGTGGTCGGATAAGTCCCACTATCATATAGAACGAAGTGGTTTTACCGGCACCATTAGGACCAAGAAGGCCGACTATTTCACCCTGCTCAACTTCTATCGACACATGGTCGACAACAGTTCTGTTGTGATATTTCTTTACAAGGTTTTCTGTATAAAGTTTCATTACTGCGCAGCGTTTTATGCCTTTTCTGTTTTCGCCGAAGAGTCATCATTCATGAATGCATCGTGCTCTTTAGCTTTTTTCCTGATTACCCCGGCGGATATAAAGATACTAACTTCATATAGGATAAGAAGCGGTATCGCGACAAGGGTCTGGGAAAATATGTCAGGTGGTGTAATGATGGCAGCAAGAATAAAGATAACGACAATCGCATGCTTTCTGTACTTTCTCATGAAACCGGGAGTTATAATACCGATTTTAGTAAGGAAAAACGCCACTATCGGTAGCTCAAATACAACTCCAGTCGCTAGGCAGATTGATGTCATTGTACCAATAAATGACCTGACATTTATCTGGTTAACAACGCTTTCACTTATCTGATAAGTGTTCAGGAAATGTATTGAAAGTGGTGCAAGCAGGAAATACCCGAACAGTACACCAATGAAAAAGAGAAGAGATGAAGCAAGAACGGCACCTCTTGCATGTTTTGCTTCATTTGAATGGAGGGCCGGTTTGAAAAACAGCCAGAATTCACGTATAACAAATGGAAAAGCAAGGATCAGCCCAGCCACCAGCGCCACTGTTATATGAGTAGTAATCTGCCCTGACATTTTAATGCTTATAAGGTTAGGTGGTTTTGTATTGATGCACAATATTTCAGGATTCTTAATAAAACTAAATTTACTGGCCAGAAAATGCCCGAACTCACAAAACATCCTGTTGGAAATAAAAGTCGGCTCTTTCGGAGCCAGAACGATCTTATCAAAAAGTATATTTTTAAAAATAAAAGCAATGATCATCATTGCCACTATGGCAATCAATGACCTAATTATATGCCATCGGAGTTCCTCCAGATGTTCAAGAAATGACATCTCTCCCTCTTTGCTCTTTCCCTTTTTACTTGTAAAGGCCATAATTACAGGTTGACTAAAAATTCAGCCTGTAAAGATGATAAATCTTATTTTGCAAAACAATACCATTCTCTATCCCTTGCAAAACCTGTCAGTTGATATTTATTTCTCGATTTTTGTTAATAATATTATAAATATTCTCTTTGATAAATATTTTAATTAACTTTATATACACTACTTAATACATCACTTTTAAAAAGCCTGGATAATCATTAGGGAAGAATATGACGAATGATGCAACAACACATGATTATTTAAAGAAGTATTTTGGATTCGATACGTTTAAGGGTAATCAGGAATATATAATAAAAAATGTTCTGGAGGGCCGCGACACTTTTGTGCTAATGCCTACGGGAGGAGGGAAATCACTGTGCTACCAGCTGCCGGCTGTAATGAAACAGGGGACGGCCATTGTAATTTCTCCACTTATAGCTCTTATGAAAAATCAGGTTGACGCAATGCGCAATTTCAGCACCGATGATGATGTTGCACATTTTCTGAATTCATCACTTACCAAAAGCGAAAGCACCAGAGTAAAAAAAGACGTCCTTACTGGTAAAGCGAAACTCCTTTATGTCGCTCCGGAATCACTTACAAAGGAGGAAAATATTGAATTCCTGAAGAACATTCAGATCTCATTTTATGCTATCGATGAAGCTCATTGCATTTCAGAATGGGGCCACGATTTCCGGCCTGAATACAGGAGGATAAGACCAATTATCGACGTAATCGGACGATCGCCCATAATTGCACTGACCGCAACTGCGACGCCGAAAGTCCAGCACGATATCCAGAAAAATCTCAACATACTGGAAGCAGATGTTTTTAAATCATCCTTTAACCGGCCCAACCTTTATTATGAGGTAAAATCAAAGCAGGATGTCACAAAGGAGATCATAAAGTATATAAAAAATAATACCGGCAAATCCGGAATAATCTACTGTCTGAGCCGCAAAAAGGTTGAAGAGCTTGCTGAAGCCCTTAAGGTTAATGGGATAAAGGCATTGCCATACCATGCAGGTATGGATTCGGCTACGCGTACGGCAAACCAGGATAAGTTCCTAATGGAAGAGGCTGATATTATTGTAGCTACAATTGCCTTCGGGATGGGAATTGATAAACCCGATGTCAGGTTTGTTATTCATTACGATATTCCCAAAAGCCTTGAGGGTTATTATCAGGAGACAGGCCGGGCAGGCCGCGATGGAGGTGAAGGGAATTGCATTGCCTATTACAGCTACAACGACATAATGAAGCTTGAGAAATTTATGCAGGGCAAGCCGATTGCAGAACAGGAGATCGGGAAGCAGCTTCTCCTGGAAACAGTTTCATATGCCGAATCATCCGTGTGCCGGCGGAGACTGCTGCTTCATTATTTTGGTGAAGAATATCCTAACGAAAATTGTGAGGCCTGCGACAACTGCCTGCACCCTAAAGCCCAGTTTGAAGGAAGCGAGGCTGTTGTAAATGTTCTTGAAACAATACTTGCCGTAAAGGAAAAATTCAAAGCCGACCATATTGCAAATATTCTTGCCGGTAAAGTAACATCCGCCATTAAGTCTTACAAGCATCACAAACTGGAATTTTTCGGAATAGGGGAAGATAAGGATGAGAAATACTGGAACATGGTGATAAGGCAGGCACTTATCGCTAAATTGCTCGTCAAGGAGATAGAAAATTACGGATTGCTAAAACTTACTGAGAAGGGAATGGCTTTCATTGAAAAACCAACCTCCTTTATGCTGGCCGAGGATCACGATTATGCCGACACCACTGATGAGGAAAATGCTTTTGGAGCAAGGACTGCAGCTGTCGATGATGAGCTTTTCAGTATTCTTAAGGACCTTCGTAAAAAGATCTCAAAACAGAAAGATGTTCCTCCTTTCGTGATCTTCCAGGATCCTTCACTTGAAGATATGGCGATCCAGTATCCGGTTACACTTGATGAGCTTCAGAATGTTTCAGGGGTTGGTGCGGGTAAGGCCCAGCGGTACGGTAAGGAATTTGTTGAGATTATCAAGAAATATGTTGAGGAAAAGGAGATCATCAGACCTCTCGACATGGTCGTAAAATCGGTCGTCAACAAGTCAGGGATGAAAGTATATATTATCCAGAGTATCGATATGAAACGTCCACTCGAGGATATCGCCGAAGCTAAAGGTCTTGAAATGAGTGAGCTGATAGGGGAAATAGAGTCGATTGTCAATTACGGGACAAGGATCAATCTCGATTACTATATCGATATGGTTATTGATGAGGAACGCCAGCATGACATATATTCATACTTCAGGGAAGAAGCAGAATCTGACTCACTGGAGGAAGCTGTAGCCGAACTTGGAAATGATTTTGAGGAGGAGGAAATCAGACTGATGAGGATCAAGTTCCTTTCGGAAATGGGTAACTGATCTTACCATTTGTCCCTTTTTATAAATGCGAGGGGGATAATTGCCAGAACATAAACCGGATAAACCAGCTGGGAAGGAAGGAACCATCTTAATAGGCTCTTTTTCCCATAACGCTCAGCCGTATTTGAAAGAATCAGATAGTCAGGGATTGATTTTAGTGTAAAATATACCGCAAACACAAGCAGAATCCCATGATAAAACAACCCGCACACAAGAAGCAATAACTGGGCAGAAATTGTAACAAATGTTACAATTGCCAGCAAACTGGTGAACCGGTCATTGTAAGTTCCTGCTTTTGATATCCATCTGCCTCTCTGACTAAGAAATGAAGAAACATTAAAGGAGGCTTTTGTAAGCACTATCGATTCAGATGATTCGAGCCACATTATCTTTTTGCCGCTGTTATTTTTTATATTATGAAGAAGAAAAACATCATCTCCTGAGACAAGTTCATTATTGAGATTGCCGGCATATTTAAAATATGTTTCTTTTTGAAAAGCAAGGGCGGCACCATTGCACATTACAGGATTTTGTCCGGCAGCCGTCCCGGCTGTAATTCCCTGCAGACTCAGGAATTCCAGTTCCTGAAACCTTTGGAAAAACCCTTTCCCGTCTTCCAGTTGTACGGGACATATTATCATTTCCGGTTCAAACTCAGCTTCAAATGATGCGATTGTATGCAGCCAGTTTTTCCCAACCCTGCAGTCTGCATCGGTTACAATAAGAAAGGAGCCCGCTGATGATTCCACACCAGTCCTGATTGCCTGCTTCTTCCCTCTTCCTGAATTGTTAAGCACCTTAAGATTCTGTATCCCGCTAAACTCGGATGCGGTTTCGAAAGTGGAATCTGATGAATTATCGCTGACGATAATAATCTCGAAAAGATCAGGATTAATGTTCTGGGTCGCAAGATCAGAGAGAAGAAGAGGAAGAGTTTTTTCTTCGTTGTGACATGCAACTATTACGGAAACAAATTTTTCAGGATCTTTGGCTGAATGGAATTCTCTTATTTTTGAAAGGCTGAGGTATATCTTCGTTATAAGGTATATATAGGGTATCAGAATTATAAGAAAGAGCCATTGCATAACTTATTTCCTCATCCATTCATAGAAAGCATAGTGTTCAGAACTCATTCCAAGTGCTTCATATGTCTTTTGGGCTTTTGAATTCTTTGTCTCGACATAAAGCCTGAGTCCGGCAATATCCATTAGAACTGCAAGTTCCCTGATGTGGCTGTACATTTTTCTGAAGACTCCTGTTCGCCTGAATCCGGGCACCACATAAACCGACTGGAACCACCATACATTGCAATTCCTCCAGTCGCTCCATTCATAAGTTATCAGAAGGGAGGCGATCACAATACCATCTGCCTCAGCCACATAATACTGGCCTTTTGACGAGTCATTGAAAACCGCATCAACCCCTTTTGTCACAATTTCCGGGACAAGCTTCATGTCTTCAGTTTCCAACGCCATTCTGAGCTGGAAATCGACTATTGAAGGAGCATCAGAGGGAACTGCTTTTCGGATTAGTATCATTCCAAAATTCTTAATTACTAATTTCTTTATTTCTCTATTTCCTTATATCCTTATTTCTTTATATCCCTATTTCTTTTT
>DOTV01000209.1:20475-25171 GCA_003520925.1 Bacteroidales bacterium | reverse complement strand
GCTGCCGATTCTGATTGTCCCAGAAAAGTTGAAGTAATGTGCTATGGATACAAGGATGCTCCACCTGGAACTATTGGCAAACTCGGGAAGCTTATCTACCAGAAACGATGGATTGATGATAATAGCTTCAACAGGATGGTCTTTATGAAAGAATTTCAGGGATTATTCAGATCAGCCCGGTTAAGGCTCAATGTCCTGGATAAGCCTGAATACTCGCTTACTGCTACCTTTTCCAAAACAACAGACCTTGAGAACGGACAACCAATGTCATGCCTGACAATAGTTTTTGCATTCAACGGGGGAAAAGGATGTTATGAAGGCCTCAGCTATTCATGGATAGATGAAAGATACCCCTGTGCTTATCATTACCAAAGGCTTCTGACCTGGTCAACAGAGGCAGCAGGACATGATCCTTCTGCCCATGTTTCTCTGATGTCAGCTAAAATCAGTATCAGCCAGATTGAAAACACAATGACATCTTTCGAACAGATCCCTGTCAGCGCTGAATTCAGAAAAACACCGGAATGGTGTAATGAACCGGGTTTGCAGGCTCAAAGTGGCGGAAAGCTTGAAATAATTGTGGAAAGATTCAAGACAGCTCAACCACCCATGCAGGGTGCAGCTCACCAGGTAAGGATAATTGCTACCGCACAGAAAGGAACCATAACAAATGGACAATTCATTACAGAAGATCCAAAAGCAAAAGTTTTCACAATTTATCCGTCGGAAGTCAGCAGCTCGGCAACTGTTCAGATTTACTATAGTCCGCCGGAAGGTGAGGATAACTCGGATATTTTAACCATTTATAACTCATGTGATGTTTATTATACAAGTGAGGTGCCTCTTAATCAGACCACTAAAGGATCGATGCTGTTAGAGGTTGAAAATCAGTGTGGATGGGAAGGAACAATATCTAAAAGAGAAACTATGGAAGCCGGAGAGAAAGAATCTGTTCTTTCTTCGCTAACACCCGGAGGTGAATATGATATTTCCAAAAACTGGAAAATACAATTAAAGCTTAAACGGACAGGGGACCGTTTTAATTCAGTGTTGTTTGAGATAGATCAGGCAAGGTTGTCAAGTTTTGAGGACGAAATGGATGCGACCCTTACAAGAATGGAACGGGAAGGAAGAGTAATAGAATCCAAAACAAACCAGTCTGCAAGTGCGGGAAGACGAACGCTTTCAACATCAGAATGTAAAATCCGTCTTATGATTGATAAAGAAAAAGGGACTTACTGGTTGCGTGGGGGGATAGAGGTGCAGGGAATTCCAATCCGGGGAAAGGACGAAATGGATATCAAAGTGAAACCCATAAATGCAGATATTGACGAAGATGCCGGAGGAACAACCGGTATTGATGAAGAGATTGAGGTTACTGGCACTTTCAAACCTGAGGGTACTGAGAAAATCCCGACAGAACTCAAAGGCAGTAAAGACTTCATTAAAGAATTAACTCCTGAATTCAGGAAGTTTATGGAGGATCTTGGCGGGAAACAGACCAATATACTCAGATGGGAACTTACAAGAAAACCAACTATTGTAAGAAAGGGTTAAAATAGATATCTTTATTCGGCCAATACCGGTTGGATATGAAAAAATGTATTCCTTTCTGTTTTATACTTTTCCTTTTTATCTCGCTTTTTATTCCCTCCTGCAAATCTCTCAGCGATGATCCTGAATTTACCGGCACCTGGCAGTTCATCGAAAAGATCACTTCCGACGGCCTGGCTTTTAACACCACAAGGACACTTATACTGACAGAGAATTCATATGAGGAGACTTATACAATACAGCGTGAAAGCTCATCAGTGATTTCTTCAATTATCGGAACAAAAGGAAGCCTTGAAATGGGTCGGTTGAACCTGGTTTTTGAATTGAAAGAGCTTGGAACATGCACTTTGAATGAATCAGAAATATGCACCGGTAACGTTCAGTGGTTTGATGACGGAACCAAATACTGGACAGACAACATTATCTATTTCAAAAAAACAGTTACCGGAGTTTTCGAGGTCATCGGCACTACCCTCAGGCTAACCCGCGATCTTAACCGCGATGGTGACTTTGGTGATACTGGAGAGGATGTCACATTTGAAAAGATCTGAAACCGGATAATCAATGAAAGTAGTCTGGATCCTGTTTTTTCTGATCACCTTTTTTCCTGGTTATAAAAACCCGATAAATGATTCCCCGGCCGGACTTATGGTTGAATTTATCCGTGAGCCTGATCGGGTATTTATTTCTGATCCTGAACCTGAGTTTAGCTGGATCGTTCCTGATAATGCAATTAATCAGACTTCTTACCAGATCCTTGTTTCTTCTTCAAAAGAATTGCTTTTAAAGGATATTGGCGATCTCTGGAATGGGATTAAAACAACTGGTTCGGGATCGGTAGATGTTGAATATTCGGGAAACAGGCTCTCTGACAATTCAAGATACTTCTGGAAGGTCAGGATATGGGACAGGAAGGGCAAACCCTCCTCATGGTCTGAAATTCAGTCATTCAGAACAGGCATCCTTAAGGATTATGGAACTGTCGGGAATATGTTCGTCGAGACTCTGATAAAACCCGAGAAAATCGTCAAAACAGGAGAGAAAAGCTATTTCATTGATTTTGGAAAAGATGCGTTTGGGAAACTTGAGCTCCAACTTAATCCGGCTTCAAAGGATACAATAATTGTACACCTGGGTGAAAAAACAGAAGGATTGAAAGGGATTGATCGTAACCCTCCGGGCACAATCAGGTATCACAGGATTTTGTTGCCGGTTGAACCAGGGAAAACTATATATGTCCCTGCGATTACAAAGGATTTAAGGAATACCGGGCCGGCGGCAGTGCATCTGCCCGATTCTGTTGGTGTAATAACACCCTTCCGTTATTGTGAACTTGAAAACTGCAACTTTGATATTAATCCTGAAAATATCAGTCAGAAAGCTCTCTGGCACTATTTCAGGGATGAGAACAGTGCATTCATAAGTTCGGACAGTGTACTGAACAAGGTCTGGAATATATCGAAATACACTATAAAAGCCACCTCCTTTGCCGGCATCTATATTGACGGCGACCGTGAACGGATCCCCTACGAGGCTGATGCCTATATCAATCAGCTTGGCCATTATTATACCGATCGGGAGTATTCACTTGCCAGGAGAACCAACGAGTATTTTATTGACCACCCGACCTGGCCCACAGAATGGATCCTGCAGACAGTACTGATGTTTTACAACGATTATATGTACACCGGGAATATAGAGTCGGTAAATCATTTCTACACAGAGCTTAAATACAAAACACTGTTGGATCTTGCCCGGCCCGACGGGCTGATCAGCTCAAAGAATGTCAATGATGAGATAATGACCAGACTTGGCTTTTTAAATGCGAAGGACAGAATAAAGGACATCGTCGACTGGCCCCCTTCGCAGAAGGATACAGGATGGCAGCTGGCAACTCCCGAGGGCGAAAGAGATGGCTATGATATGACTGAGGTCAATACAGTTGTAAATGCTTTTCATTACAGGAGCCTGGTCCTGTTTTCGGAACTTGCCGGATACCTTGGAAGAAAGTATGATTCACTCCGTTTCAGGAA
This sequence comes from Bacteroidales bacterium, assembly GCA_003520925.1. Lineage (GTDB taxonomy): Bacteria > Bacteroidota > Bacteroidia > Bacteroidales > VadinHA17 > LD21. The sequence continues at coordinate 21,584 of DOTV01000209.1, read as the reverse complement.
TCAAGCGCTGAAAGTCAGGAAGGCAATTAATGAAAAGCTGTTCAACAGAAACAGGGGTATTTATATTGATGGAGAATTTTCGGGCCATTCATCGCTTCATGCAAATATGATGGCACTGGCATTTGATCTTGTTCCGGAAGAATATAAAAGGACGGTTACCGACTTTGTAAAATCCAGGGGAATGGCCTGCAGTGTTTATGGAGCACAGTTTCTTCTTGAAGGGCTCTATAAGGCTGGAGAACAGGATTATGCACTAAGCCTTATGACTGCAACTCACGACAGAAGCTGGTATAATATGATTAGGTCGGGATCGACGATGACAATGGAAGCCTGGGATATTAAATTCAAGCCCAATTCCGACTGGAATCATGCCTGGGGTGCCGCACCGGCAAATATTATCCCGGCATATATGTGGGGGATAAAACCATTAATGCCGGGGTATTCGAAAGCTGTTATAAGACCTCAGTTAGGCAGGTTGACCTACAGTCAGGTAAGTGTACCAACCATCCGTGGGAATATAATTGCAGAATTCAGGAGTTCAGGGAAATCAAAGGAATATTTAATTATTATTCCGGCAAATATGGAGTGTGATTTCATTCTTAATGGTGTTAATAATTTAACAGAAAAACTACATACCGGAACAAATAAAATTGTACTTTAAATAAAAATGAAAATGCCACGAAGGCACTAAGGCACGAAGCATGAAACTTAGCGCCTTTGCATCTTTGTAGCTAAAGAAGAAAGTAATCAAACCTCAAATCCATGAAAACCAGATTATTTATTGTTTTTTTTGTGATCATATGCCTTTCAAGTCTTAATTGCAACCGTGATTCAGCAAATCTATTTAATGCTGATGTAATAGTTTACGGCGGTACTTCAGCTGCCGTGACGACTGCTGTTCAGGTACAAAGGATGGGGCAGTCGGTGATAGTAGTATCGCCCGACAGCCACCTTGGAGGAATGTCTTCTTCAGGTCTGGGATTTACTGACACCGGAAACAAAGAAGTTATCGGTGGGCTGGCAAGGGAGTTTTACCAGCTCATATATCAGCATTATCAGAAGCCAGGTTCATGGAGATGGCAGAAGCAATCAGAATATGGGAACACAGG
>DOTV01000209.1:0-20097 GCA_003520925.1 Bacteroidales bacterium | reverse complement strand
GAATGGCTCGACAGGGAGAATGGGGTTACGAAAGCAAAGAACAGGATAACCTCAATAAAAACTCTCTCAGGGAAAATTTATAAAGGAAGGATCTTTATTGATGCAACCTATGAAGGTGACCTTATGGCTTCAGCTGGTGTCGGGTATACCGTGGGAAGAGAGGACAACGCGCTTTATGGCGAAATATGGAATGGCGTTCAGGCCGGTGTGTTTCACCACGGGCATTATTTTAAGGATAAAATTGATCCTTACAGGATCCCGGGTGATCCTTCAAGCGGGCTGCTTCCACGGATCTCAAACGAGAAACCCGGTGAGAATGGTTCGGGCGATTCAAAGATCCAGGCATATTGTTTCAGGCTTTGCCTTACACAGCATCCTGAAAACAGGATCCCCATTACAAAACCTGATGGTTACGACAGCACCCAGTATGAACTTCTTGTCAGGCTATCAGCAACAAGATGGGATGAATTCTTCGGAAAATTTGACCCGATTCCCAATCTTAAAACAGATGTAAACAATCATGGTCCTTTCAGTTTCGACAATATCGGTATGAACTGGGACTATCCGGAAGCATCATATGAGAGAAGAAAGGAAATAATAAATGAGCATATATTGTATCAGAAAGGTCTGCTATACTTTATGGCAACAGATCAGCGCTTACCTGCATGGGTGAGGGAAACAATGAACAGATGGGGGTTTTCAAAAGATGAATTTCCAGATAACGGCAACTGGCCCTACAATATTTATATCAGGGAAGCGAGGAGAATGACAGGCGATTATGTAATGACCGAGAATGATGTCCTTTGTAAAAGGGCTGTGCCAAATTCAATTGGAATGGGATCATATACGATGGACTCCCATAATGTCCAGAGATACGTCACCACCGCGGGGTATGTCCAGAATGAAGGAGATATCGGCGTAGCGGCACCTAACCCATATCAGATCAGCTTAGGTTCCATATTACCTGAAAAGGATGAATGCAGGAATCTGATTGTTCCGGTCTGTGTTTCCTGTTCACATATTGCTTTCGGATCTATCCGGATGGAACCTGTTTTTATGATACTCGGTCAGAGCGCAGGAACAGTTGCTTCCCTTGCAATTAAAAACAAAAAGGATGTTCATGACCTGACTTACGATGAAATAAAAAAACAGCTAGTTGCTGACGGTCAGATCCTGGAGTTTTAATAATAGGTTAAGACTTCTTGAAAAGGATTTTTTTGTAATATTACCGGACAAATTCCATAAATTGTAGTTCATCGTATCCCGGAATAATTCTGATGAAGATATCCCTTTATTTATGTATTCTTTTTGTCTGTGGATGTTTAACCTCTAAAGCACAGAACGGTTATTCTGATAAAGGAAGAGAACCCATCATCATTGACAAGCTTAGTTCCTCTATCAATTTTGATGGCATGCCTGATGAAGAAGCCTGGACTGACATAAGTCCGGTTAAACTTGTAATGTATTCCCCTGTTTTTGGTAAAGATCCTGCTGAAGCTTCGGATGTACGTATTTCGTACGATGATAAGTATCTGTATGTCGGTGCCCGCCTTTTTTATAATAATCCTGGGATGATACAATCAGCCAGTCTGAAACGTGATTACCAGGGGGCAGGGGGAGACTGGTTCGGGATTTTCCTTGATACATATAACGACAAGGAGAATTCCATGGTTTTCGGCACCTCACCCGACGGGTACAGATTTGATGCAAATGTGCAAAAGGATGCCGTTGTATTCATGCCCGATCAGATGCCGATGAATATCAGCTGGAACACTTTCTGGGACGTGCTGACCAGGATTGATTTAAATGGCTGGAGCATTGAGCTCAGGATACCCCTGTCAAGTCTGAGGTTTCAGGAAAAGGATGGAGATGTAAGAATGGGATTGACAGTCTACAGATGGATCCCTTCAATAAATGAAGGTGATATTTTTCCTGCAATCCCTCCAAACTGGGGCCCGACCTCTATTATGAAACCCTCGCAGGCCCAGGAAATTGTATTCAAAGGCATAAAACCAGATAAACCTTTATACATAGCTCCTTACCTGCTCACCGGCTTCGAGAGCAGTTTTGAACTCAGCAGTCAGGGGACAGATTATCCGAAACATAATAAACCTGAACTTGAAGCAGGACTTGACGTAAAATATGGTATTTCAAAAACTCTTATAATGGACGTCACTTTAAATACCGATTTTGCGCAGGTGGAAGCCGATGACCAGCAGATTAATCTTACACGATATTCACTCTACTTCCCTGAAAAAAGAATGTTTTTTCTGGAACGTGCAAGTGTATTTGATTTCTCACTCGGCGGAAACAGCAATCTTTTCTACAGCCGGAGAATTGGTCTTAGTGATGATGACGAGGAACCTGAACCTGTACGTATCTACGGGGGAGCAAGGATTACCGGAAGAATCAGGAACTGGGATGTCGGCTTTCTTGATATGCATACGGCCCCTCTGTTAAAAGAAACAGCCGGAGGAGGCTCAATATCCCTGGTCCCCTCTGAAAATTTCGGAGTGGCAAGGTTCCGCCGGCAGGTATTCAATGAGAACAGCTATATCGGCACAATGGCAACAAACCGGTTTGGCGCTGACGGGTCTTACAATATTGCTTATGGTCTTGACGGAATTTTCAGGGTTTTCGGCGATGATTATCTTGATGTCAGATTGAGCCAGACTTTTGAGAACGGAATAAAAAATAACTCCCTTCAGGATCCTACATTTATAATGGCAAACTGGGAAAGACGTTCAACCAAAGGACTATCTTATGGCCTGGGCTACACAAGGTCAGGTCAGCATTTCAATCCCGGAATAGGTTTTGAGATGATGGATGATTATTCGGTCCTCCGGAGCAATGTCGGTTACGGTTGGGTTTCCGGTGAGTCCTCAAAACTCTATAGTCACTCCCTGGAAACAAGATCAATGTACAGAACGTATGTTGAAGACGGATCATTCATGAGTTTTACAAATTTCTCGGGATGGGAATTTCAGACAAAAAGCCAGTGGCAGGGAAATATAAACCTTGTATATAGTTCTGATAACCTTAAAGACAGTCTTGAGATAAGTCCTGACGAACTTTATATTGAACCGGGAAAATACAATTATCTAAGCCTTAGGGGAAATATTTCGACTCCAATGTCAAGTCCTTTCTATTTAATGTTTATGACAGAAGCAGGACAATATTTTGACGGGAATCGTTTGTCATTCCGGTTACAGCCTACATGGAACATTTCAAAACATTTTGAATTCGGAGGAACCTATAATTTTGATCACGTAAGAATCAGTAAAAGAGATGTTTTCATGACTAACCACATATTAGGAATTAAAGCTCTCTATATGCTCAATACACGCTTTTCGGTCAATGCATTTATACAGTACAATACATCTTTGCATGGAATAATAACCAACCTTAGAATAAGATATAATCCGAAGGAGGGTAATGATCTGTATCTTGTATTTAATGAGGACAGAAACACTGATCTATACAGGGAATTGCCAAACCTGCCGATTTACAGTTCAAGGGCAGTGATGCTTAAATATACCTATACTTTCAATCTTTAGATTGCTGATTCAGCGGTCCGACAGGGTAATGGATACAATAATTCTGTATTTTCCTTGTTAATAACTAAATTAAATTGTTAAATAAACTTAATATAGCTATCCTCTCAGTTGGCATTTGGTTCTTAATTTGGCTGAAATTTCAAAAATCTGCCTTTAAAAAGTGAAAGTCAAAGAGGAAAGTGAAAATGAGTTAGTTATTTAGAATTTAAGAGAAAAACAAAACAATTATTAACAACAAAAATTTCAAAATGAAAAACATGAAAAAACTAATTTCTTTGGCAATTATTCTGATTGCCTTTACCGCGGCAACATTTGCACAGGTATCAGCCACTGCAACGGCGACGGCAACTATTGTCGGGCCTATTGGAATTACGAACACGGCAAATATGAATTTCGGTAACGTTGCAGTAAGTGCCGTTGCAGGTACAGTAGTAATGACTCCTGCAGCTGTCCGTTCAACTACGGGTGGATGTACACTTCCGGCGGTCACCGGAACTGTTGCAGCAGGAGCTTTTAATGTTACCGGTGCGGCAGCCTATACATACTCAATTACTTTACCGGCTGCTGCAACGACAATCACTTCGGGTGCAAACACTATGACAGTTGACACATGGACAAGCTCTCCAAGCGGTACAGGGACCCTGAGTGCCGGTGGTTCGCAGGCTCTTACAGTTGGCGCAACTTTGAACGTAGGAGCAAGCCAGCCTGCTGGAACATATGTTTCCGGTACTCCGTTTACAGTGACCGTGAATTATAATTAGGCTTTCAGATAACAGCTGCTAAAAAGCATAATGAAAAGGCTTAAGATTTTAATTTTCAGCCTGATATATATATTTCACGTAACCGGAATCCATGTAAATGCCCAACCGGTCAGTGCGACAGGACACGTCATTGCTGAAATTATTCCGGTGTACTCCGCAAGTGAGACATCACAGCTGAATTTTGGAAAGTTTTCTCCGGGACCCCAGGGAGGAATGATAATTCTTACCCCCCAGAGCACTGTTTCAGTAGTTGGAAGTGTCTTTAAGGGTATCGGTTCACATAATGCAGCCAGTTTCTATGTCTCAGGCGATGCCAATGCAGCCTACTCAATCTCCCTGCCAACAAGTCCTGTAATACTTACTCATACATCTAATGCAAAAACGATGCTAATACAGGACTGGGTATCAGTACCGGAACCAGGTATCGGGACCGGGACACTGCAGGAAGGTTTTCAGGTAGTATATGTGGGAGCCACCCTGAAAGTCGGCCCCCTTTATGATAATCCTGTGGGAATTTACACCGGAGTATATACGGTAACTTTCGACTTTAACTAGCTGATTGATAAACCATCGAGCTTATGCCAAAACACGAAATGAAACTCCAAAGGAAGTATTATCACTTCTGCTTGTTGAAGTCACTTTTAATGCTTTTTGCAGGAAATTTGATTTTGTTGATATTTTCCCCGGGCGTTTGTATGGCTCAGGGGGACCTGTTGATAACCCCGAGAAGGGTTGTTTTTGAAGGTTCCAAAAGATCGATGGACCTGAACCTGGCAAACACCGGAAAAGATACAGCAACTTATGCGATTTCCCTGATGCAGATAAGGATGAAGGAAGACGGCGGTTTTGAGACCATCACCGAACCTGATCCCGGCCAGAAGTTTGCTGACCGCTTCATCAGGTTTTTTCCACGGTCGGTAACCCTCGGGCCAAACGAAGCTCAGGCAGTTAAGATACAGCTGATCAGATCAAATGAGCTGGAACCCGGGGAATACCGTTCTCATTTTTATTTCAGGTCGATCCCTAAAGTTTCCGCGTTGGGTGAAAAAGCAAAAGCAAAAGATACAACAACGATATCTGTTATGCTTACACCCGTTTTTGGAATAACTATACCGGCTATCATCCGCGTTGGAGAATCAACTGCGAAGGTTTCTATTTCGGACCTTGGGTTTGAGATGGCAAACGACACGGTTCCGCGATTCAGGTTGGTTTTTAACAGGTCGGGTAATATGTCGGTTTTCGGGGACCTTACTGTTGACCATATCTCAACCCAGGGCAAAATAACCAGGGTTGGAATGGCCAACGGAGTTGCAGTGTATACTCCCAATACAAAAAGGCAGTTTCAGTTTAACCTGAATAAGGTTCCTGGGGTTGACTTCAGAACCGGAACGTTACGCGTTATTTATACAACCTCATCAGATGTTAAGCCGGTAAGACTGGCTGAAGCAGAACTTCCGCTTAAATAAACCTTATTCTGATGATGCAGTTTTTGCATTTATACAACTAAAAACATGATAAGACCAATCCTTACCTGCAAGAAGTTATTCCTGGCAGTGGTTTTATCATTTTCAGTAATTTCATCGTTTGCCGCTGACCGATATTCAGTAGCAACAGGCAACTGGAACGTCAATGCTACATGGGCATCTTCGTCTGGCGGACTCCCAGGCGCTTCATTCCCTGTTGCCGGAGATAATGTTTTTATAGAAGGAGGATTTACAGTAACTACTGCTGCTGCTGCTGCTTGTGCCAATTTAAGTATAGCTAATGGTGCAACATTGTCAGTTGCAGGATTCAATCTTACAGTAAGCGGAACAACAACAGTAAACGGAATTATCAATCATACCAGCACAACAGGAACAAAAATCTTTACGGGATTAACCACAATCGAGGCCACCGGTATCTGGAATAATAATACAGTTAATGCGGCAATTAATTTCAGAGGGGGCATTTCAAACAGCGGTACATTTAATGCAGGTACAGGTATCTATACTTTCAGTACAAGTAATCAGGCAATAACAGGAACATTATCAATTCCAAGGGTGACGGTGACGGGTGTTACCCTTACAAATAATGGCACTCTGACAGTCGGCACTGCCCTTGCAGGAACAGGAGGGTTAACTCAGGCAGTAGGTGCTGTACTTAATCTTGGAGGAACTTCTGCTATTACCACACTGACTGCCACCAACAACGGAAATATGGTAAACTTCACCGGGGCAGCCCAAACAGCTAAAGTCACTACTTATTATAATCTTACTCTTTCAGGTACCGGAGCAAAAACATTCGCTACAACACCAACTGTTAATTCTATCCTGTCTTTGGAGGGAACTGCAACTGTTGTTGTTACAACCGGAGTTGTAACCTATGGCGCAAATGCTACCCTTCAATACAACACAACAACCGCCAGAACTGCAACCGCCGAAGAATGGATAGTCCCGTTTGCTGCATCCGGTGGTGTGATTATTGCCAATACAGGAGCGATAACAATGAATGTAGCCAAAGTCTTTAACGTATCAGTCCCGCTTACAATTAATAGCGGGGCAACACTGGCTACCAATAATTTACAGCTTACTCTTGGCGGTAACTTTGTAAACGAAGGCACATTTACTGCCGGCAGCTCCGCGATCGTCATTACGAATACCATGGCGGCACAGAGTATAGCCGGATTCACAACCACAGGAGTGGTGTTATTGTCCAAGACTGCCGGCACTGCAACATTCTTAGGTAATGTAAACGGTAATGGATTAACAATCAATGGAGCTGGAGGTACTCTTAATCTGGGATCCGGATTAACACACACTTTTACCGGTACCTGGACGAGAACTGACGGAACACTGAATGGCGGTTCCAGTCTTTTAAGGATTGGTGGCAGTGTAAGTGGAAGCGGGGGTACATTAACCGCAGGTTCCGGGACAGTGGAATGGTATGCCGCCGGTACACAGACATGTGCCGGTGTTACTTACAATAACCTTACAATTTCCGGTTCAGGTACCAAGACACTTGGAGGAGATGCAACAGTAGCAGGCACTCTTAACCTGACCTCCGGCACCTTAGCCGTAGCTGGCTATACTCTTACTTTAAACGGGCCAACTATAGCAGGTACGCCCGCGAATTTATCAACAACATCATCGTCAAGCCTGGTGTTTGGAGGTACATCTGCCGGTGTTTTGATACCGACAAGCGTTACTGATTTAAGCGGCTTATCGATCACAAATACAAATGTCGTTACCCTGCAGAGTTCCCTTACTGTCAGTGGAACATTCAATCCTGCAGGTGCCGGATTAACAATTGGGGCAAATTTGCTTACCCTGAATGGTCAGATAAACTGTGGAACCCTTACCGGAGGAGCGACTTCCGACATAATTATCGGAGGTTCGGGTTCCGCAAGTCTTCCAGCAGTGACTTTAAATAATCTGACCATTAACAGGGCAGTATCTTTGTGCGGTAATCTTACAATCGGAGGTACCTTAACACTTTCATCCGCGGCCTTAGCGGTTGGTGCATATACACTCACCCTTAACGGACCTGCCATTGCGGGAACACCTGCAAACCTGACAACAACCTCGTCTTCCAATCTTATTTTCGGCGGATCTTCTTCCGGTATAAACATACCTCCCAGTGTCTTAAATCTGAGAAACCTGACAATAAACAATTCCAATGGTGTCACGATGAATAGCAGCATTATGCTGGCATCCAACGGAATTCTGACGCTTACAAACGGCATTTTGCAGGCGGGAGCTTTCACCTTAGGTGTATCCAATATTTCTACAGGGGCAATTGTATATAACAGCGGGACTTTTGTGAATGTTACTTCAGGCAATCTCCAGAGAACACTTGCTCCAAATCTCAGCGGGGCAGGAAATAATTACATTTTCCCGATCGGAGAAAACAATAATTACAAAGCAATTAATCTCATTGATGTAAATTCAGGATCCACAGGACCGGTATTAAATGCATCTGTCAATGCATCGGGAGCCACAACAGGTGACAATGTGTCGATTGGCCCTGTAGATCCGCGTAACTGGTCACTTATAAATACAAACAGCGGAGACTTTACCAGCGCCAGCATCGAATTATATGAATCGGGGCTTGATGCAACAAAAACAATTGGTATGTCATCAGCCATTTCCGGAGTATATTCTTCGATTGGAGGGACAAGCGGGGCATCATCAATAATCTCTCCGGCTATGCTAAATCCCGGATCCTATTTTTGTATCGGTACAAAAATCATTTCAACTTTTTACTCGTATCAGACTGGGGTCTGGAATAATCCGCAAACCTGGACATTAGATCCCAGCGGTACACTTCAAATAGGTAATACTGTCCCCGGAAGTGATGCTTTTGTGGTGATCCTTTCTGACCGCACTGTTACCCTTCCGGGAAATATCTCGTCGGGAGGACTCGATATCACAATCAATAACGGCGGATTCCTCGATCTTTCAACTTACAGGTTCACCAGTACGCTCGCGGCACTCCGGGGGCAGGGAACATTACGGATCGCATCGGCTATTTTTCCTTCAGTAACAGTAAATACTATTGTAAATGCCGGAGGAGGAACTGTCGAATATTACAATTCTGCTAATTTCACCCTGGTTGCTTCTCAGACAACTTATAATAACTTAAATATAAATGCGCCGGGGATTATTGCCACTCAACTAAGCAATATCACTCTAAACGGAAACCTTCATGTAAAAAATGGTACTTTCAGGATAAATGACAATGCAGCTACTGCAAAACTTAACCTCACGATCAATGGAAATGTAACTGTCGACAATGGAGCTGCAATAGGTGTTGGTAACGGAGTAACAAATCCGGTAATTGGTGGTTCGGGAGGTACCGCACCATTTCTGAATTATTATCTGAATTTTCATACAGTTATTGTAAGGGGCGACTTTACGAACAATGGTACGGTCAGCTTTTCGAATCTTAATTACCCGATTTTCAATGCATTCCCTCCTACTGTTTCCGGCCCCACGTCCGGTGCAGCTTCGGTTTATTTTCAGGGAGCCAGCGACAATACTCTTACCTGCAATGGAGTTACTACTTTCTATAACCTGATCCTCAATAAAGGAACCGATCAGACATATAAGCTTACAGTTAACTCCACAAATTACGGCAACTTCAGGCTGTACGGAGCTAATTCCCTGGCCACCGACGGGGCTGTCACAAGTAATCCTGGAGTACGGAAGGCATTATGGATCTACACCGGGACACTTATCCTGAAAGGAAGTCTGATAATCCCCTCCCTGACGGAAGGCACTGTGGCAAATGCGGATTATTATATTCCTGAGAATGGTGCACTTATATTTGATGGTGTTGATGTTATAGTACTTTCTACCGCTGATAATTACAGGGAAATAAATGTGGCATATTCGGTAGCGGCCCCGGATAATGCAACCATTGGGATCGGAACAGGAGGATTTAGTGCCCTGAATTTATTCGGTAAACTCCAGATTAACAATGGATTTCTCTCGACCCGCGAATCCGGGGGAATTATTACTTCGTCAATCGCATCTGGTCGGTTTATAATTAACGGCGGAACCCTTGACTCCAAACAGCTGCTTTCAACCACTGGTTCTGCTTCTTATATTCAGAGTGGCGGGTTGTTTATACTGAGAGGTCGTTTCCAGCGGACACCTTCTGCCTTCACATCAATTTCCAATCTTACAGATGTTTCTTTGACCACTCTTAATACTTCAAGAGTTTTAAATGGAATAAATTCTTCTTACGGGTCTTTTAACCTTGAGAACCTGAATAATATCTACAGAGTTTCGGGCGGGACAATTCGTATTTACGATGTGACTGGTACCGGTGCCGGGGAACAGGAGGCTTTTGATGTCAAATCATCATCTTCAAATATCAATGTTTCAGGAGGGACCCTGGAAATAATTCCTGTAACCGGAACCGTTCTGGCGGATGCAGCCAACTACCGGATAAATACGACAGCACCATTATATAATCTGATTATTAACAGGTTGAGCAGTTCATCAGTAGTCGGTTTGTCTGCTGCCCTGATATTACAAAATTATCTCAACCTTACTTCGGGAAGTCTTGCTGCAAACAATTTTAACCTGACGGTCGGAGGAAATGTCAATATTGAAAGCGGCACTACATACACTCCGGGAACGAATATAACCATTCTTAACGGAGCAGCTGATCAGACCTTTACTATTAACCTGGCCTCAGCTCTTTCACTTTATGGGCTTAATATTACCAAATCAGCCGGAGTAAGTGTGAATATTGCAGGATCACAAAATACCCTGAATATTACAAACAACTTTAATCTTACTCTGGGAACACTGAATGATGGAGGAAAAACAATTAATATATCAGGAAATATTTATAACTCGGGCCTTCATTCCGGAGCCGGAGCCATTGTTTTAAATGGTACATCAGTTCAAACAATTGACGGGGCAGGAATATTTCAGAACCTGACCCTTAACAATACAAATGCTGCTGCTGCACCCGTCTCCCTGTCAGCGAGAATGACATTAAATGGCGTTCTTACTTTTTCGCAGGATAAGCTTTTCAATATTGGAATTTATAATCTTTTACTTAATTCCACTGCCTCTATATCAGGAAGCGGATCGACCCGGTATCTGCAAACGGCTGGTAATGCCGGCGATGGAGGTCTCACAAAGGTCTATTCTGCAACAACTCCATTTACCTTTCCTGTCGGAGCACCAACATTGATTCCTGTTCGGGCAGTCAAATATACACCTGCAACAATTGGCTTTAGTTCAGCTCCGGGAACATATGGTTCAATTACAGTTATACCTGTCGGTTATGAGCATCCTGCTACCACAATTAACGGTCAGAGTCTGAGTTATTTCTGGAGGGTAAATTCATCAGGCTTTACAGGTTTAAGTGCAAATTCCGTGACCCATTCATTTGTATATAATCAATCAGATGTAGTCGGAACGGAAGGGAACTATATACCTTCGTTGTATGAAAGATCAACATATTTATGGTATAACGGTCAGTCTGCCAATATAAATACAGGTACAAATACAATTACAGACTGGTCTTCCCCCTCAAACAGCACAAATTTTATTGATGGCGATTATACTGCTGGAGATGCAAGTTTTGGCACACCCGTAATTTATTACAGCCGGCAGTCGGGAGTCTGGTCAGCAACTGCCACCTGGTCATTGACAGGGCATACAGTTAATAATCCTCCAGCCACACCTCCCGGAACAAATGATATTGTTATTATTGGTGATAATGATTCTATCTATCTTTCGAACGAAACTCCTTCCTTTCCGGTAAATGATAATAATCCGGCGGCAACCTATTACCAGCTGAATAAGGCAGTTGTAAGTTGTGCAAATCTCAAGATTGAAGCAGGGTCAGTTCTGGATGTTCAGAATAATCCCGGATGCTATTTCGGATCGGTGATAAGCCATCCTAGCGGAAATGGGAAGATAAGGTTAACTACCCGGGATGCCACAAATTTTGATAATCCTGAACCATTTGTTTATCCCTCCGGCGACTTCTCAGATTTTAATGCCAATGACGGGATTTCTGAGTTTTATTCAATAAATCCCCAGTCTAATACATATTATATACTTCCATCCAATACAAGCAGCTATGGAACTGTGATTCTGACTCCTTTGAGAGGTTCCAACTTGATTCTGCCCAATCTTCCACTTGTTACCATACAGGGTGATCTTATATGCAATGGTTCTGACGCTGATGCATGGCTTGCAATGTCATGGAACGGCGAATACGGTGCGATTGTATCAAAAACAGTTAATGTCAGCGGTGATTTGCTTCTGCTGGGCGGATCTTTCGGTTTTATTTATAACGGAGCTACTCTGCAACGTATTAATATAACTGGGAATGTTTATGTTTCGCCCGGCTCCGGGATCGACGTTTGGGGGTCAACAACAAATAATATAATGGCCATCAGCGGCAACCTGTATAACAACAGTGATAATTCTGTTGCTCCGTATGGAACACCTAGTCTTGTCAGGTTTGTCAGTGGTGGCGACAGGTGCACTGTCATTTTCCAGGGATCTAATTCGTCACTGGTAACTAATAATCCGGCAGTAAGTACAACTCCTGTAACTAACTTTTATAATGTAACAGTAAATAAAGGAACAACACCCGATTCAACCGTTACCTGGAATATTGGTGGAACACTGACAACCCCTAGCGATAACTGGCTCACCCTTCAGAATGGAACTCTTGTTTATAGCAGGACAGGGAATCTTAACATTTCCCAGGCAACAAACTTTACTATACCTGAAACTGCCGGACTTACGATAAATACTCCTTCTGATGTTTATATAGCCAATAGCGCTTCGAACGGCCGGACATTATTTCTTTCCGGCAAATTCACCATCCTGAACGGAGGAGGTAATATCTATGTGGGGCCCTCCGGCAATACAACGAACAATGCTGATATTGAATACTCCGGAAGTGGTGCCTCTTCTCTCGATATATCCGGAGGAAATTTGTTTGTTACAGGACAAATACGAAGACCAGTAGCTACCACAAACGGAATTCTTCACTATTCCCAGAGCGGAGGGAATCTCTTCATATATGGAAATAATGCAACAGCCACAAAAGCTAAACTTGAAATTTTAAATGAAAGAAGTTCATTTTCAATGTCAGGCGGGACAATCAACATTATTCGTGGTGGCGGTACAACATTTGGTGATCTTTATCTGAGGCCCGAGACTACATCCGTGACAGGAGGTACGGTAGTATTTTCGCAGTCACCAGCCACAGGACCTGTAATCGATGCAGTTCAGAATTACTCAATGGATTTAAATTTCTCCATAAACAATCTGACAATAACCGGGAAAACGACTGCCACAGCCAGAACAGCAACACTTAATCTGATGGTTAGTCCTCTTTCTCTGGAAGGTTCTCTGACACTTGGTAATAATCAAAGTATCCTCAACACAAATAGCTTAAATGTTTCAATAAAAGGAAATCTGAATAACAGCGGTACATATAATTATGGAACCAACAGAACACTTTTTAATGGCGGGACACAATCCATAACCGGATCAACTCAAACCAACTTCTATGATCTTGATGTCTCGGCTGTTACATCTCTGTCAGCAAATGGAAATTTTACAGTCTCACATGATTTGAATATTACCTCAGGGAACCTTGTACTTACTTCATCACTGATTACATTAAACGGGAACCTGACAAACAATGGATCTTTTACTGATAACAATTCAACAGGAGGTGTGGAGCTTGCAGGAACGTCCCAGCAACAGATAACGGGGACAGGATCATTTGGCCGGCTGACTGTTAACAATGCCTCGGGTGCTAAACTAAATAATGATATAAGCCTCCAGAATGATCTTGTTCTATCAACCGGATTGCTTGATATAAATAAATATCAACTTACACTGAGTCAGAACAGTTCAATATCCGGGGCACCCTTCAGTTCCTCCAAGATGATCAAGTCGGATGGCGTAAGCAGCAGCATGGGCGTAATGAAATTTTTCACAGCTGCAGCACAACCATTCACATTTCCGGTCGGAACTTCGGGGAAGTACACCCCTGCGGTGTATACTATAACTTCCAGCGGGGCTGTAGGCTCCATCAGGGTCAATCCTGTTGACGAGTGCAATCCAAGTATAACTGATCCTTCAAATGCTCTTGGTTATTACTGGCATATAGAAAGCTCGGGAATTTCAGGTTTTGATGCGAATCTGCTTTTGCAGTATCTTCCAGGTGATGTTGCAGGAACTGAAAGTAATTATGTTGCAGCAAGGCTGATTCTTCCGGGCAGTACATGGGATAAAGCTACTCCTGGTCCCTTAACTGATAATGTTGATGAAACAAACCACCGTATAACATTCCTCTATTCCGGCAGCAACAACCTCAATGGCGATTATACTGCCGGCAACGATGCAGCAATACCGGATGAGGTAGCCACGTATCAGACTAACAGCAATGGAGTCTGGTCGAATCAGGCAATATGGACACCTGTCGGATCTTCTCCTCCCTGTCCTCCGGGCGGACCAGTCGGAAGCAATGTAATTATAAACCATGTTGTAACAACCGATATTAATTTCATTTCGGTGCTCAATACAACTATTAATAATGAAATAAGAGTAGTATCTCCAACATACGGACATAACCTTGGATATGTTGATGGTAACGGGAAACTATATCTTGACGGCGGGAATCTCCCTGGCGGAGTGTTTACTGAGTTTTTCGATTGCTCAGGCAACGGAATTGTTGAATATGGTGGTTCAGGATCATATACAGTCGTTGGAAGCCAGCTTAATACTTTACCCAATCTCTTTTTTACCGGTACAGGGTTAAGGGTGTTACCTATAACGGACCTGATTATCTGTAAACGACTTGTTATTGACGGACCACTTCTCGATAACAGTATTAATAACCGGAAGATTACCTTGCTCGGGACCATTGAACGGTATAATTCAGGGAGTTTTAATAGCGGAACAGGATCTTCTCCTTCATCTACAGTTGTTTTTGGAGGTACGACTCTTCAGACTGCAGGAGGACCGACCGGCGATTTTTCTGGAACCAGCAAATTCAATAATATTGAGATAAATAACCCGGCAGGGCTTAATATCGGGTCAAATGGACTGATTGAAGTAAATAATCAGTTACTGCTGACAAATGGAATTATCGGGACCAGCTCCACCAATCGTCTAGTCCTGTTAAGCACTTCTGCGTCATCTGTTTATCCAACCGGGGGATCAACCATCTCTTTTGTAAACGGACCTCTTACTAAAAATCTTGTCAATGGAGATTCATTCCTGTATCCTGTTGGAAAAGGAAGTGTCAAAAGCCATAACTTCACCCTTACCTCGACCAGCGGTTCTACCTTACCGTGGACTGTTTTATATAATCGTCCCAATCCGACCGCTACTTCTCTGAATCCTCCTCTTCAGGTATGCAATACCCTTGAATACTGGAGTGTCTCTTCAACAACCGGCGTAACTGGAAAGGTTAAAATTGGTTGGGATCCTTTAAGTGATCTGACGCCATTGATGACGTTGAACGGGATTATGGACATGAGAGTTGCAGTATATAATTCAGGATTCTGGGAAGAACTTGCATCGGTTACTTCCGGAGACAATTACAACGGTGACGTGGAGACTTTAAATAATATTTCAGCCTCTGCAACTCCAAAAGATTTTACAACCGCCAGTGTCAGCGGAACCCTGGCACGCGCATCATTTTCTCCTGCAGGTCCTGTTTGTGGTGATGCCGGTATTCCGGTCAGCTTTGTGTCGTTCAACCCTATAAATCTGAATTATATTCTCAGTTATACAATTAATAATGTTGCCCAGACAGACATAACAGTGACTTCACTCCCATATACAATGCCAACCCCTCTTGCCGGGACCTACCGTCTTACCGGATTCAGGTACAATAATGGTGCTGGTATTGGAGTTGTAGATGTCACCCCCATAAACATTTATGCTGCTCCCGCGACAGCAAATGCAGGATCTGACCAGTCACTTTGTGGTGTCTCCCTGACAAGTCTGGCAGGCAATAGTCCCGCTCCCCATTCAGGATTATGGACCATTGTCAGTGGTGCCGGAGGCTCATTTGTAAACAGTGTACAGTATAATACAGTTTTCAATGGTATTCTTGGAACTACATACACCTTGCGCTGGACTATAAGCAACGGTCCCTGCTCCTCATCAGATGAAGTAATAATTTCATTCCCTGTGGTAGCATCAACACCTGATGAATTCACCTCTGCTCCGTCACAAGCCTGTCAGGGTACCGGAGGTTATGCTTATACTGTTCCTTTTGTTTCAGGTGTAGTTTACAACTGGTCATATAGCGGAACCGGACATACAATAAACGGGACAGGTAATTCGATAACTATGGATTTTGCTGCAGATGCAACTGGCGGAACGTTAAGTGTTACTGCAACCAACGATTGTGGAACAAGCCCGGCCAGAACAACTTCCATTTCGGTACCATCTGCCGGATTCAGTTATACGGGTACTCCATATTGCCAGAACGGAGCAAATCCAAACCCCACATTAGATATTGGCAGTCAGGCCGGTACTTTTTCCTCTACTGCAGGACTTGTATTTGTAAGTACCCTGACCGGACAAATTAATCTCGCCGCCAGTTCCTCAGGTAATTACATAGTTACAAATACGGTTGACGTTCCAGGGTGTGGTACATTAACTGCGACAAGCCCGGTTTCTGTTTCCGGATTGACATGGACAGGATCTTCAGGAACAAACTGGAATGTTGCCGGGAACTGGTCATGCGGATACGTACCATATGCTACAACGCATGTCCAGATTCCTAGTGTAACAAATAAACCGGTCATTTCAGGCGGTTCACCGGGGATTGTTAATAATCTAACAATTGATGCAGGTTCTTCCCTGACAATTACGGGAAACACAATCCAGGTCTCAGGAATTATTACAAATAACGGGACATTCAATGCTTCTGACGCAACGATCGAGTTTAATGGTTCAATTGCCCAGACTATACCTGCGAACACGTTTACCGGCAATACAATTAAGAATCTCACCATAAACAATTCTTCAGGGGTAACTCTGCAGGGACCCCTGAATATTACCAATATTGTTAATGTACAAAGCGGGACACTGGCATCGGCCGGAAATTTAACTCTGATCTCTTCATCATCGGCGACAGCATTGATAGATGGGTCCGGAGCCGGTAATGTAACCGGAAACGTTACAATACAGCGTTACCTTCCCTCTGCATTCGGATATAAGTATATCAGTTCTTCTTTCCAGTCCGCTACTGTCAATGAACTCAGTGATGATATCGATCTTGGTGCTTTTTTCCCGACACTCTTCAGTTATAATGAAGGCAGTTCAACATCAGGCTGGATGGATTACATAACTCCTGCCGATCCGCTTAACAGGCTGCTTGGATATGCTGCAAACTTTGGATCATCAGGAATTCCGTTTACCGTTGATATAACAGGTACCGTAAATAATGGCCCCCTATCAATAACCTTATACAACAATAATAACCCTTATACCCTTGGCTTTAACCTTATTGGTAATCCCTACCCCTCTCCCATTGACTGGGATGCAGCTTCCGGATGGACCAAGACAAATATAGATAATGCTCTTTATTACTTTAAGTCCAGCACAACCGACGAATACGGAGGAACTTACAGTACTTATATTAACGGAATTTCAAGCGACGGACTTGCAACAGCAATAATTCCTTCAATGCAGGGATTTTTTGTCCATGTATCTAACGGTTCATTTCCGGTATCAGCGACATTAGGATTAAACAACAGTGTCAGGATTACTGATCTTACACATTCATTTCTGAAATCAGATGGAAAAAGCCCGGTACCTCTTATCCGGTTAGGAGCAACTTTTTCCGATGATCCTGTTTCAACTGATCCGATGGTAATCTATTTTGATGAAAAAGCATTAGATGGGTTCGACTCTTACCTTGATGCAAGAAAGCTTATGAATACTGATTACAATGTACCAAATCTATACGCCTTTAGTGCTGACGGAACAAAATTATCCATTGATGCGTTGCCTGAAAACCAGGATTCAATTTGCAGAATACCTCTTGGACTGAAGACTAATACCGATGGTGACATTGTTTTCAGGATAATTGATCTCGCGGAGGACCTTCCATGGGATAAAATTTACCTGACTGACACGGAATCTGGGACTGAAAATACTCTTCTTGATAATAAAGAATACAGTGTCAATCTGGAAGCAGGTGAATATAATAACAGGTTCTTCCTAAACCTTATGAAAAAAGGAACTGAACCTCCGGATACAAGCTCACATAATGATCCATTCACAGTTTACAGCTCACATGGAGTTGTTAAAGCGTTTATCAGGACTGACAAAATAGGTTCGGGTTTGCTTTCAATATATAATCTGACAGGTCAGGTCATATTTACAAGAAGAATTTCTGACCCGGGTTATTATGAGTTCAATACCGGGTTCAAAGATGGCATCTATATTGTCGGCTATATGTCGAAAATATACAAGGATTCCAGAAAGATATTTATACAGAACAGATGATATCATCCATAAGAAGTGACTATCGGTCCCGGATTATTTTTATAGTACTGCTGATTTTTGTTTATTCAATATCCCCTGAGGTAAAAGGACAGGAACCACCGCCGCGTCCGATCAGAATAAATGCAACCGCTCAGGGTCTTAGCTTCGGCGCATTTTATCATGGTGCAAGCGGTGGCACTGTTATAATTTCTCCTGCAGGTGCCCGTTCTTCAACCGGTGATGTAGTTCTTCTTTCTCTAGGGATTCCTTTTTCAGCTGCACTATTTCAGGTTCATGCACACCGGGGGACAGTAGTATCAATTCTAAATGGTCCGGATACGATACTCTCAGGTACCCCGTCAGGAACAATGATGCTTCATATCGGGAGTTCCAATCCATCATCACCATTTGTCTCGACTGTTAATTTCAATGTAATAATACCGCTTTATATTGGAGGGATTCTTACAGTTGGCAATTCTGCTGCCAATCCACCCGGCAGCTACACCGGAACTTTCGATGTAACTATTGTGAGGGAATAATCAGGATTATTAAATTAAGTGAAAGAACAAAATGACGGTTATAAAAGCATACTCCAAAGATTCTCATCCAGGATGTGTGCATCTTATTATTTCCCGTTATGCAGTTCTTTTTTTATTCCTTATTTTCTTTGCCGGCATTGAGAAACTCTATTCCCAGGATCTACCCCAATACGATGAGATTTCTGTTTTCCTCGAGATCCCCGGCATAGGAGGGGGAGAGATCAACTCCCTTATCAAGGGTGAGGAATTATATCTTCCGGTTACTGACCTCTTCGATTTTCTCAAGATAAGAAATATCCCGTCAACCGGATTGGAGACGGTCTCCGGATTTTTTGTAAATCCTGAGGCAACGTATGTGATCGACAGGATAAAAAACCAGATTGTTTATCAGAATAACACATTCACTCTGGAAGCCGGAGATCTGATAAGGACTGAAACCAGTCTTTATCTGAAATCAGTGTATTTTGGTAAAGTGTTTGGCCTCGAGTGCAAATTTAATTTCCGGGCTCTTTCGGTAAACATTACCAGCCGGCTTGAATTGCCGCTGATCCGTGAAATGAAGCAGGAAGAGATGAGGCGTAATATCGCGCGTCTAAAAGGCGATGTACAGGCTGATACAACCATTGGCCGGACATATCCTCTTTTCAGGTTCGGGATGGCCGACTGGGCAGTTACATCAGAGCAGGAGATAAACGGTAAATCCGATACGAGGCTGAATCTGGCTCTGGGTTCAATGATAGCAGGAGGAGAAGCAACGGCTTCGTTATATTATAACAGCACAGATCCCTTTACAGAAAAACAACAATACTACCTTTGGCGTTATGTAAATAACGATTTCGCTCCCTTAAGACAGGTGTTGGCAGGTAAGATAAGGACAAATGCTATTGCCTCCATCTATAATCCTGTAGTCGGGATCCAGCTAACCAATACACCGACAACATACAGGAGATCTTTCGGCAGTTATACACTTAGCGATAAAACAGAACCAGGCTGGATCGTTGAGCTATATGTGAACAATGTTCTTGTCGATTACATAAAAGCCGATGCTTCAGGCTTTTTCAGCTTTCAGGTGCCCCTTGTGTATGGTGACTCAAATGTAAAACTTAAGTTCTTCGGTCCCTGGGGTGAGGAGCGTATCCGGGAACAGAACATTACAATCCCATATAATTTTCTTCCCGAAAAGACTCTTGAGTACACATTTAGTGCAGGCATAGTTGAAGATTCATCTGCAAGCAGGTTTTCGAGGGCAAGT
>DOTV01000180.1:12636-14759 GCA_003520925.1 Bacteroidales bacterium | reverse complement strand
CCGACTCCGCTTATTTGAGGATATCAGATATATATCTGTCGGCAATGTCAGCCTGATCTTTCGCCAGACCTGAAATAATGACAATCCTTTTGTCTTTCCACGCAATAAAAACTGTTCCGTTATAACCATCCATCAGCATGAATTTACTGTCAGCTGTTTCCACAGGGCTTATGCCGGTGGAAGCAATATAGGTCTCTGCACTCTTTTTTGCAGCTTCGGGAGAAGCGGCATCAAGAATAAAAACGGAAAATTCATCATTACCAATCTGGTACGAAGTCTTGAATGCCTTATTCAGGAAACTGTGACCAAGAACGCTTTCATTGATGAAAGTCTCCTCATTTGTTTTTTTGCCTTCCGAAGGGAAAAGGGAAAGCATATCAGGCATTGATGCTTCTCCCGGAATAAGAACTGCAATTCTGTTTGCAAGGGCTTCTTCAGCCTGAAGGACTTTTTCACTCTTTGAATATGTCCTTATCTTAACATAATAATTGCCTTTGAAGAAATTGATTGAGCCATCGGCGATATATCCCTGTGCCCCAAGATTAGTGAACCTGAATGAAGGTGAGCGTTCCGATGAGTAGATAGCGAATGCAAGGGTGTTCGAGCTGTGCCTGTACACCTCAGCTTTAATTACAGTCTTCCCTTTCTTATACTCTGCGACATGCAGATCAACAAATCCGTTTGCAAGATAATTATCTGCCGCTCCGTTTATGAAATCCCACAGGTTATCAGGCAGATATACAGGGTAATCCGACTTTATTTTGTAGCCATTCAGCTGAGGAAATACAAAATCCTGAGCAGCAGAAGCAACCGAAATGAATCCGGCTGCCAGAAAAATCAAACTTCTTTTAAGCATGGTGTTCGGATTTATTTCTAATGATCAATTAAGTCAGAAAGTCAGCCGGAACATTAACAAGTCTTGATATATCGGCTATTTTTTCCTGTACATTAAAACCTTTGGAACATTTCACATTACACTTCCCACCGCAGTTACTGCATGGATCCGGACCATGTCCAATATCTGTGAGAAGAGAATATGCCTGTGAAGAATCTGAATATCCGTAAGCATACATATATGCTCTCATCAGATCGGGGACTGCTAGTTTTAAACGGCATTCAGAAATGCATTCCTGACATCCTGAACAAAAGAGACCCGGCTGTGTGCTGGCTAAAAGGATATCTTTTTTCTCACCATCGGTCAGTGTAATATCCGAAAGCAGTTTAATGTTGAGATCGAGCTGGTCGAACTGAGTCATTCCAGGAATTGTTGTATGAATATCAGGGTTTGAAAGTGCCCATTTAATAGCTGCACTGGTATTCATAGGTTTGGTTCTCTCCCTGTCGAGGAATCCTCCGCCGGCAAGAGTTTTCATGGCGACTATTCCGATACCCGCCGCTGTTGCTTTTTGAACAGCAGCATCAAGCTCCTTCCGGTATGCCTGCTGAAAATTGTAAGATGTAAGGATGACATCCCAGTCATTTTTAGTAGCTGCAGCATCAATTACGATTGCCTCATTCCTGTGTGTTGAGAATCCCATAAATTTGATTTTACCCTGCTTTTTAAGTTGTTTGACGGCATTGACTATTGGTTTGTATTCAAGGTATTCAGGGTTGCTGATATCATGGACATACAGAATATCAACATAATCCATCTGAAGCCTGGAGAGACTGGTATTGAATTTTGAAAGGAAATCTTCAGCCGTTGTTTCAGCCGTCGGCAGACCTTCCCTCGACATCCCGGCTGCTTTTACTTTTGTTGCCAGGTAAAATGAGTTTCTGGGGTAATCTTTTAAGATGTTCCCAAGCATTGTCTCATTGTTGCCATTCTGATAACCATTGGCTGTATCAAATAGTTTTATCCCTTTCTCATAGGCTGCTTTGCATAAACCAGGATTATCAGCACGCATAACCCCGAAAGAAATTACCGGTACCTTCATCCCTGTTCTGCCGAGTGTCCTGTAAATAATATTCTCATTCGCGTTCTGTTTGACTGACGGAATCACAGCTGGCGAGATTGCAAATCCTGCAGCCCCTGCAATACCTGTTTTAAGAAACCTTCTTCTGTCTATGCTTTTCATATTTCCTTCCTATATCTATGATTTCAACCTATTTCAACTTATTTC
>DOTV01000180.1:0-12367 GCA_003520925.1 Bacteroidales bacterium | reverse complement strand
CAACCTATTTCAACTTATTTCAACTATTTCAGCTTCCTTATTCTTACTTCCGTTTCCGTCCCTTTCATCAGACTTACAATTTCATCCGTATTTGTATCGCCGAAATGATAAGGATACAATATCTTCGGTTTGAATGATTTTGCGGCGTCTGCAACCATTGCCGGAGTCATAGTATATGGCAGGTTCATTGGAAGGAAAGCGACATCAATTCCTTTGAGTGCTTTCATTTCCGGAGTATTCTCTGTATCTCCTGCAATATAGAATTTCTTGTCTCCTATTTTGATGATATACCCATTGCCGGCTCCCTTAGGATGAAAGGGCTGACCTTTAGCACGCTCATTAACAATATTATACGCAGGTGTTGCTTCGATAGTTACATTCCCGGCAGTTTTGATATCGCCCGCCTTCATAACCTGAGCCCATGGAGCCCTGGAAGCTGAAGCACTGTTGCAAAACATTACTGTTGTTTGCTTTCGAAGTTGATTAATAAGTTCAGTATCAAGGTGATCACCGTGTTCATGTGTAACAAGAATCAGGTCAGCCTTTGGAAGCGTATCATATTTGCCCGAACTCTTTACAGGATCAATATGTATTACAAAGTCATTGACCCTGAACATAAGTGATCCGTGTCCGATAAAAAACATTTCAACATCACCGGCCGAAGTGCTGATCCTGTCAACTTCCGGCAGATCCTGGGAAAAAACCGGAGAAGTCATTGCGATAAATATTAAATTGTAAGTAATATTTTTCATAAACTGAAGATTATACCTATGTAGTGCTATTTTATAAAATCCGAATATACTAATATTTGGTTTATCTGCTTAATTATGAAAGTCGATTAAATGTTAAGAATGATTAAACCGGTTCAATTTTTGTAGGCATTGAACCAGACAATCTGATGATTGTTAATATATATAATAGAGGTGTTTATCAAATTTCATTTTATGTGATCTTAGTTTATTGAATTTTTGAATAACTTACGGTCGAATTTAGGTAACAGTGTTAATTAATTAACATTGATGCAATTAGGGAATATAAAATTTATAAAAATATTATTTGGCTTCCTGGTTTTATGTATCTCTGCTTCAGCGCAGACAGGAAGAAGTGTCAAATACCGGTTCAATGGTGATTTGCAGGAGAAACATGTGGTTACCGGAGATCATTCACTAACTATAAACTACAGATTATCAGAGGTTACTATAAATAGTCTTGCAAATAATAATGGGATTTTTTACAGGATATCAGCTCCCGGCCACACCCTTTCTACCGATCCCGGTAAACCAGAGCTTCCGGTCTTAAGCCGGCTTATTGAGATTCCTGAGGGATCAAAATTCAGTATCAGAATTTCAGATGTGGAGTCTTCAATCATTAATCCTTCAAAAGATGATTTTAACGGGATTCTGTTCCCTTCCCAGCATGGAGAGACCAAGCAGAAAGATACTCAGAAACAAGGATTCGTAATCGACAGGGAATTATATTCAATACGCGGACTTATTAAAACTGACACAGTAAGAATAGAATCCCTCGGGAAGATAAGAGACAGGAACCTGTCAAGCCTTATAATCTCACCAGTAATGTACAACCCCGGATCAAATTCCCTGGAAGTGATAACTGCAATGAAAATTGAAGTAGTATTTTCAGGAGATCCCTTAAGTTATACCAAATCATCAGGTTCCGAATCTGCTCTGTTCAATGAGACATTCGACAAAGGGCTGCTTAACTTTAATCCCTCCGACCTGATAACCGGTTACTCTGACCAGCCTGTGGGAATGATAATTGTTACGGACACTGCTTACCGGAAGTATCTTGAACCGTTTTACAGGTGGAAACGACAAAAGGGATACAGGCTTGACATTCTATATTTTGGCGCAGGCATGGCAGGAAGTAATTTTACCGAACTGAAAGAGTCAATATCGAAAGTTTACACCATCGCATCTGGTAAAGGGCACGCTCCTGAATATCTGCTTTTAATAGGAGATGCATTGAAGATACCATATTACGGATCAGGCTCAGGTAACGTTACCGACATGTATTATGGAGAATTTGACGGAAACGGCGACTATCTGCCTGATATGTTCATTGGAAGGATTCCTGCAAAGGATACCATTTCGGTAAAATCCGTTGTGAAAAAGCTAATCGAATATGAAAAGTTTGAATTCGCTGACACAAATAATTTTTACAAAAATGCACTGTCTTTTGCAGGGAAAGATGCCAGCTATGCCAGTTATATGAATGGTCAGGTTAAATATGGCATTACGAATTACCTTACTGCTGCAAATAAGATAAAGGAGTACCATTTTTACTATCCTGAAGGATCCACTAAAAAAGATTCAATAATGAAGCTTATTTCAAACGGGCTTTCATTTATTAATTATACCGGTCACGGTTCTTCTGCCGGTTGGCTTCATATTGACATAAAATCACCTGACATAAAGAATCTGACCAACAAGAGCATGTATCCTTTTATAATAAGCAATGCTTGCCGGACTGCACAGTTTAATGATACAACTTCATTCGGGAATAAAATGCTTCTGTCAACCGGGAAAGGAGCTATAGGATTTATCGGATGTACTAATGATTCCTACTGGGATGAGGATTTTAACTGGGCTGTCGGATCGGGTACCCCAAATGCAGATCCGAAGTATTCGGAAACGGGGCTTGGTGCGCTCGACAGGTTATTTCATACTCATAACGAGCTGCCTTCCGACTGGTACATAACTATGGGCCAGATCAATTTTGCCGGAAATCTTGCCGTGAGCTCAACTATGTCGCTCAGGAAAAAGTATTACTGGGAAACATATGAGGTTCTGGGTGATCCGAGTGTAATACCAATTATCGGAACTCCCCAGAAATTCAATATTTCTCTGCCTGACACTCTCCCAAATGGAATAAAGTCGTGGCCGATATCTATCGACCCTTTTGCCTATGCAGCCGTTTCTCATTTCGACACTCTCTGGGATGCTTCATTTGCAAGCCCTTCAGGTTCAATTGTTCTGGATCTCCCGGGTGTATCAAACGATTCCTGTCTTGTAGTTATTACTGGGCAGAACAGGATCCCCCTTATGAAGACAATCTATTTCTCCAATATCAATAAAGAATTCATAAACCTTTCATCAACAGGTATTAACGATATTGCAGAGAATAACAATGGAAGAGCTGATTTTGGTGAGACCTTTTACCTCAAGCTGAAAATAAGCAACCTGGGACTCACAAGTGCCACAAATCTTACTGCTGCGATTTCTTCAACCTCTCCCTGGGTTACGGTGGATAATTATAATGCAAATATCGGTACTCTTGCGGGAAGAGCTGAAGTTAACCTTGACAATGTTATACAGCTGACTCTTGACGAGAACGTACCCGATCTCGGAATTGCAACTATTGACCTGACTCTTAAGGACAGCAATGGTGAAAAGAAGTATAAGATTGACATCACTGTCCATGCACCCAGATTAGAGATAATAAACTGTATTATTGATGATTCGGCTTATGGGAATAATAACTTTATAGCTGACCCGGGTGAAAATTTCAACCTTGTTTTTCAGGTCAGGAATCTGGGAAGCAGCAGTACCTCAGGTCAGTTTATTATTACGAATAATGCAAATGAACTTGAGATTATCGATCCGAATATCAAATCGGGAGTGCTTCAGTTCGGAGAGATATCCAATATTCCGGTTACGGTTAAACTTTCTGAGACTGCTCGATACGGCGATTTCATCTCATTGATATCGACACTTGACTGTTCCCCTTTTATTGTAAATAAAAGCTTTGTGCTCAGGGTTGGCAGAATTAGGGAGAGTTTTGAATCGTCAACATTCAACGTGTTTCCATGGATAAACATCAGCAAGAAACCATGGACCATTACAGGAACCAACTCAATTGATGGTGTCATTTCGGCACGATCAGGAGCTATAAGCCACAGTTCGACCTCATCATTGATTATGAGAACATACTTCTCACATGCAGATACCCTTAAGTTCTACAGCAAGGTTTCCTCGGAGCCAAATTATGATTATTTCCTTTTTAAGCTGAACAATGCTGAAATATTAAGGAAATCAGGAGAGACTAACTGGGAGGTTAAAAAGGTAGCGGTCCCGGCAGGACTTAACACAATGGAGTGGTCGTACAAGAAAGACAATTCTGTTTCTCAGGGAGCAGACGGAGCCTGGATAGACCTGATTGACTTTTCCGGTTCGGCAATTGTAAGCTATATTAAAAAAGATATTGAAGTGGCTCGCATTGTAACCCCGGTTCAAAAAGAAGTCTATGGGCAGGAAATAGTTTCTGTAAAAGTGCTGAATGTGGGAAGAGACACACTTAATGGCTTTAACCTGGCTTATTCTATAAATGATAAGTTCCCGGTGTTTCAGCATTTCAAGACAGTGCTTTTGCCTTTCCAGGATTCAGTAACCGTCGATTTCGAAAGGAGAGCAGATATGGATATGAGCGGTATTTACAATATTTCTGTTTTCGGATATGACAATGATGATGATTATCTCAGTAATGATACATTGAAAATAAGTGTCGAGAATACCGAAATAGAAGAATCGGTATCGGTATTTCCAAATCCTTTTAAAGATCATCTGAACATAATAATAAATTCAAAATCTGATAGAAAAATTAGACTAAACCTGACCAGCACTGCAGGCAGACAGATGTTCACTGAAGAAAAGGTTTTGACGACTGGTGAGAACCAGATTTTTATCAATACCTCGGTTCTGAGTCCGGGTATGTATATATTAAATATTCAGGGGGTCAGCTTCATGAAGGCTTATCCCCTTATTAAACTTAAACAATAGTAATACATGAGTGAATTAATACCCACACATGAACAGGCCCTCGATCTGCTGAAAAAATACAACAAATCAGAAAGTCTGCTTAGGCATGCTTTTGCGGTGGAAGCTGTAATGAGGTATATGGCCGGAAAATCAGGTGAAGATGAAGAAAAGTGGGGAATTATCGGTCTGGTGCATGATCTTGATTATGAATTATATCCTGAACAGCACTGCAAAATGACTGAAAAAATTCTAAGGGAAAGCAATTGGCCTGAAGAGTATATCAGAGCGGTATTAAGTCATGGATGGGGGTTGGCATCTGATGTCGAACCGGTGTCGAAGCTGGAAAGAACTATTTATGCCGTGGATGAACTGACAGGATTGGTTGCCACCAGTGCATTAGTCAGGCCATCGAAAAGTATTCTCGATATGGAAGCCAGGTCGGTCAGAAAAAAATGGAATGACAAAAGATTTGCTGCAGGTGTTGACAGAACTGTAATTGAGAAAGGTGCTGCTATGCTCGGTGTCAGTCTGGATGAATTAATAACCGATTGTATAATGGGGATGCGGGTGGTTGCTGACAAAATCGGATTAGGTGGATAATTATAGAGCCAGGTCTGAGACCTGGCTCTACGTAATACAATAAAAAAAGGACATGCATAAGCAGGTCCTTTTTTGTATTCTTACATTTCCTTGATTTTAATATTCCTGAACCATACGTCATTACCATGATCCTGGAGGCCTATATAACCTTCCTTTGCAGGGTTGACAAAGTTTGGCCAGTCCTTGAATTTTGAACTTGCCACCATGTTTTTCCATGCATCGGTCCAAAGATGGAATTCTACGACATTTGCTCCGTTCTGCTTGAAAACAACAGTCCCCTGGTAGCAGATGATCCCCACCTGGTTCCATTCGCCGACAGGTTTCGTATTCTGTGGATTGGCAGGGATGAGATCGTAAAGTGAACCAGCCTGACGGTTGCCATTTGTTCCCAGTTGTGCATCAGGGTGTCTCTGGTTATCAAGGATCTGCATTTCTGGTGCCGACATATAAATCGGTTCACCTGGAATTTCCTGTCCAAGAATAAAGATACCGCTGTTGCCTCCTTCGGAGAGCTTCCACTCGAGCGACAATTCGAAATTGCTGAACTTCTTATCATAGATGATATCACCACCGGCAGCCCCGCCAGCTTCACCAGCCCCTGAACCTATGCAGTGAAGGGTACCATCAACCACTTCCCATCCGCCTGATGGAAATGCAGTAGTGTCGTATCCTCTCCATCCGGCAGTCGATGTGCCGTCAAAAAGAACTTTCCAGCCATCGTCGGCAGCTTTTGACTGTTCTGCTTTTTTGCCTTTTGATCCGCACGATGCTGCCAGTCCGATAACCAGAACACAAGAAAGAATTATGTTTATCTGTTTCATAATAAATGGATTGATTAATAGTCAAAATAAGATAGAGACGGAATTACTTCCGTCTCTATCATTTAAATTATTTAGTTACTAAGCAGGCATTGGAGGCAAAGAAAATCCTGCACGATATGTATGTTTGATCATATCGCCGGCAAATGCTCTTGCATCAATATTAATATTCGGCCTGTCGAATCTCGGATCTCCATCGACGATCGTGAAATTATCCGAAATAGTTAGTCTTACCTTATCCTCAGCATTGATATTGGTGAATTCCATTTTTTCACCGTTCCATTCAAGCTCTTTATTAAGACCCTGAAGTCTGACGGCCAGAACCCCCATAACAACCATTTCATTGAATGGCCCTGCTTCTGAGAAATCAGACTTGGTTATCACTCTTGATTCCGGACTCTCTTTACAAGCGCGTACCCAGTCCATTTCATGAGTAACCTTATCCGGTAGTCTGCGTTCTGTTTTGGGAGCAACGGGAACACGGCCTGAAAGCAGCCATGGATCTCTGCCATAGCATCCACAGATAAGTTTGTCCTTTGTCCCATGGAAGATAACTCCGCCACCAGCATTATTCATATTCTTTCCTGCCGGCCATCCTGTCGGTTTTGCAGGCTGAAGTCCGCCATCGTACCATATAACTTCAACTTCTGGATATGTCATTTTAGCCTTTTTAGGGGTTACCCTGGCAGGATAAACCAGCTTAACCATCTGGGCATTGGGAGCACAATCAGTCAGAAGCAGCGTCGAGCTTCCCTGGGCCTTGATAGGATATTGCAGTTTCAAACCTTTGAAAACCGGATGTAAAATATGGCAGGCCATATCACCCAGAGCGCCTGTACCAAAGTCCCACCAGCCGCGCCAGTTCCATGGAGTATAAAGGCTATTGTACGGACGCATTTTTGCCGGACCTATAAAGAGATCCCAGTTAAGTGTATCCGGTACCCATTCGCCTTTTGGAACGTTCAATCCCTGTGGCCATATAGGTCTGTCGGTAAATGCTTCTACTTTTCTTACTTCTCCAATCTCACCATTCTGCAGCCATTCAACTGTCAGATTCACACCTTCCCCTGATGATCCCTGGTTACCCATCTGTGTTGCAACTTTATATTTTGCAGCCAGCTTTGTAAGCAATCTCGATTCATAAACGGTATGAGTCAGTGGTTTCTGAACATATACGTGTTTTCCAAGTGTCATTCCGTTTGCAGCAACAACCGCATGAGAATGGTCCGCAGTGGCAACAATCACTGCGTCGATCGATTTACCCATTTCATCATACATCTTCCGCCAGTCCCAATAAGGTTTTGCACCCGGGTTGGCTTCAAAGACTTTTTTCGAATATCCCCAGTCAACATCGCAGAGAGCAACAATATTCTCTGTTGGAGAGACTGCTTTGAGGTTTGAATTACCCATGCCTCCGATTCCAACGACAGCAATATTAAGCTTGTCGCTGGGAGCCTTGTGGCCTAAGCCGCTGACAACGGTGCTGGGGATAACTGTCAGCCCTGCTGCAACAGCACCGGTTGTTCCGATAAAGCCACGGCGTGAAATCTTTTTTGAATTTTCTTTCATTGTGGAATATTTTTAATTTGTTGTAAAGATTGGATTTGTCTGTAAAAATAATAAAATATGAATGAAAACAAGTATTAATATTTTATATGTTCATTGGTGCGTGGTGCCGGGTCCGGGGTGCGGAGAAAAAACAACCATCATAAGCAACCAGCAACAAAATACTTTATAGTTCCCTGATCCAGATATTTCTGTAGGCAACCGGATTTCCATGATCCTGCAATACAATTGGTCCTGCCCCATGTTTTTTAACTGAATATTCGGGGATACCGACATAAAGTGTTGGTCCTCTGAGGCTGACATTGTTCTGTATGAGAACTCCATTATGGAGAACGGTAACCCTTGGAGGTGTGAAATATATCGTGCTGTCGGCACCAAAACGAGGTGCAGTGTAAATAATATCATAGGTCTGCCATTCACCCGGTTTTCTGCTCGCATTCACAAGGGGGGCATATTGTTTGTATAAAGCACCTGCCTGACCCTGTCTGTAGGTCTTGTTGTCGTAACTATCAAGAACCTGGACTTCATAAAGGCCCTGGAGATAAACTCCGCTGTTACCCCTCCCCTGTCCGTCGCCTTTTACCTCTGACGGTGCTTTCCATTCAATATGAAGCTGGAAGTCGTTGAATTTCCTTTTGGTCTGTATGACACCTGATCCCTTGACACACACCAGATCACCGTCCTGAACAATCCATTTGGTCGGATTGCCCCTGCTGTCTTCCCATTCTTTGTTAACATCTTTACCATTAAAAAGGACTATTGCATCAGAAGGTGGCATGCCCGGCTGTACGGCTGGCTGAATGATCTTAACCTCAGGTTCAAAAAACTCTGTCATTTGTGGTGTCATCCTGGCAGGGTATACCTGATTTTGCTGGGCAGGAGGGGCTGTCCGCGGCTGTTCCTGAGCTATGCAAAATATAGACGGTAACAGCATAAGTACAAAAATCGCAGTTTTTTTCATTTTAGCTTAATTGGTTTGATTTATGAATTTAATAAGATATACAATTGCTGACATAAGGGTCTGCTTAAAAGAATTAAGAGGGTGCTTTAGAAACACCCTCTCAAAATTAATTACATTTTAAACAAAGCAACTATCCTTTTGCAGTTTTAACCTTTTTTAATAACCAGGATTCTGCTTTAATTTCGGATTTGCATCTATTGCCGTTTGTGGAATAGGGAATAATAGGCGGAATTCAGGAAGTGATTTAGGCCTCCAGACCGGAATGGGATTTAAAAATGTTCCAAATCTGATCATATCCTGTCTTCCCCAGTTTTCCCATGCCAGTTCAAACCTGCGTTCCAGTCTGATATCCTCAAGGGTCACACTGGTCTTTAGTTTAGCCGGATCGGTGAAAGCTCTTTTTCTGAGTTCATTTACAAGGCGAGTTGCTTCGACATTATCCTGTGAAAGCCTTACAAGGCATTCCGCCTTCATAAGGTAGACATCGGCAAGCCTGTAAATAGCACAGTCATTTTCCATTGCAGTGGCACCTTTCTTGAATTCCCACTTATTGCAACGTGCCCCTTCTTCCTGTTCCACCTGGCCCCATCCGTCTGCATCCACTGAGTATTTTATTGTAATATCAACGGTATGGATCAGATCCCGTCCATGGGCAGTTTTAATTACAAGTCCGGTTGCAGGATCCAGCATCGGACCGATCAGGAAACTTCCAAGATACCTTTTATCATCAGGGTCGAACGATTTGACGTAATCGGCCATTGCACAGATTCCATTATTTGCGCTTCCGGGAAGTCCCAATGCCTTCGGATCGAGATAATGAAGAGTATAACCGCGGGATGGAAATGAGCTCGAAATACTGTTTACAGCAACCAGAATAGCCTCTTTTGAATTATCATTGGCGGCGCTGAACTGCTCTTTCCAGTTAGGTTCCAGAGAATAAGGAAGTCCCATTATTACATTACAGGCGTCAATGCACTCCTGCCATTTCGGCCCGCCAGCGGGATTCCATATAGTCGCATTCAGATACATCTTGGCAAGCATAAAGTAAACTGATCCCTTTGTAAACTTTCCATAACTTGATGCTGTAACATCTGATCTAATTTTGTCTTTGATGTCGTTCAGCTCTGCCATAACCCACGCATAGACTTCCGCACGTGTTTTTGTTTCCGGCTTGGTCAGATCAGTAAAGTCAGTTACAAGCGGTACATTACCGTAGCAGTCGATCAGCTCAATATACCTCATCGCTCTTGCCGCTCTTACCTGGCAAAGGTATGGTACCTTGTCAGTTATCGCCGGACTGTTTTCAATAAGATAAATAATCTGGTTGAAGTTTGTTATGCGCGAGTAGCTGTCATTATATATTCTGATGGCAGCACTGGTTTGCGGTCTCCACGAACCCTGCGTCATCTCCTTGTAAGCACCGCCGTCCCACCAGTCACCGCCTCTGCGTGTCGGCGTAACTGACATA
Organism: Bacteroidales bacterium; assembly: GCA_003520925.1. Classification (GTDB taxonomy): domain Bacteria; phylum Bacteroidota; class Bacteroidia; order Bacteroidales; family VadinHA17; genus LD21. The sequence continues at coordinate 2,179 of DOTV01000180.1, read as the reverse complement.
TCCGTACAATTTTCTTTCGGTGCCGGGCTTCCCACGCAGTTAAAATCCCTCAGACGGGTGTAAATGGGAGCAATTAACGAATTTATCTCCGCTGTGGTTGTACCATATGAATCCATTGGTAATTGAGAATATACCTCTTCATCAAGATTTGTACATCCGACAGTAAATAACCCCATGAGCATTATCAATGCTAAGTATAGTGTTAACTTTTTCATAATAATTGAATTTTAAAGTTAAAAAGTAAGATTAACGCCCAATATATAGGTCCTGGTCTTTGGGTAATATTCCCTTCCCTCTATACCCGGATCAAGCCCTGACATAGGTACCTCCGGATCAACACCCTTATATTTGGTTATGGTGATCAGATTATGGGTAGTAGCATAAAACCTTATCCTGCTGACGCCAAGTAAGTCTTTCGGCAGTAATGAATAGGCAAGAGTCAGGTTATCCAGGCGTGCGAAAGATCCATCCTCGATATAAAAGCTGTTATAGAAAGGACTCTGTTTTAAACCCATTGTTAAAGCAGGTTTCAAAACATTTGCTCCGGGTAACCACTGCAAATTAGCGTAGGACATCTTTGAAAAATTCAGGACATCATTGCCAAACACACCCCTGATAAAGAAGGATAACTCTAAATTCTTGTATGAAATATTATTACTGATTCCATAGGTTAATTTAGGCTGTGCTTTTCCGATGTACGTATAGTCAGCAACTGTAAAGCCGGCAATACCGTCAATCATGTCGTTGATAATATACTTTCCGGCGTCATCAATTCCAAGGCATTCCGGACCAAAGAACTGACCTACCTGATACCCTTCCTGGATAATGTGAGTCGTATTTGTTGATCCACCCCTTACCCAGGCGCTTCCTGTCTTGATTACTGAAGTAGTAAACTCATCATTTGAAAGCGAAACTATTTTGTTTTCGTTATGGGCTGCATTAACCGATATGGTCCACCTCAGATTGGTTTTTCTGATTACATCTCCCGTAAGGGTAAGTTCAATCCCTTTGTTTTCCATCGATCCGACATTTGCAAGCATTGTAGCGTACATATATGGAGGGACAGGCACTGAATAATTATACAGAAGGTCGTTCGTTACTTTGTTGTAATATTCGATTGTTCCATTGATTCTGGAATCCAAAACACTGAAGTCAAGTCCGACGTTAAACATAGCTGTCGATTCCCATTTCAGGTTAGGATTCGGATTCTGACTTACACCATAAGCTGTGTGCCATGCTCCGTTATCATAATATAAACCCGAAGAGCCATACAATGATAATGACTGATAAGGATTCAGACCACTCTGATTACCGGAGACACCATAACCAACCCTCAGTTTTAATTCATCCACTACACCTTTAATACTTTGCATAAATGGTTCATCAATTATTCTCCATGCGGCCGATACTGACGGGAAAGTACCCCACTTATTGTTAGGACCGAATTTTGAGGAGCCGTCACGGCGTAATGTGGCCGAAAGAATGTAACGGTCTGCAAGTGAATAATTTATTCTTCCAAAAAATGATATAAGTTTACTCATGTTTGCACTTGATGATACGTCACCTGTTAACAGCTGTTCTCCTGCACCAAGGTTATTAAATCCAAATAGGTTTGTCACAAAATACCTGTTTTGTGCAAAAGCCGACTGGTAATAGTTGTCTTCATAAGAATAACCTCCTAACAGATTTATATCATGGCTGCCAAATTTTTTGGCATAATTTAACATAGTTTCAAGGAGGTTTTTATCGCTTGTTGAAGATGAACGGGATGCTGTTCCATTGGATGCTCTTCCCCAACGGGTACGTGAATCCAGAAAATCACCAGCGTCGTAAGAATTGCGTTCCTTATAAAAGTTCACTCCGACAGTCAGCCCGTTCAGAATTCTCAGATTTGCTTTTCCATTAACATATAATAGTCCGGTTTTACGGGGAGCTTTGTTGTATGTCATATTCCTCACCGGGTTACCCATATCATATTCATCAGAATCCCACCATGTTCCGTCTGCATTTTTTACCGGAATTGTTGGAACCACATTGTAAGCCAGAACGAAATTATTCGTAGAAGTAGCCTGATAGTCCCTCTGGTTGATGCCACCCGACATTGTAAGATCGAGGCGATCCTTCAGGGCTTTCTGAGAAACTGAAAATCTTGTGTTAAGCCTTTTCTGATAGTTGTCCA
>DOTV01000162.1 GCA_003520925.1 Bacteroidales bacterium | reverse complement strand
GCTTTCATCGGTCTGGATTCAACCGCCGAAGAGCTTCATTTTCTCGACCGTCTTCTTTGCGAAGGCGAATTAGGGAAGGGGCAGTTGCTTGGGCTCGATAAAATGCTGAATCAAAAGGAGGTATCCAGCAGGAAAAAGGTTGTTTACCTTCACCATCATCCTTTTGATTTTAAGTTCGGGATGCAGTTACGGGACACTGAGGAGTTAAGAAAGATCATTGAAAACAGAATTGATATGCTCCTATTCGGCCATTATCACGTTGACCCGACCAGTGCAGGCAAAATATTTCATGGCAAATGGGGAATTAAAAGGTGTTATAATGGTGGCACTTCAACACATAAAAACGGTAATCCGGGTCATCAGAGGGTTATCGATCTTTCCGATACCGATCCCAGGATGGATTATGATGGCAATTTCATATAGAGGTTCCATTTGACAATATTAAATCATTCCTGAAATCAGCGGTCCTTAGAAATGACTTTCTTTGACCATTTATTTCTGGCCTAATTTTATCAGGAATGCCCCCCGACAATTATGCGCATTATCTTAAGATTGAGCGCAATAAACCGCCATGCCTGCCACAACAGGTTTTTACGCCAGAAAAGAGTCGACTTTGTTGGAAGGGGCGGATAAGACTCATCATAGTAAGCCCGAACAATATTTTTAGCCATATTTTATATCTTCCTTTTAATTTTTAACAAGTGTGTCATTCAGGAATCAGCCACCAGAATGGATATCCTTTTGCCTTATGAATAAACATATAATGTAAAAACAGTTTAATCCAGTGGCCTGCCAGGCCTGCTTCGCCAACAGTATAGTTGATATCTCTTCCCCATTGGGGATATTTCTGCCAGTCGGGAACTATCGGGAATACTGTCATGGTAGCTGCATTACCTTTTATCATGCCATAGCCTGCAGACACGACACAAGCTGCTCCCATCTTCCCCATCGATGCTTTGTGTTTGAATTCTGTCCCGCCTGTCTTTATAAGGTCAATTATATTAAGTGCTACAACTTTACCGATTACACCCGATGGCATTCCGGTTCTTGGTGGTGCCGGTGTAATAAGCGTGCCATTGGGACTTTTCATTGGTTTTGATATCTGATGAGGCGGAGCAAAAGCAATACCGGTTGCGAAAATATTAGGGTATGCAGGACTTTGATATGTTGAAGGCCAGTCTTCAACTGACCACTCCTCAAAGTCCTTTCCTGAATAATCAGCATCCACTTTCATAAAACCACTTGGAGCAAAAAGCTTTGCAGTAATGTCCTCTCCTGTTTTGTCAAAGGCTTTAAATCCTGCACCTGCAAAGGGAGGAAGTAGCATTGCAAAATCAAAACCAATAGTTTTCAATGCACCATCAAGGGTTTCATAATGGGCAATCCCTTCCTCAATCTTCATAACACCGGCTCTCTTAATCCATTTGATCCCATATTCAGCCAAGATTGACTCACTAAATACCTTGGTTGGTGTTATATATCCTCCCCGTTTGATAAATGCACCACCCATACCAAAGTCACCCAGTTCATATTCGTTGGAGATCCATGTTATCTCAGCTCTATCCTGAAGTTTCTTTTCCCTGATTATATGGGCGACGTTAAGTGCATATTCAAATGCAGCACCCTGGCAGGTTGCGCCCGGATGACCTGTACCAATAAGGAAACGGAGTATTTCACCTTTTTCCATCCTCGTTAAGCAGGTTTTGAGGGCTTCCCATGTGGAAGCCGCATGATCGTAAGTGCAAACTGAATGAGTAAATTTACCAGGGCCAAGTCCTTCGGTGGCAGCAAAGTTCAACCTGGGGCCGGTTGCATTTACAAGGTAATCGTAGTCAACGTTTTCAGTCTTTCCCCTGTTGGTTTCATCTGTATACTCAATTGTAACAAACGGGCGTTCTGATCCATTCCCCCCCTCAGGAAAAATTGTTGTGGCTCTTGCCTGCCTGAAATCAATATCCCACCTGTTATACACTTTCTTAAGTTTGAACCTCACCTGTTCAACAGTCATTTTGCCCACACCCACCCAGATGTTCGAAGGAACCCATTGATAATATGCTGATGGACTTACTACGACAACCTTATGTTTTCTGCCAAGTTTTTTTCTAAGATAAGCGGCTGCTGTATGACCTGAAATTCCGGCACCCAGTACTAAAACTTTTGCCATAGAGTTTAGGTATTAGAATTTAAATGTGTTAGCTATAATGGACTTAAAACAAATATATTATTTTTTCAGGTGGATCCCTGATAGTTTTTAAAATAACCTCTTATTCTTTTTCTCTAGAAAACTACCTGGAGAGACTAGACTATCTTTAAAACAAATGCTTCAACCAGGTGATAGCTCCAGCCGGCTCATGCGGAGTTTCCAAACAACCTTTTTTATTTAAAGTATTTATCAATTATCTTCGTGTTTAATTACTGTTTCAAATATGATGCCCTTCAAATGCAATATGCAGAGTAATCAATATAATGGTCAGAAAAATTAAAAATAATATTGCATTACTGCTATTGATGGTCTTCATATTTCCGTCAATAGTAAAAATTGAACATCATCATGAACACTCCTGTTTGGTTCCTTCAAATGTTATAGGAATTCATCCATTCCATGAGAAGTGCGGCATATGCAGTTTTGAATTTTCATTTTTTTTGTCATTCACTGAATATGTCAGTTTGCAAAAGGAAAATCCTTCAGATAATTACTTCATCAGTTACAATTCTCCATATAACTCAAATCTCTCTTCATTTTTTTTTCTTTTACGTGCACCGCCTTTAACATTTCAAATTTCAACTGATTAATTCTTGTAGTCGTTTATTAATGAATTGTTAAAAGAGGAAAAGTATCAAATGAAAAAAACATTTATCATTTGCTTTATGATATTATCTAATTATATCATAAATGCTCAGAACAAAATAACAGGAAAAATAACAGAGCAGAACAATTTACCGTTGCCGGGTGCAACAATTTATATTCCGGACCTTAACAAGGGGACTATTGCAAATGGTGAAGGAAAATATGAATTGTCCGGTTTACCAAATGGCAAGTTGAAAATTCAGTTTTCTTATATCGGATATATAAATACCATTGAGACAATTGAGTTAAATAGAGAATCGGTTGAACTGAATATTAAACTAAAAAGCACAACAATTGAGGCCGGGGAGGTTGTAATTACCGGGTTTTATAATTCTACACAGCATGATAATGCTGTAAAAATTGATGTCCTTAAACTTGGCCTTCTTACAACGAAAAGCACTGCTAATTTTTCTGAGGTACTGACCAGAGTGCCAGGAGTTGATATGATTTCAAAGGGAAGCGGAGTTTCAAAGCCTGTAATTCGAGGATTATCAATGAATGATATCCTGGTTTTAAATAATGGAGTAAGGTTTGAAAATTACCAGTATTCGAGCCACCATCCGCTGGGGATAGACGAATTCGGAATTGAAGATGTTGAAATCATTAAAGGTCCGGCTTCTTTACTTTATGGATCTGACGCTATTGGCGGAGTTATTAATCTTATTAAAGAGAAACCGGCTTCAGTAAACACTTTCTCCGGTGATTTTAACTTTCAGCTCTTTTCGAACAGCCTCGGGATGACAAATAATTTCGGATTAAAAGCTGCATCGAAAAAAATATTCGGAGGAATAAGAATTGGTCAAAAAACAAATGCAGATTATCTTCAGGGAGGCGGTTCTTTTGTTCCCAATTCACGTTTCAACGAACTATCATTCAAAGCAAATACAGGTTACACTGATAAAATCGGAACATTTAATTTGTTTTATGATTTTAATAATCAAAAACTCGGAATGGTGGAAGATGAGGCTATTGAAGAAGTCAAAGAAAGGGGACGAAAAAATGAAATTTGGTACGAGGAATTTAATAACCATTTATTGTCATCTCAAAACAAACTGTATTTTGGAAAACTTAAACTTGATATAAATTCGGCTTATCAGAATACCGAACTGATCCATTTCGGGGAAGCTGACATTTTTGAAATTCAAATGCGGCTTGCAACACTTACATATGAAACAATTCTTCATTTGCCATCGAAATTGAACTCAGAATACATTATTGGTTTTCAGGGTCTTAATCAAACAAATAAAAACATCAATAACAGGGAAACATTACTTTTACCTGATGCAAAAACAAATAATTACTCAGCATTTGGCTTATTGCAGTATACCTTTTTCAAAAAACTGAAAATACAATCGGGACTCCGTTACGATAACAAATCAGTCTCAACACAATCTATTGGTTTGCCGGCAGACCTGGAGACATATCGTCCGGCAATAAATAAAAATTATGGCAGTTTCAGTGGTTCATTTGGCGCTACCTTTAACTACTCAGAATATTTGTTATTCAGGGCAAACTTTGCGGCAGCTTACCGGACACCTAACCTGGCTGAGCTGACCTCAAATGGGCCTCATGAATTACGATACGAAGTGGGTGACCAGAATCTTGTCCCTGAGAATTCCTACGAGATGGATTTAAACATACATTACCATATTGATAATTTCCTGTTTGATATTGCCGGATTTTATAACATTATCAATAATTATATTTTCATCTCACCAACAGGAGAAACAACTACTTCAGGAATGAATATTTATAAGTATCAACAGGCAAACTCCTGTCTTTTTGGCGGAGAAGCCGGCTTCCATTTTCATCCGGGATCAATGAAGTGGATGTCATTTGAGCCAACATATTCACTGGTGATCGGCAAACAAAAAAGTGGTGTTTATTTACCATTTATTCCGGCTCATAAATTGCAGTTCGAACTCAGGGCAGAAAAGGTAAATTTACTATTTCTGCAGAATGCATTTATTTCCGTTTTTACAACTACGGCATTTGATCAGAACAATACAGCGCCCGATGAAACGGCCACAAATGGATACACTATCTTAGACTTAAGCATTGGAGGGAACATTAAAATTAAGAATCAGCTTATGTCTGTCTCTATTAGTGGAAACAATTTGTTTGATAAGAAATATATTGACCATCTGTCGACTTTGAAAGAAGTGGGGCTCTATGATCCGGGAAGAAATATCGTATTAAATTTAAAAATCCCATTTGCATTACTAATTAAGGAGAAAAACTGACCAGCCCGAATTATCTTCTTAATACAGTAAATATTGTAACTTTATTATCCAAAAAAAAAAATGAAAAAGTTAAACCTGTTAATAGTCTGTGCATTCCTGATTATGTCATGTAATCAGAATCCAAAGCCAACAGCTGTTTCGCATATGCATTCAACTATGGCTGAAACTGAAACCTCTGTCAGAGATGGAATATTTATCCACATAACAGAAAGCTATAACGACCCTCACCGTGTTCTGATGCCTTTAAAAATGGCTGTTATGATGTCAATGGATAAGGATGTAATTGTATATATGGATATACATGCAGTGGATCTTCTTGTAAAAAGTGCAAAAGATCTGAATTTTGCAGATTTTGAATCTGCACATTCATACATTAAACAGTTAACTGATAAAGGAGTTGGTGTGTATGCATGTCCGACATGTCTGAAAATAGCCGGGTTCAAGCCTGAAGACCTGATGGATGGCGTTCAGATAGCCCAGAAAGATAAATTCTTCAATTTCACAAAAGGAAGGATCATAACTTTGGATTATTAATATCACTGAGAACCGATATATTTTGGGGTGATCTGTGAACTAAGAACTCACTTCTTTAGGTTGCTTAATTGTGCAAAATAATCAGATTTATGATCAATTCATTTTGAATTGTGAACTTTGAACAATAGAAAATGTTATTATCCATAATATTTGACCAGACAATTAATATCTGCAAAAATCAATGAACGAATTTGACATTAAAGCAGCCGGCTGGGACGAGAATCCAATGCATCGGGATCGCTCCGAAGCTATTGCAGTTGAGATAAAGAGGCTGATTCCTCTTAACACTGAGATGAAAGTTCTTGAGTATGGCGCAGGGACAGGGATAACAAGTTTTCTGCTGAAAGATCATGTAAAAGAGATAACACTGATGGACAACTCTTCAGAAATGGTGAAGGTGATGGCCGGAAAAATCAAAACTTCAAAAGTCAGGAACCTTAAAGTTCTGAATTTTAACCTGGAACAATCCGATTATAAAAATGAAAGGTTCGACCTGATTTTTACACAGATGGTTCTTCATCATGTTTCTGACATAGATTTAATTATATCCCGTTTTTATAAGCTGTTGAATCCCGGGGGGTTCCTTGCTATTGCAGATCTGTATCCTGAAGACGGCTCATTTCACGGCGATGGCTTTACCGGCCACAGGGGATTCGATGTTGAAACTTTGTCAACCCTGGTCAGAAACCATGGATTTACAGATATCAGTCACAGGAAATGTTTTGTTATTAATAAGAAAATATCGGCCTCTGAAACAAAACAATTTGACGTTTTCATGCTGATTTCGAGCCGTTGTTAATCTCGATAATAAATTAATTAAGGGAAAATTCCCATATATGTCAGGTCCGATTGAAAAAAGTTGATTTTATTTGCTTTATGAACGCTGGTTCATTATCTTTGCGCAGACAATCAACTATGAAAGTTTCCTTTCTCGTTAAATTGTTTTTCGGATATATTAATTATCCCGAAATTAAATCTTCACTTAAACCGAAATGAATGTCCCGGCCACAGAAAGCAAGAAAGATTATTAACCCTCCTAAAATGAAGGGCTTCAGACCCTTTGGCATGCAATCCTGTGTTAAAGCATCAGTCAGGTTGAAATATGAAGAATATGAAAGTATAAGGCTTGTGAATTACGAGATGCTTCCCCAGGACGATGCTGCAAAACAAATGAATATTTCACGTCCTACACTTACCAGGATTTATAACAGGGCATTAAAACTTATTGCTAAATCATTTGTCGAAGGGAAAGCAATTGAGATCGAAGGCGGAAATTATCAGCTTGAGAAAGACTGGTATCGCTGCAATAAATGTTATAAGCTGATAGAAGGTTTGGAAAACCACTTTAAATGCAAGAATTGCACTGCATATGGACAAAATGAATTGATCAAATTAAATTAATAATAACAAACTCAATAAAAATCAAATTAGTTAAAAATGAAAATTGCAGTTCCGGTAACTAAAGAAAATCAAATAGACAGCCATTTTGGACATTGTGAATCATATGGTGTATATACAATTTCAGATAAAAAGGAAATAGCCGAAATCAAGAGTGTCGAATCACCCCAGGGATGTGGTTGTAAGTCAGATATTGCAAGTGTACTTGCAGCTGATGGAGTTACAATGATGTTAGCAGGTGGTATTGGTGGAGGTGCTATTAATGTATTGAATTATAGCGGAATAGATGTTATCCGCGGTTGCTCTGGCGATGCAACTGAGGTTGTGAAACAATACCTTGCCGGCTTAGTTAAAGATAGTGGGAGCAGTTGCCACCAGCATGAAAGCCATCATCAGAACGGACATTCCTGCAGTCACAATTAATATCAAAAGCAGAAGCCGGTTATGTAGTGCCTTTATATAATGACTCATATTTCCCGGGTCCTTAAGGTTTTGTAATAATGTCAAGCGTGATTTTCAGGATTTTTCAAAAATTCATGAGTTGTTCATCTTCACGGATTTACATTTGACCAATAAACAACTCACACTTAAAAATTAAAGTTATGAAAAGGACAATTTTTTTATCTGCTATAGCACTCTTAATCAGTGCTGGTATAACAGCTCAGACCACTAATCAGACTCAGAACCAAACCCAGAATCAGACTCAGGTGCAAACCGGCACCGGGACTCAGACACAATCACAAGCTGGAGATCAGAGTCTGCTTCAGACACGTAAAAGGGATCAGCTTCGAACACATGATCAGACCGGAACCGGTGATCAGATTCGTAAAAGGGACCGGACCAGGTTGCAGGATCCTTCGCACACAATGTCACCGACCAGAGCCCAGAACGCATCACAGGCTCGCAGAATGCAGGTAAGTGATGGTGCATGTGTCAATGTAATAAATCACAACATGAGGATGTCAAAAATGTCGGGTGCAAGACGCAGATAATATTTTAGTTACAATTAAAAGAAGAGGGTGTCTTAAAAGGGCACCCTTTTCTTTTATTCTTTTTTCGCGGTGCTAAAGCCAACCGGCAGATAAAGAGGGCAAAAACCAAGAAGGCTTGTAATAACAAAGACACCTGCAAGGATTAAAAGTACAACTGCCAGAGTGCCTGTAATTACATGTGTGAAATACAGGACTAAAATTACGACTGCAACCAGTACCCTGATTACCTTGTCGATGGTTCCCATGTTCTTTTTCATCTTATCGAATATTAAGTTAAATCAATTATTTTCAGTCTGATTCCTTTGCGATAGCCATAGCGGCTATAGTTCCGTCAGCTACAGCAGTGGTAATCTGGCGGTATTTTTTACTTATAACATCTCCGACTGCATAAACCCCTTTGATACTCGTTCTCATGTCTTCATCAGTCTTGATATATCCCCACTTGTCAAGCTCAAGTTTATCCCTGAAGAGATCAATATTGGGCTTCATTCCGATGAAAATAAATACACCGTCGCTTACAAGTTTCTGGCGTTCTTTTGTTTTCACATTCTCAATTTCCGTGACAATTTTATCGCCATCCTTAATAAAAGCTCTTGGCTCACTATCAAAAAGAATGTTGATCTTAGGGTTACTGAGAA
>DOTV01000098.1:2295-10688 GCA_003520925.1 Bacteroidales bacterium | reverse complement strand
GAATCAGCAAAAAGATATTCCGGAAGTGCTATATATGACTATGTTGACGATAATAATGAAATCAGGCCAATAAACTTTCCTGAGGTTGCAGTTGATACAATGGCAACAAGTGCCAGGGGCTTTATCCCAGCTGATCAGAAATTCATGCTAAGCTCCGCATTTACTTTTACCGGTGATGTTAACCTTTTTTCAAGGTCAAAGAACCTTCTATTCACAGGTTCCGCCGGGATATTACACGACTGCAGTAAATTTGAAAGCTACCCCGTTAAATTCAAATCATTCATTGATCCTAAAAATGTTATGATCACTTTGAGTGAAAAACCAAGAGATATCAACGATAATATAGTCTATTCGGGATCTTTCATGAATCTTGATTCAATCCATATATACCCTGCGTTTCTTTCACAGCAGAAATCATGGACCGATATCGGCCTAATAGATGCCGGCGGTGTACTCTGGTACAATAAGGCAAAAAACAGGTATCAGATATCTTCACCTGAAAAAATTGCCGATCCGGCCATTAACGGGAATATGGTGGCGCTCGACAGGAATCAGTGCATTTTATCGGGAGAAGGCAAGCTTAACTTCGGATCGAGATTTGATCTTGTAAATATGGCAGAATCAGGAAGCCTGATCCAAACAACCGACTCGGGGAAAGTAGATATAAAAGCAATTATCGGTCTTGATTTCTATTTTTCGCCTGAAGCACTGAAGATGATGAGTGATGAGTTCAGGATGATACCAACTCTCAAACCTGTCAATCTGAATTCCGAATTCGTCAGCAAGGGAATGAAGGACCTGATTGGCATCGATGCTGCAAAACAGCTGAGGGAAGAGACAGATCTCTTCGGTATGTCAAGGAATCTGCCAAAGGAATTTACTTACGAACTCCTGCTTAATGAGGTGAACCTTAAGTGGAACGAGGCATCATCATCGTTCCGGTCGTCAGGCAAGATTGGAATCGGATATGTTGGCGGCCAGCCAGTTAATGTTTATGTTGACGGATTTGTCGACATTCAGAGGAGAAGATCGGGTGATATGATCGACATCTATCTTAAGGCCAACGCTTCAACCTGGTATTACTTTTCGTACTTCAAGGGTGTTATGATGGCTCAGGCAGGGAATATCGACTTTAATACACTGTTAAACACAATTAAAATTAAGGACAGGAGACATCCCGATTCATCAGTCAAGGTGCCATACACTTATATGGTTGCCGTGGAGGACAGGCTTGCAAGGTTCCTCAGAAGAATGGCCGGTGAAGAAGATGTTGAACCGGAAATCCTTGATGGCATCGTAAGGTAAAGGTTGAGATTCCAATAAGTTTTTATATGCAGATATTCTATGTACCGGGTATAACCGGCGATATATGCCTGATGGATGAAAATAATTCCAGGCACTGTATCAGGGTATTAAGGTTGAAAAAAGGGGACATGCTGAAGCTGGTCGACGGGGTTGGAAACCTTTATGAGGGAACTATAGCCGATCCCGATCCATCGGGCTGTAAAGTAACAATAACAGCGGTAGTAGGGAATTTTGAAAAAAAAGGATACAGACTGCATATTGCCATTTCACCGATAAAAAATCCGGAGAGATTTGAATGGTTTATCGAAAAGAGCGTCGAGATCGGCGTGGATGAGATAACACCACTCATTTGCAGGAATACTGAAAAGACCGGGATAAAAAAGGACCGGATAAACAATATCATTATCTCAGCAATGAAGCAGTCGTTAAAAGCATTCAAGCCTTCATTGAATGAGCCGGTAACATTCAATGAATTTACAGGAACCGATCGTACCGGAATAAAGATGATAGCAAGCTGTAACCAGGATAATGACAGGAAAAAGATAGACCAGGTTTATGAGAAGAAAAGCGATGCCGTTATTCTAATCGGTCCCGAAGGGGATTTCACCGTTGAAGAGGTCAACCTTGCTTTGAAAAACGGGTATAAACCTGTTCACCTTGGACAAAGCAGGTTAAGAACAGAAACAGCAGGCATCGCTGCCTGCTATTCCATCTATTTCATAAATCAATTTTAAAAGCCCCCCTTAGAGCCTGAAGGGGGCAAGTCATCTTCAGATTCCATACCTGTATCCCTGCTCCCCTTGTATCTTCCTGCCTTTCGTAATGCATCATCGATTATGAATTCGATCTGGCCGTTGGTACTCCTGAACTCATCAGCAGCCCACTTCTCCAAAGCTTTAAGCTTTTTGGGATCAAGCCTGAGAAGAATACTTCTTCTTTCACTCATATCATGAATGTAAGGTTCCTGTATTTACTACCGGGGTGGCATCCTTATCACCGCAAAGGACGACCATCAGGTTGCTAACCATTGAAGCCTTTTTTTCCTCGTCAAGTTCGACAATATTCTTGTCTGAAAGCTGTTCAAGGGCCATCTGAACCATCGATACTGCCCCCTCGACAATTTTGAATCGTGCGGCCACCACAGCAGTTGCCTGCTGTCTTCTCAACATTGCATTTGCAATCTCTTCAGCATAGGCAATATAATTGATTCTGGCTTCAATAACTTCAATCCCTGCAATAACAAGGCGCTCCCTTATTTCCCTCTCCAGTTCATCATTAACCTCTTCACCCCCGCTGCGCAAAGTCATGACAGCTTCATGATCCTCAAGATTATCATAAGGATAGAGACCAGCAAGCTTCCTGAGAGCTGCATCACTCTGGACGAGAACAAAATGCTGGTAATCATCCACCTCAAAAACAGCCTTATATGTTTCAGACACTTTCCAAACCAGCACAAATCCTATTTTGATAGGATTACCGATCTTATCGTTGACCTTGATCGGTTCACTGTCGAAATTCCGGGCCCTCAGCGACACCCTTCTTTTAATATAGAAAGGATTTACCCAGAAGAAGCCGTTGTCCCTGATTGTACCTTTGTATGCTCCGAAAAGGACCATTACACAGGAACCGTTAGGGTAAACAATCGTAAGTCCGATGACTGTAAGCACGAAAAGCAGGGTCAGTAGAAACCCCAGCCAGATAAACTCATAATAAAATCCGGCAACAGCTCCGCCGAGAAGCAATATAGCTACCAGCACAGCAAGGTAACCCGAGACAGGTTTTACAGTAAATTCTTGTTTCATAGTTTTTGATTAATTTTAATATCATTATAATATCACTATGATATCTAAATGATATCACAAAGATATCAATATTTTTTTGAAAACAAAACTTTTTTTGATTTTTTTTAATATTGAAAAAGTGGTTCTTTGAAAAGTCTACCCTTTCTTCATTTTTCACCATATTCAGAAACAGTAAGTCCCAATGGGACTATTTGCCGCGTAGCGGCTAAATGTTAATAACCCCCGGTGTCAACCGGGGGTAGCTGGCAATAACTGATGTTAAGCCCTGAAGGGGCGGGATATGACCACTGGAACGGAGATGGATATTTCCAACTTACCTTTATTCAGCTCCTTCAGAGCTGATATGTGTTGGGGGATTGCCGACCTCCGGTTTCACCGGAGGTTATTCACATCACGCCACTGTGTGACGTTCTTTTTAATCCCTTTCAGGGATTCACTAAATATTGACACTACTAGAGTAATGGGATAAAAAAAACACAGGAAATAATTCCTGTGTTTGCTGATTTTTCTCAGTTCATCTGCCTGACCCGCTCAATAAGTCGTTTTGTCAGTCTTTTCTTTGGAACAGGGTTCAGCTGTCCCAGGAGGTTTATCACATCGCCGAATTCCTGGTAGAGGCCGAATGCATCTTCATAAATGTCAATGTTGTCAACCTGAATTTCGTGATATGAAAGAAAAGGAGTAGAAGTTTTTGCCATAGGCGTAATTATAAATATTTCTATAAAAACGGCCCATGGCAAAAAAAATTGTACTTGGCTTAATTAAATGTAAGGCTGATTTTTGCCTCTTCCATCATTTTCCTCATGTTAATGAGAGCATATCTCATTCTGCCAAGGGCTGTATTTATACTTACATCAGTAATATCGGCAATCTCCTTAAAGCTGAGCCCCGAATAATGACGAAGAATTACTACTTCTCTCTGGTCATCAGGCAGCTGGCTTATAAGTTTCCTGATATCCTTCTGGATCTGTCTTTTTATAAGATGATCTTCAATATTGTCTTCTGCAAGCTTTTTCGAATTGAAGAGATCCGATTCATAATCGTCGTTCGAAACAGTATTAAGCTGTTTGACTCTGCGAAAATGATCAATAATCAGGTTGTGGGCAATACGCATTACCCAGGAAATGAATTTTCCGTTGTCGTAGTATTTGCCGGACTTTACTGACTGGATCACTTTCAGGAATGTATCCTGGAAAAGATCTTCAGCAAGTGCCTGGTCGCGTATATAAAGACTTATGTACGCAAATACTTTGTTCTTATGACGGCGGATTAGTTCTTCGAAGCAGGACTGCTCACCTTTTACGAACAGTTCGATAAGTTCGTAATCGGACATTGTTTTCTTCATAGCTCTCTCTTTAATTTAAGTGAATCAAGAGTAGAGTTGTTGAATAGGCAGTCTGTTTTTAATTGTTAATAGAAATGCAAAGAAAAATGAATTTTTCTGATTTCAAAATATTATTTTTGGTTTTTTTTAAAAAACTGGTCAAAATCTGCTTATTTAGATTTATTCTAATTATAAATTATAGAATCTCAACATTACAAACTGATTCCGATTAATAAACCGGATTACACCCCCAACCCCCCAAAGGGGGCCTTTTGTGTTTGCAATAATAAAAAGTCCCCCCTGGGGGATTTAGGGGTAAAAAAACTATTCTAGAAAATGACAGACGGGTATATAGAAATCAAAGGGGCAAGGGTACATAATCTGAAAAATGTCAGTCTTAAAATTCCCAGGAATAAGCTGATTGTTATTACCGGTGTATCAGGATCAGGGAAATCATCGCTTGCTTTTGATACTATTTATGCTGAGGGTCAGAGGAGATATGTAGAGAGCCTCTCGTCGTATGCACGTCAGTTTCTTGGAAGAATGAACAAACCCGAAGTGGATTTCATAAACGGAATCCCTCCGGCTATTGCCATTGAACAGAGAGTAAACTCCCGCAATCCCCGCTCGACGGTCGGAACATCAACCGAGATTTATGATTATCTGAGACTTCTGTTTGCCCGTATTGGCAGGACATTCTCACCTGTTTCCGGAAAAGAGGTCAAAAAGCATAGTGCAGATGACCTTGTAGACTTCCTGAAAACATTGCCTGAGGGTACAAATGTGACAATTGCTGCGCCCGGGCAGATTCCGGAAAACTTCAAAATATCTGAGTATTTCTCATTTCTTATCAAGCAGGGAATCAACCGTATTGAGGCAGATGGTGAGCTGAAAAGAATCGACAGCCCAGGATCAGAAAAGGATTTTAAGCCTGGTGAAAAGATTAATATTGTTATTGACAGGCTTATCATAAGTCGCGATGCTGATAACTTAAGCAGGTCGGCAGAGTCGGCAGCAACAGCATTTCAGACCGGTAAAGGTCATTGCCAGGCAATAATTCATTCAGAGGAAGGAATAAAGCGTGAATACTTCTCAAACAAATTTGAAGAGGATGGGATTGAATTTGAAGAACCTAATGAATACTTATTCAGTTTTAATAATCCGATAGGAGCATGTCCAGTCTGTGAAGGCTATGGCAAGATAATTGGTATTGATGAAAGTCTGGTGATCCCTGATCAAAATCTTTCGGTCTACCAGGATGCAATTGCATGCTGGAGAGGCGATTCGATGAAAAAATGGAAGGAGCGTCTGGTATCCGGTGCTGAAATGTTTGATTTTCCAATCCATAAACCCTATTACCAGCTCACTGACGAGCAGAAACAGGTAATCTGGAAAGGGAACCGCTATTTTTATGGTTTGAACAGGTTTTTTGAGCATCTTGATGAAAAGAAGTACAAGATTCAGTACAGGGTATTATTAAGCAGGTACCGGGGAAAGACACTCTGTCCGGAATGTAAAGGTACACGTCTTAAAAAGGAGACTTCTTACGTGTCTGTTGCAGGAACAACGATACAGGAAATAGTATCGCTTCCTGTATCCTCAGTTTTCAGGTTCTTTACCGAAATTAAACTAAACGGACCGGATTTGAAGATTGCTGAACGTCTTCTTAAGGAAATCACTCAGAGATTGAAATTCCTTATTGATGTAGGTCTCCCTTACCTTACACTCAACAGGCTATCATCCTCACTATCTGGCGGTGAGTCGCAGAGGATAAACCTGGCAACTTCGCTTGGAAGCAACCTGGTCGGATCTATGTATATTCTCGATGAACCAAGCATTGGGCTTCATCCACGCGACACCAATCTCCTTATCAACGTGTTGAGGGAATTGAGGGATCTTGGCAACTCAGTACTGGTTGTGGAACATGAAGAGGAAATTATCAGGGCAGCTGACGAAATTATTGACATGGGACCTGAGGCAGGCAGGCTGGGAGGTGAGCTTGTATTCCAGGGAAGAACCGTGGAGACTGAATCAAATCCATCTCTTACAGCAGGCTATCTGTCAGGTCGGCTAGCAGTTAAAGTTCCTGATACAAGAAGGAAATGGAACAGTTACATTGAAATTAAAGGTGCAAGGGAGAATAATCTCAAAAACATTGATGTTAAATTTCCTCTTCATACGATAACAGCCGTCACAGGTGTCAGCGGATCGGGCAAGTCAAGTCTCGTTTCGGATATTCTGTATAATGTTTTATCCAACAGGATTAACGGTAGCAACCTGAAGCCGGGCCAGTTCAGGGAGGTGACCGGAGATGTTTCAAGACTGACTGCCATTGAGCTGGTTGATCAGAATCCAATTGGCAAATCGAGCAGGTCAAATCCTGTCACTTATCTTAAAGCCTATGATGAGATCAGGAAGCTTTTTGCTGAGCAGCAGGCATCTGTTCAGAATAACTACAAAGCATCACACTTCTCATTCAATATAGAGGGTGGAAGGTGCGAAGAATGTCAGGGAGAAGGGATTATAAGGGTAGAGATGCAGTTCATGGCCGATGTTGAACTTACATGTGAAAACTGCAAGGGTATGAGGTTCAAGAGGGATATCCTTGAGGTAAGATACAATGGGAAGAACATTTATGACATGCTTGAAATGACAATTGATGAAGCTATTGCATTCTTCGGAAATCACCCGGGCAAAAGCGAAAGGAGGATCATCGAGAAACTCAGACCTCTGGCAGATGTTGGACTTGGATATATCAAGATGGGACAATCTTCAAGCACATTATCAGGAGGTGAAAGTCAGAGGGTTAAGCTTGCATATTTTCTAAGCCAGGAAAAAGGATCGGGACATATTCTTTTCATCTTTGATGAGCCGACAACAGGGCTTCATTTCCATGATATTAATAAGCTGCTGAAATCGATAAATGCTCTGGTCGATCATGGACATTCAGTGATACTTATTGAACATAACCAGGAGGTTATAAAGAGCTCCGACTGGTTAATTGATCTGGGACCTGAAGGTGGTGAAGAGGGAGGTTATGTTGTGTTTGAGGGTCGACCGGAAGAACTGGCTAAGTTTAAGGGATCATATACGGGGAAATACCTGGCACGGAAGCTTCTGCCCCTGAATCCCCTAAAGGGGACTTATTAATGCAGACATATATTAAGCCCCCTTTAGGGGGTTGGGGGCTTATGATTTTATTTTGAACCCGAACATTATCGCAACGCATCCACTGGCAGGTGTTCCGCTCTGCTGGCCGGAGGAAGGTATCTTTATTATAATTCTCAACTGCTGGCTCGATTGAAGCTTAAAATCCCACGTTCTGGCATTTCCCGATTCCTTGCTTGAAAAGAGAACATTCCTGTTGACATCAAGGACCATGAATTCTACAGGTGGTATACCTTCTTCACTGCAGATCGACATACGATACTCCATGTCAGAATAGAATGTCTTGTAAAGTTCTGCTTCTTCACCCTCTGAAAGAACTGTTGCATGATAATTACCATCATGGGTATAGGCTCCAAGTTCGGGGAGACACGTCTTTTTTGCAAATGCTTTGCACTGACCATTAACAGTAATCGCTGCTCCGGTTATTAATAATAACAGAATGGAAGCAATTTTTAATATTCTCATTTTGCCAGTTATTTTATCAAATTACTTCTGATTTCAGCGACTGCTGATGAAAGCTCTTTAAATACCTCAGGTGTAAGATCGGCCTGCACCTCTGATTTCAGAACTGTTACATTAGTAGTCTGGTCATATTCGGGTCTGACCGGTGTAGTCGTGAGGGTGATCTTGTCAAAAATGACCTTTATCTTTTTAACCTCAGCAATAAGCTCATCAATTGCGGGATGTCCCTTGCTGCTTTCAAGCAGGTCGATCAGGATATTGACAGAGAGTTTCTGGTCGATAATTCTTCCAACGAGTTTGTTTCCGTTAAAATCCTTCATATCGATAAGCTG